>NZ_AP023176.1:1673143-2007772 GCF_013426895.1 Paraburkholderia largidicola | reverse complement strand
GAATTCATTTTGTTTTGGGCGAACGGAATGACCGGGGAAGAACTCATTGGCAACTGGGCTCCAGATAAATCCGCGCATGGGGTGCCGGGACCGTCCGCGGCGAAACTGGAAGTATGACGGGTTGTGCGGGATCGGGTGCTTTGAAATTAATCGGCGACGTTATAGTACCTGGGAATGGGCACGCGCTATTGTTTTGTGAATGCGTGCGATCTTTCTATGCGGTGCCTGGAAGGCCAGACACCGCTACCTCAATTCAAAAAAGTTCTCTACGCCTTCGAAGCAGGGCGTGTCGAAACCTTGTCGTACCACGTCTGCAACGCGTCGAATTCCGCTGGAATGGTCATCTTCATGCCAGCTGCCGCAAAGTCTATCGTCACCAGCGTCGTGATGTCGGCCGCTGAAAATGCGTCACCCGCGACGAACGGCACTTGCTTGAGGCGATCATTGAAGTCGGCAAAGAAGTTGGCCACGCGCAGCTTGCTGCGTTCGACGATCTCGGGAATCTGTTCGTAAGCATGCGGACCTGACAACGCGCGACCTTTCAGGCCGGCTACAGCATTGCGCACACCTTCCATCACCGCCGCAAATCCGTCGAGTTCGGCGCGTCGTTCCCACATTGCAATCAGCGCTTTCTGTTGTGGTGTGGTACCCAGCAAGGCGGGCTTCGAAGGATACGCTTCTTCGACATAGCGCCAGATTGCCGGGACTTCGCCAATCGTCGTGCCGTCGTGCAGGGCAAGCGCAGGAACCTGGCGACGCGGATTGATCGCTACATACGCTTCGGAGAATTGCTCTTTTGCGCCAAGGTCCACGGCTTGAGTCGGGATCTCGATGCCCTTCTCGGCAAGAAAAATACGCACGCGGCGAGAATTAGGAGAAGCTTTGGATTCGTAAAGCGTGAGGTCGGTATTCATGTTCTGATCCAGTTCGATAAAAAGTTCTGGCTCGCCCTCGAAGGTTTTAATCTGAGGGCGAGCGCCTTCGCGCAAACTCAACCTGCTGTTTTGCCGCCGTCGACGGTAAGGATCTGACCGGTGACGAACGCGGCGCCATCGGCAGCGAGGTAGAGGACGGCTGCGGCGATGTCATCGGGTTTGCCGATGCGCGCGAGCGGCACCTTTGCGGCGAGCGCAGCCTTGTTTTCCGCTGTGCTGGTGAAGCGGTCGAGCATGCCCGTGTCGGTCGGACCTGGCGCGACGGCATTGACGCGAACGCCCGTCGAGGCGACCTCGAGCGCGGCCGACTTCGTGATGCCCTCGACCGCGTGTTTGCTTCCCGCATACACCGACGCGAACGCCGCGCCTTCGTGACCGTAGGTCGATGAGATGTTGACGATGCTGCCCGCCCGCTGAGCCGTCATCACGCGCAGCTCGTGCTTGAGGCTCAGCAGCGTGCCGAGGACGTTGGTGTCGAATGTGTCGGCGTAACTGTCCGCAGTCTGGTCGACCACGGGCCCCGGCCGGCCCTCCGTTCCAGCATTGTTGACGGCCACGTCCAGCTTGCCGTATCGGGCGACGGTCTGATCGACCAGATTGCGGACTTCTTCATCGTGGCGCACATCGGCCTGGACGAAGTGGGCTTCCGCGCCCGCTTCGCGCAATTCGGCTTCGAGCGCCGCGCCTTCTGCGGCACGACGGCCCGACACGACGAGGCGTGCGCCTGCGCGAGCGAATGCAAAGGCGGTTGCACGACCGATGCCCGTCAGGGCACCCGTAATCAAAACGACGGGGTGGTTCATTTGAGGCTCCTGTCAGATAGGTCCGCGACACATCGTTTGTGTCGCGCTGCTCGGTGAGCATGACGGAGTCAACTTTAGGCTTCTTGCGTGCTGCTGAAAAAGACTTTCCAGGCTGGAGGGCATGCCTGTCAGGCATGCGACCCACGTCCAGCCAAACCCGTGACCGAGCGCCGCACCTACGATCGCGCCCGATGGATCGAGCGCCTTGAGAGCAGGAACATCACCTGGCCGGCAGATAATCGAATGCGCCCTTCGATGTCACGAAGAAGATGCATTCAGTCTGCGAAATGCACTTCGTGACGTGCTGCTCGCCGCCCTTCTGGTACCAGTACGAGCCTGCCGGCAGTGGATGATCCTGCTTTGAACCCGGAGGTTCGTTGGCTACGACGCCAGCTATGACGACGCCATAGTAGGAGGAAGTGTGCGTGTGCACGCCACTCGCTGTGCCACCCGGCATCTTGATGTAATTGCTGTGCGCGCCGTTTGCCGGATCGCCCCAACCGTTGGCAACCGTCAGACCTTCCTTGTCCTGATAGAACTTCAGTTCAGTAACGGGCACGACCTTGGAGCTGTCTGCGTAGAGGTCGGCGTTTCCTCCGGTCGCAGCGGCGAGTGCAGGGATCGAGGCCAAAATCGCGGCGGCGATCGTGATGTGTTTGACGTTCTTCGTGAAAAACATTCTCAGTTCCTTTGAATTCAAGTTGAATAAGATAAGTATTGCGAAATGGATCATTGATAGAAAGATCCGGACGGGTGTGTTATCCGTCTCGTCTTTAGTTGATCAGGCGGTCGGCTACTGTTGGGCGTACAACTGCTTGCGATGTTCATCCGTCAGTTGCGCGGGGCGTACGGCTTCACCCAGTGCATATGCGCGTTTGACGGCAGGTCGTTCGGCGACGTGCTCGAGCCAACGTGCGACATGTGGAAAGCGATCCATCGCGATGCCCTGCGCGGCATGCTGCGCTACCCATGGATAAACCGCCATATCGGCAATCGAGTATTCGCCCGCAATGTATTCACGGTCGGCGAGTCGCTTGTTCAGAACGCCGTAGAGCCGCGTCGCCTCTTTGGTGAACCGTTCGATCGCCAGAGGCAATTGTTCTGATGCGTACGTACGGAAGAAAACCGTTTGACCCAGAATCGGCCCGAGACCGCCCACTTGCCAGAACAACCATTGCATGACGTCAATGCGACCACTCGGGGTGGAAGGAATGAACTGCCCCGTCTTTTCCGCGAGATGCAACAGGATCGCACCGGATTCGAATACCGATGCGCCGAGTTGGCGGTCCACAATGGCCGGCATCCGGTTGTTTGGCGAAATCTTTTCGAAGTCGGCGGTTAGCTGCACGCCTTTGCCGAGATCGATGGGGTGTACCTGGTAAGTCAAACCTGTTTCTTCGAGGAAGATGGCAACTTTCTGGCCGTTTGGCGTGGGCCAGTAGTAAAAGTCGATCTCGGTACCGTTGATGGTCGCTGCAGTAGTCATGGAAATCTCACTGGTGATAGTCGGCATCACGTGGTTCGTGATTGATGGCGCCGAGTATGGGCGATCACCAGGATTCCAGAAACGGGTTGGACCAGAAAAGACCATTCGCGTAACGAGAACGCCGACATGGGCTGGTGGCCAAGGCAATTCACTGACGAAAGGTTGCAGGCGTTTTCGACAACACCGATCCACTCATCTTGTTACGCGAACGGTGCATTCTTCATTCGGGTCATTCCGCGTGTCCGATGGATCGGGCAGTATCCAGACCGTTGCGTCGCGGCCGCCTTCCATCTGGTCGGGGGCTACGTGCGCTGCTGATACGAATTCGGTCCCCAATGGAGCCGAATCTTTGTTCACCGTTCGAGGTACAGGAAACATGACGAAACAGGCACTGATAGTGGTCGATATTCAGAACGATTACTTTGCGGGAGGGAAGTGGATATTGGATGGCGTCGACGCTGCCGCGGATAACGCACGCAACGTCATCGACGCCGCAAGGAAGAACGGCGATCTGGTCGTGCATATCCGCCATGAAACGCTGTCAAAAGATGCGGCGTTCTTCGTGCCGGACACCGACGGCGCTCAGCTTCATCCGAAGGCTGTCAATCTGCCCGGCGAACTCGTGATCGTCAAACACCATATGAATCCATTCCGTGGGACCGACCTGAAGAAGATTCTCGATGCTCGAGGTATCGAAACGGTGGTGGTAGTGGGAAACATGAGCCACATGTGTATCGATGCAGTGACCCGTGCTGCAGTGGACTTCGGCTACAGCACGACGGTGATTCACGATGCCTGCGCCACGCACGCCCTCGAGTTCAACGGAGTCAATGTGCCGTCATTGCAGGTACACGCGGCGTTTATGGCGGCCTTGAGTTTCGGATACGCGAAAGTCGTCTCTGCCGCGGACTTTCTGAATTCAGAGCGCCAACGCGCTGATTGAGGCAGGCAAGCGGCGATACCGCGCGCTTCCTGCGCGGTTCAATCGAACCTCAGTTTGTACGAGTAGAAACACGACGCCGCGACAGTGGTCAACTATGCGCGCCACAGGGAAGCCTTCGCCCGGAATGTTTCGATGGCGAGGTCGAGAAATGCGCGCACTTTCCGGTTGGCATGTCGGCCCTCGCGGTGCAACACGTGCACGGGTAGTGTCGCAAGCTCATACTCTGGCAGCACGATCCGAAGCCGGCCTTCTGCCAGTTCGGAAGAAATCTGACAAGACAGCAGGCACACGATGCCGAGTCCCGACATGGCGGCCGTCATCGCGGAGTCGTTTATCGTGGTGATCAGGCGTGGCTGGATCGGCACGACGACAGGCTTCCCGTCCACGCGAAAGCGCCACTCAGGGGATGACGTCGAAGGCGTCGACTGGATGGCGACGTGAGACGTGAGGTCACCGGGGTGTCGCGGCTCGCCGTGTGCATCCAGATAGGCGGGAGAGGCGCAGAGCACGCTACGCACCTTGCCGATCGCGACAGCTTGCAGTGAGGAATTGGGCAGTTCCCCGATGCGAATCGCAACATCGACACCTTCGTCGACGAGATTTACCGTTCGGTCCAGAAACCAGCAACTCACGGTCACGGCCGGGTAGCGCGACAAATACTCCTGAACGATGGGCGTGACATAGTTCTTTCCGAACACTACGGGTGCCGTCACTGTCAGCTGGCCACGCGGTGTGCTGTGTGCGCCGACCGCGGCCTGCTCTGCTGCCTCCACTTTTGCAAGGATGTTACGGCAATCTTCGAAAAATTTTTCGCCGGCATCGGTCATTCTGACGATGCGGGTTGTGCGGTTCAACAGACGCACGCCGAGATGCGCCTCGAGTTCGTTGATCAGGCGACTGATGACGGATGGCGAGGTTTTGAGCTTGCGTGCCGCAGAAGCGAAGCCTTCTGTTTCGACGACGCTCACGAACGTCGTCATTGCCTGAAGTCTGTCCATGTTCAAAGAGACTGGCGCGGAAAAGAAAAGGCGGTGCATGTCGCTCCGCATCCGGTATCACGATCTATCGTCGACGCTTGCAAAAGGCGACTGATCGTTGCCGAGTGTAGTCACACATTGAACTGGGCAGAATCCCTCGGTAGGTCAATTCACACTTCGCGAAACGAGAACGGTGAGTAGTCTTATGTCCCCGAATCAGGCGGCTTCAGCTTGCCGCTTCGCGATACTTTGCAATTTACGATTCGATTATCGGCGCCTGTCACGCAGCGGGTTTTGCGCCGTCGATCAGCATGGCGTCGCCGCAGATTTCGTCGGCGGCGAATCTGGTATCGGCGGGTTTCGGTGTCGCGGTGGTGCCGTCGTCGATGCGGCAGGTGCAGGTCGGAGGCGTCTCATACCATGAGCTGCATGGCAAGCCGCTCGCGACGGGTAGTGCGCTGATCCATCGGCAGCGCGAAAGATCGCCGGCCGTGACGAATTTCGTCAGGATCGTGAAGCAGTATCGCTCGGCGGCGCGGCGTTCGTCGGGATCATGACGTACGCCGCGCAAGGATCGATCAGAGCTTCGATCCGCCGTCGACGCGCAACGTGTCGCCTGTGATCCAGCGCGCGTCGTCGGAGGCGAGGAACACGGCGGCGCCCGCGATATCGTCGGGCTGCGCGACGCGTTTGAGCGCCTGCATGCCTAGCGTGAAGTCGCGGCCGGCGTCCGTCTTCGCGAAGTTCGACATGTCCGTTTCGACGACGCCCGGCGCAATCGCGTTGACGCGGATGCCCCGTTCGCCGAGCGCGGACGCGAAGTGACGCACGAGCGTGTCGACAGCGCCCTTGGTGGCTGCATACGCGGAGAGATTGTTGACGGACGCGCGCGCCGCAAGCGACGACAGCAACACGACGCTGCTGCCTTCACCGAGCACGGGCAGCAACTGCTGCACGAGGAAGAACGGAGCGCGCACATTGACGGCGAACAGGTCGTCGAAATCTTCGACGGTCGTGTCTTCGATCGGCGCGGCCTTCGAGATGCCTGCGTTCGCGACGAGGATGTCGAGACGATCGCCCGTCAGCGAGCGCACGCGCTTTGCAAGTTCGTGCGGCCCGTTTGCGTCGCGCAGATCGGCGGCGACCTTGTCGGCCTGTCCGCCTGCCGCGCGGATCGCGTCGACGACGGCGTCGGCGGCTTGCGCTGCGCTGCTGTAGTGGACCAGCACGCGCGCGCCTGCTCGTGCGAGCGCGATGGCGGTGGCGCGGCCGATGCCGCGGGATGCGCCCGTTACGAGCGCGGTCTTGCCTGTCAGGTTGTTCATGATGAGATTCCGTTGAATGTGATGAGCGTGCGTTTACGCGTTGGATACGTCGGCTTCCGAGAGAAACTGATCGACATGCGCGACGAAGCGCTGCGGGTACTGGTACAGCGAGCCGTGATTGGCGTCCGGATAGAGGATCAGTTGTGCGTTCGGAATGTGCTGCTGCAGGATCCACGAGTTGATCGAATAGATGATCACGTCGTTGTCGCCGTTGATGACGAGCGTCGGCTGCCTGAGCGCGTCGAGATAGTCGTACGGGTTCTCGCGCGGCGCGCCCCATTTCGCGAGCGCGGCGAGTTGGGCGGGCGCGACCTTGTCGTTGGCTTCGGGGTCGCGGTGCCCGGTGCGCAGACGGAAGCGCTCGACGAAGCCACGGCCTGCGGCCTGGCTCGCTTCGGACGGTGCGAAGTGCACGCGCAGCCACAGGTCATCGGGATGCGCATACGATGCACCGAAGATCTCCTGCGCTTCAGGCGTCAGCGACGCCATGCCTTCGCCGCTGCGCGGGCCGGTGCCGACGAGGATCACCTTGCGCACCAGGCGCGGCTTCGTGATCGCGAGTTCCTGCGCGATCAGGCCGCCCATCGAAAAGCCGAGCACGTCGACCTGCTTTAGCGCAAGCGCTTCGATGAACGCAGCGGCATTGGCGGCCATTTCTTCGATCGACTCCGGCACCGTGCCCGAGCTGCTGGAAATCCCGGCGTTGTTGAACAGGATCACTTCGCGGTGTTGCGCGAGACCGTCGGTGACGGCGGGGTCCCAATGGTCCATCGTGCCCGTGAAGTGAATATTCATCACGAGCGGTACGCCGTTCGTCTTGCCGAAGCGGCGATACGCGAAGCGGATACCGTTGGCCTCGACGAACTGGGTCGGCGCGGTCTGGTGAGTATGGCGGGTCATGGCAGTCGTCCTTTGATGAATCCGTTGCGAGTTGTATGCGACGCGATATCGCTGAAACGTATGGGCTATCTGTGGAGTGCTGCGACTGGCCCGTTCGTCTGAGTTTGTGTCAACGCCGTCCTGCAACGTAATGTAGGCGCCTCTAACTCCGAGGGAAAAGACTTTGTAGGCTGTACGGCATGCTTTTCAGGCATGACTCAGACCGCCAGTGCGGCCCACCGTTTGCGCGCAGGCTTCGCCCGGCATGAGGCTGGCCGATGTCGCGTACGCGATTGCTTCGCGATTTCATCCAGGGACGGCGGCGCGCTTGAGCAGCGCGGCGTTCGACAGCGTTCGGCATGCTCTTGCATCGTCCGCCAAAACACAGGTTGCAATTGGCGGCGCGTCGTTTGGTCTCCAGCGGGCGTCTATGCTTAATCGGCGCATTCGCTCAATTGTGACCAAGGAGGCATGTCATGAAACCCGCGCTATGTGTCGCCGCCGTCAGTATGTTTTTCGGAGTCCAGCTGGCGCACGCCGTCTGCTCTCACGACGCCGTCTTTGTCACGTTCAGTGACCAGATTCGCGGTTACTCCGCGCGCGCCAACGGAGCGACCGAACCCTGCCAGGTGCTGCAGGGGCCGCTCACCACCCTGATGTCGGCCGGGGCGATAGTGATCGACAGGAAGGACGCCTTTCACGTTGCGCAGTTTGGCAATGACGCCGTCGACATCTTTCCGCGCAAGGCCGAGGGCAATCAGGCGCCGGGCCGCTCAATCACGTTGCCCATGACAAATGACCTGCCCGGCATTGCGGTGGACTCTCGCCTCAACGACTTCGTCCTGAGCGTTCGTCCCTCGACTGCGGGCGTGATGGTCCTTCCCGTCAATAGCTCGGGGCCGATACCCAATCCCGTGCGCATTACCGATCCGAACATCACCCAGTACCAGAGCATCGCGATCGACGGCGACGACAATCTGCTGATCGCCGGTTATGACATACAGGGAGCGGCGATCATCGACACGTTCGGCACGAGCCGAAGCGTGAGCGCGCCACCGCTTCTGCGCAGCCTCACAGGTCCCAAAACCGGCCTGTTTCCGGGCCGCGACGTTTTTTTCTCGCAGATCGCCACGTCCATCGCTGTCGATCCCCGTACGGACGAATTATTCGTCTACAACACGACTGCCGATGCGAGCCAGACCCAGGTGAGCGTTTTCGCCGCCAAGGCGAGTGGCAACGTGCGCCCGCTACGGACTATCAGCGGTCCGGCCACGGGAATCATCGGCGAACGCTTGCCGCTGCCGGGTAACAAGATTGCCGTCTCCGAAGACGGGCGGCTCTTCATTGCCGGGCAGAACCTGCGCATTCTCGCGTTCGCGCCGGGAGCAAGGGGCAATGTGGCGCCGTCTCAGATCATCGAGGACTCCACGCCCAGTCCGGCCCGTTTCGCGGGGATCGCCTTCCGGTCGGGACGAGGCGAGCATAAGGATGATGACGGATGCTGGAGGAGAACAGACGAAGCCGGTAGAAACTGATCCGGTCGAATCGCAGCGCGTCCTGCAAGCTCGCTCAGTCAGCTCGCTCAATAAGCGCGAGACAGAAAGACCTGAATCTGCGCGACCACACCCGCGCCTTCGCCTACTGCCGAAGCGACACGCTTGGTCGACCCCGAGCGGACATCGCCAATTGCGAACACACCTTCGACGCTCGTCTGCAGCGATATCGACAGCATGTTCGCGTCGGGAGGGTCAATGCCCGTCTGCACGAAGCCTTTGCTGTCGAGCGAGATGCCGCACGTGTTGAGCCAGCGGGTGTTGGGGTCCGCGCCGATGAACACGAACAGGTGATGGATGGTCATACTCCCCTCGATTCCACCGGCGCCGCGATAGTGCACCCGTTCAAGCCGCCCTGTTCCTTCGAGCGCGGTCAGCTCGACCCGCGTATGAACCGTCACGTTCGGCAGCGACGTGACGCGCTCGACCAGGTAGTGCGACATGCTGTCCTCGAGCTTTGCGCCTCGAATGAACACGTGCACATGCTCGGCATGCGACGCGAGAAACACGACTGCCTGTCCCGCCGAATTGCCGCCCCCGATCAACATCACCGGTTCGTTGCGACATAGCTTCGCTTCGATCGGCGTCGCCCAGTAGTAGACGCCTCGGCCCTCGAAACGCTCGAGATCCTCGACGACGGGTCGACGGTACTCGGCGCCCGTCGCGATGACCACGGTGCGCGCGGTGATTCGATGGCCATCGGTAAGCTCGACGACGGGTGGTTGCCTGTCGCAATACAGCGCCTTGACCTCGCACGGGATGCCGATGTGCGCACCGAACTTCTGCGCCTGAACGAACGCGCGGTCCGCGAGCGCGTGCCCCGTGATGCCTGTAGGGAAACCGAAAAAGTTCTCGATGCGCGCGCTCGCACCGGCCTGGCCACCGGGCGCGCGACAGTCGAGCACCGCGACCGACATTCCCTCGGATGCCGCGTAGACGGCTGCCGCAAGTCCGGCGGGACCCGCGCCGACGATCGCCACATCGTAGACATGGGCGGGGTCGAAGTCGGGAATCAGTCCGAGACACGACGCAAGCTGCCCTTCATCGGGGTTGCGCAGCACCGTGCCGTTTGGACAGATGACGAGCGGAAAGTCATCCGGCCGGGGTGTCAGTCCTTCGAGTAGCGCGACGGAACCGGCGTCCTGTTCAGCATCGAGTGTGACGTTCGGATAGGTGTTGCGGCGCAGGAAGTTTTGCAGCGCGAGCAGCCGCGGATTACCGGTCACGCCGACCAGAACGGCGCCGTTCACGCGCTCCATTGCAACGAAGCGCCTGAGAATCAGCGCGCGCATGATCTTTTCGCCGAGTTCGGCTTCACCCGTCAGTAGCGGACTGAGGTCGTCGGGCCGGACCAGCACTGCTTCGACGTCTTCGATGACGCAGGAATCCACGAACGAAGGCTTGTTCGAGAACTGGTTTACGTCAGAGGTGAATTCGCCGCGCTGGGTGAACGTGTGGATGATCTGCTCACGACCGAGGCCATCGCGGGCGACTGCCCGGATCTTGCCCGACAGCAGCACGAACATGCCCGGGGTGCGCTCTCCCACGCGATAGAGCATTGCGCCTTTGGGGTAGCGCGATACCCTGCCAAAGCGCCGCACTCTGCTGAGTTCCGCTTCGGTAAGGACGGGAAACAGTTGCTGCAGGCGTGGATGACTGCGCACGAAGGGCGCGTTGGTCAGCGTGTCGTCGTCGCTGCGGGTGTCCCCTTCTGCGGGCTGAGGGGGCGGCGTAGGGTCGCCCGGTACGGACTCGTTGCTCATCACTCATCCTCCTCTAGAGGCTAGCGAGTGAGAATCGTGTTGACGCGTCATCTTATCGATCTGGCGAATGCCGCGCATGCAAGGTGTCAAACCCACCTGGGCGCTCGTTCACGACACGACATGAATGGGGTGTCGATCCCGTCGCAGAGGTATTATTGCACCGTGGATACGCTGCTCTTTGGGTCTAATGCTATTGGGGCGTTTGAACGGGCGCATCTGGACGAAGCAAGGAATGGCGTCGTACGTGACGCAGCGACGGGAGCGCATCATGTCAAGTGAGTGGAAACGCAGGATGCGCCTGTTTGCCCAGCGTTTCTGGCAACCCACCAGTGCGTGCATGACCTGCATGCCGGGGAGCTGGGGCAATATCCTGAGCCTCGTGCACTGGACGATTGCGATCCAGACAGGGCTGCTCACGGGAGTCCTCGCGGTACTGTTGACTTTCACGCCAGCTGCGAAACTCTATTCGCATCGATATGGCAATGCGCTGATCGTCGGCTGTCTGACGGCGATAGGCGATGCGTTCTCGCATACGAGTCACTACCGGTTTCCCATTGTCGAACATGTCGCGACGGGCGTCGTTTCGGGTCTGCTTGCGCTGGCGGCTTCATATCTCCTTGCAGACCGTGCGCGGCGAATTCGGGCGGTATGGGCGCGGGTTTTTGGATAGGTTTTTGCTGGTCGGTGGAGAGGCGGTGGATGTCTTGTCGGAGGGGCGCTTCTTCGGGTTGGGGGGCGGCGATGAGCGGCCTTTAACCGGTCGTTCGAGATTGGGATTAGAACCGTCGACAGTTTCCACAAACGACTTGTAGATCGTTGTGAGCAACCTGTAGGGCACCGCACCTGATTCAATTTGCGCGAGACGAACTGATGATCCACTGGGCGGGATGGGTGACTATGTTTTGATCCCTCCGGTTTGCAGTTACGAGATCGTCCTGCGGTATGAAGCGGAGCCGCCGAATGGAGATTCGTATCATATGCTCGGTCTGGGCGACCGGCGATTGCCAGGCTTCGCGTAGGGTCGCATATTCTCGATGTCAGCGTGCTCGAACTTTTTAGCGTTCAGTTGGATGGAGCGGAGATTCGAACGATTGACGACAGTTGTCGACGTGAGGCTTGGTCGGTACTTCGTCTTGCCCAGCTATACATACCACCCGCGCGTCGGATGGCCGGTAGTCCTGGACGCGGGCGCTACGGAGCAGCCGTATGAATTCATGGGTAATTTGGCGTGGCGGACGTTTTGAGACGGTTGCTTGACCTGCACTGCTGCCCAACTGATTCAGGCGGAATCGGCCAATAGGAGCCATTCGATGCGATGACATGAATCGCTGACAATACCTCCATTCGTCTTTACCGAAGGAAGTCTCGTGATGTTCGACGAAGCGGTTCTGTCAGCGTCGCGCCGAGCTACCGGTTGTATCCCGTCATGACCGAGTCGCAGCAGATCGATTCGGCTACGAGCGCTTACGGTGTGCGGGCGGCTTGATTCGCCGCAATGCATCCGTTAGCCGCCGACCCTACGCGAAAGCACCCGGTATGCATTACCGGATATACGAATCATAAGTAGAATTTTCGCGTCATTTAAAATGCCCGACGCATATTTAACCTTTCTCGATTCCAAACTAATGATTTTTTAAAATCTGGCCAATGGTTTATTCGTTTTATTCTTGTAGAATCGCGCGGGCTAAATAGTAACGGATAAAAAGAGGGGTTATGGGGGCGCAGGACGTTATCGCAGCCATCACAGGTCGTCTTGCACAGGGCGACCGGCTGCTGAAACTGGATACACTGCTCGGCAGCGATGTACTCGTGCCGCAACGAGTGGTCGGCAACTCGCGCGTCGGGCGACACTTCGAGTTCACGCTGGACGTCGTTTCGATGTCGTCGAACATCGAACTCAAGAAACTGATCGCGCAGCCCGTTACGCTCTGGATCCAGCAGTCCGATAAGTCCTATTTGCCGCATAACGGCTTTGTCCATACCGCACGCCGGCTCGGTTCGGATAGCACGCTAACGAGCTATCAGATCGGCTTTGCGTCGTGGATGCACTTCCTCAAGTTCAGGCGCGATCAGCGTATCTGGCAGGACGTGAGCGTCGAAGAAATCGTCAGTGATGTTTTCAATGCTCATCCTCAGGCTCAAGGACGATTTCAGTTTGCACTCTCCCGGCAGTTGCCTACGCGTTCGTATTGCCGGCAGGACGAATACGACTGGAACTTCGTGCATCGATTGCTGGAATCGGAAGGTCTTTATGGTTTCTGGCAGCAGGCAGAGGACGGCAAGTCACATACGCTGGTGATCGCCGACAATCTGTCGTCATTCAAGCCCACGTCGCCGAAAACGGTGAGCTTCTACCGTGCTGGAGCGAACAGCGAGACGGATGCGCTCACGCAATGGTCGGGCACGCGCACGTTGCAAAGCGCGCTGCTGACGACGCGTACGTTCGACTATAAAAACCCCGCCGGTATCTATAACCCGAAGGGCACCAGCACGCCGACGATGCCGTCACAGGGCGCATTGCCGGCGCAGGCAGAGGTGTACGAATATACCGGTGCTTATACCTACGGCGAGCAGGATCGCGGCGATCAGCTTTCGCGCATCCGTATGGAAGAGTGGGAGTCGCGAGCGAAGCGCTTCCATGGTGTCGGCGGTATGCGCGGTATCGATGCCGGACAGCGCTTCACATTGAGCGGCCATCCCGATCACGATCGCGATGCGGCCGATCAGCGGGAATTCGCCGTGATTGAAACCGTCTGGACAATCGAGAACAATCTGCCTGTCAGCAACGATGCGCCCGTCTTTCCGCATAGCCTTCAGGCAACTGTGGCGGCAGTGCGCGCGCGACATGAAGGTGCATCTGCGCCGAGCACGCTGATCGGAGACGGAGCGGAAGGCTTCTATCGCGTCGATATCGAAGCGCAGCGGACGACGGTGCCCTATCGCAGTCCGTTCGAGCACGCGAAGCCGGATGTGCAACTCGAATCGGCGATAGTCGTCGGCCCGCAGAACGAAGAGGTCTATACCGACGAACTGAATCGCATCAAGGTGCGCTTCATCTGGGACCGGCTCAATAGCGGTGATGAACGGGCGTCGTGCTGGTTGCGCGTCGTGCAGTCGGATGCCGGCGGTGGTTATGGTGGCGTGCATCTGCCGCGCGTTGGCGAGGAAGTCCTGGTGGATTACGTCGATGGCGATTGTGATCGTCCGATTGTGGTGGCAAGGGTCTACAACGACGCGGCGAAACCGCAGTGGCATTCGAATGGTTTGCTGTCTGGCTATCGTTCGAAGGAATTCGGAGGTAGTGGATACAACCAGATGGTGATGGACGACGCGACGGGCCAAAACCGCTTGCACCTCTACAGTACGACGGCAAATTCAGGTCTGCACCTGGGCTATCTGGTCGCGCAGAATGGCAACACGCGCGGTGCGTATCTCGGCAGCGGTTTCGATCTCGCCACAGACAACTACGGCGCGGTACGGGCTGCCGAAGGTCTCCTCATGACGACGTACGCGAAGAGCGTGGGCAGCCAGCAACTGGATGTGAGCGAGACGCGGCAGCAAATCGCGAATTCACAGGGTGTGATCGATGCGATGTCCGCGGCTGGCGAGATGCATCAAGCGGAGAACCTCAAGGGCGGTTCCAACGCGTTGAAGTCGTTTGCCGATGCGATGCAAGACAGCGTCGAGGGTTCAGCCTCGGGTGGTCGAACAGCGGGCGGCGGCACGGGCAGTGCGAATGCGTTCGCGCAACCCGTAATCGCGCTCGCGAGTCCGGCAGGTATCGGCATGTCGACGCACGATTCGACGCATGTGTCGGCGGCACAGCAGATCACTCTGGTCAGTGGGCAAAGCACGCATATCGCAGCGGGTAAGTCGCTGATCGCAAGCGTGGGGGAGAAGCTCAGCCTGTTTGTCCAGAACGCAGGGATGAAACTCTTCGCGGCCAAGGGCAAACTCGAGATTCAGGCCCATGCCGATAACATCGAATTGACCGCGCAGAAGACCTTCAAGGTACAGTCCGCGACGGAAAACATCGAAGCGGCGGCGAAGCAGGAGATCCTGCTCACGTCGGGGGGCGCGTACCTTCGGATCAAAGGCGGAAACATCGAGATTCACGCGCCAGGGAAGATTGACATCAAGGGAAGTCAACATTCGTTTGCGGGGCCGACGGGCGATGTGTATCCGCTGCCGTCGATGCCGAAATCCATCTGCATTCCTTGCCTGCTCGCTGAATACTCGCAGGGCGCGCTGCTGGGTACGAAATGAGTTCAAACGTGTCCGTCAACGAGTCTATGGCGCCCGGAGCGCTGGAGCAGGAAATCGCCGGATTCCATGCACACGCCGCTGGACGGGCGCTTTATGCCTTGGTATATGGCGTCGCCTATCCAACGCTTTTCTCTGTGTTATCGGGGAAAGCGCTCGATTTTCCGGCGACCCCGAACATCGAGCTGGTGTTCGACGCGCCGGATGACATCGGCGCACGGCAATTCGGGCCATTTGTCATCGCAATCCACTCGCCGCAGTCCGATGTAGTGCGCCTGCTTTGCGAGAAATGTGTCGAGGATCCACGCGGGTTATCGTTCATCGTGTCACCGCTTTCGCTTCAACGCCTGACCGACGCGATCCGGATTAGACTGGATGCCAGATGCGACGACGGAACTGAATGGCAGGTCAAACTGTTCGACACACGCGTGATTCCCGTATTGGTAAAAGCATTGACGGAATACCAATTGAAGTCGTATCTCGCGATGTTGGACGAATGGTGGTATCTGGATCGCAAGGGTTCGCTTCAGAAAGTGATCCGCGAGTTTCAGGCTGACGCGCCGTATCTCGCGCCACTGAAGTTGAACGATCGACAGGTAAGCGTCTTTACCGACGCGGGGATCGTCGATTCAATCTTATATATGTTGGCGCAGACGGACGACGATTTGCTGGCAATGATCGATGAATCGATGCGCTACGACCTTGTAGCCGACGCGCTGAATGGGGCGAGCGATCAGGAAAGGAACAGTTCTTTGCTGCTCGCCGACCGTGCACGTTGCGCGCTGATCGCATTTTGTGAGGACAAACTCGAGTGATGCGTTTGAGAAATCTGCTCAAGGTCGGAATTCTTGTCGGAGTCGGTATGGTGGGATCTTCAAGTTTGACGGGTTGCACGAAAGAGCCGTATCAGCTCGAACTGGTCGGTTACGACTACACGGATCGGGCATTGCTGGACTTCGCGGTCAACGGCATATCGGGTGGCAACGTCTTTTTGAGTACAAAGACATCGGGTGGCGGCAAATACGCCTGCTGTGTGCTGCTCGATCGTTCGACGAAAACGCCGTTTACGATCGACGTCGACTACATGCGCGAAGCACTCGTGGCCTATCCGTCGGACAAAATTGTCGAACCCGCCGACAAAGATCATCTGAAGGCGCACGTCGAAGTCAAAGGGCCTATTCCGGAGAAGCCTGCATATCTCGAAGTGCACTTCTATCCGGATGGACATATCGAAGGCGCGATTTCAGGGGACGACGGCCCTTCGCCGCCGCGTTTGAAGCTCGAACGCCGTTTGCCTTACGTTCGCTGACGGGGTAGACATGCTCGACGATACCCAGCTTCCGCCATTGGCAGGATTACGCCCGTTGTCGCTCGAAGAGCGCAGGCAACGGGCGGCCGCAATCGCTTGCCTTGACCCGTCGAAAAAGCCCGGAACGCCTGACTGTTCCCAGACGGTATGGGTCTCGGTGTTCTTTGATGGAACGGGCAACAACCGCTTCAACGACACACCGAAACTCAAGCACAGCAACGTCGCGCGGCTCTTCCTGACACATCCGGAAAGCGATGACGAGTTGGGCAAGTACGCCATCTATGTTCCCGGACTCGGTACGCCGTATCCGGAAATCGGCGAGCATGACTACAGCACGATGGGGCTTGGCGTGGCGTCGGGCGGCGACGCGCGGCTCGTGAAAGCTCGCGCTGATTTCGACAAACTGGTGGCGAAAGCCAAAGCACGCGCAAAGAATCCGTCACAGCCGATACGAATGATCAATCTGGCGCTGTTCGGCTTTTCGCGCGGTGCGGCACTTGCACGGGCTTTCGCGATTCGAATTGCGAAAGACTGTCGCCAGGGTGCCGGCGGCTGGACGTATCAAGGGCATCCCATTCGCCTCTATTTCATGGGACTGTTCGACACCGTCGCTTCGGCCGGCGTGCCCGCAAGCGCCAAAACGTATGATCACAGTCCTCTTGTCAGGATTGGCACCTATGTCATTTCGCCGTTGGCAGGTATCGGATTGTCCGTCACGAGCAAGGACGGCCACTACGAGTGGGCGAAGGATCTGCGCATACCGGCGATGGTGGAGCAGTGCGTTCACTACATCGCCGCACATGAAGTCAGAGACTCGTTTCCGCTCGATTCCGTGCGTGACGGAAAGCACTATCCGGCCAATGTTCACGAAGTCATCTATCCGGGTGTGCATTCGGACGTCGGCGGCGGATACGCGCCGGGCGAGCAGACGCGCGCCTTGAAGGACGAAGACAAACTCAGCCAGGTGCCGCTGCTTCATATGTATCGCGCGGCAAGAGCGGCGGGCGTACCGCTGTCCGCGCTTGACATTCTGGGTCCGGGTATCAAGGGGGCGTTCGCCGTTTCGTCAAAGACAGCCGCGCTCTTCGACTCGTACATGAGCCGCGCGAAGGCAAGCGGCCCCGTTGAGAAAGCGACGTCGGATCATCTCTTTCAGATGTATATCGCGCGCAGCTATCTGTCGAAGCTCACGAACGACGAGAAAGCCCAGGCGCGGGTTGCGGCAGCCGAACAGGTACTGACCGAGACCCACAATAACGACCTCGTGCCGAACGTCAGGAAGGAACTCGCCATTATCACGGCGGATGGCAACGCTGTGAATGAGGCGACTGCTTCCGCCGAGACCAAACGGCTCGACGGCGGCAAACTCAGCTTGCGGGAAGAGACGCTTGCAAGGGCATATGAGGATGTCTCGCTGATTGTCGGCGAGGCGGAACAGCGCGACCGTTTGCTCGACTTCTTCGACTATCTGGTCCACGATTCCGTCGCGGGTTTCGCGAAAGATTTTTCCAAATTGCAGAATTGGCGGATGGTGTATTTCGGTCAGGTTGCGTACGAGCCGGCAAACGACTGGAGTCTGTCAGGACCTGCATCGCCGCTTTGAAGCCATGTAGCACAGGCCTCGTCGCCGCCTGCAGCACAAACCATAAAAGGACTGTTCTTCGCCGCACTAGCAGCGACCAGTACCCAAAGCCTCGTATTGTATGACTTTGCATACCGTTCAGAGTCAGGTTAGTCTGCTTACGTTCCTAGCCTGTGACAGCGGCTTGCACTTCTGCCAGTTGTTGAATGAGTCGTTCCGGCCACAAGGAGACACTCCCTGAACTTCAACGAGCGTCTCCTGCGAAACGGTAACCGGCCGTTCGACGTTCGCGAACTATTGTCGAAGACTGATCCCCTGAGTCTCCGGTGCAAAAAGTGTTGCGATGAAGCTGATACCTGCTAACACAGCGATGTAGGTAGAAATCGGCCAGTACGCACCTTGTGCCCACGCGAGCAACGCAGCCGCTATAAAGGGCGCGATGCCTCCGGACGCGACGGCAGCGAACTCCTTGCTGACCGCGATGCCCGTGTATCGATAGCGCGCATTGAACAGTTCAGGAAAATACGCGCCCTGAATCCCATACATCCCGAACACGCCGACACCGATCGCGACAGCCATGCTGATCACGATCAGCACGGGGTCCTTCGTGGTGAACAGCCAGAAGGCAGGAAATGCCCAAAGGCAGGTGAACAGCGCAACGAGCCGATACATCAGCCGCCGGCCGAAGCGATCGGACAGCCAGCCCATCATCGGAATGGTGAACACCGCGAGCGCTGCAGCGATCGTGAGACCGATCGTACCAACCGACTTGTCGACCAGCAGCACCTTGGTCAGATAGCTGAGCGCGAATACCTGATACAGGTACGAAGAGCCGTTTTCGCCGACGCGCAGGCAGAACGCGACCAGCAGCGTGCCGCGTGCCTCCGACATTAGATCGCGCACCGGCTGTTTGCTCGCATGCCCCGACTTCCTGATCTCTTCGAACACAGGACTTTCCTTCACGCGCATCCGGATCACGATACCGGCAACGATGACGAACACGCTGAACAGAAACGGCACCCGCCAGCCATAGCTGAGAAATTCGTCCTTCGGCAGCCGCTGGACGAGCGTGAAGATGCCGTTCGCGAGCAGAATGCCGATGATGCAGCCAGCAAAAGGCAGTGCCGCATAGAAGCCACGCCGGGCGGGTGGCGCGAACTCCGACACGATCAACGAAGCGCCCGCCTGTTCCGCGCCCGCGCCGAAACCCTGGAGCAGACGCAATGCCACGAGCAATGCGGCCGCCCACACGCCGACCTGGTGCCACGTTGGCAACAGGCCGATGCAGAAGGTCGAGCCGCCCATCAGCAGCACGGTCGCAACCAGCACGCTCTTGCGACCATATTTGTCGCCGAGCCAGCCGAAGAACAGCCCGCCAAACGGCCGCGCGAAGAACCCCGCGGCGTACGCGCCGAAGATCGCGAGCAGTCCTGCGGCCTTGTCGAGTCCCGGAAAGAACAAATCCGAAAAGATGAGCGCTGAAGCGGTCCCGTAGATGCTGAAGTCGTACCACTCCATTGCGCTGCCGGCGACGCTTGCCGCGATGACGCGTCGAAGATCCTTGCCTGTCACATTCGCATCGGCATCGCTCACCGACGACGCTGAAACTGCGGAGGTTGCCTGTGTTGTCATGCTTCGTCTCCAATCGGGCTCGCGATGCGCGAACCGGTTTTCAGTTATCGATACCCGCAGCGAGACTCAGATACTCGCTCATGCGACGGCGAGCCAGTTCGGGGCGAGTCAATACGCCCGCGACGTCCGCCTTCCTGAACACCTCCGCGTAGTGCGCGACAGATCGCGCCGACTGCATGCCGCCTGCCATCGAGAAGTGCCGTTGATGTCCGTTGAGCCATGCGAGAAAAACGACGCCAGCCTTGTAATACTGCGTGGGCGCAACGAAGAGTTCGCGCGATAGCGCAACCGTGGGATCGATGATCTGGCGATATGCATCGGTCTCGCCAGCCGCGAGCTTCACCAATGCGCGCGATGCGACAGGCGCGATCGGGTCGAAGATGCCGAGTAGCGCATGCGAATGGCCGGTGCTGTCGCCCGCGATGAGTTCGCCGTAATTGTAGTCGTCACCGGTGAACATCACGACGCTCTCGGGCAGCCGCGATCTGAGCTGACGCTCATATTCCGCGTTGAGCAGCGAGATCTTGATGCCTTCGATCTTGTCCCGATGAAGCCGGATGATGTCGAGCACAGTCGCCATCGCTGTCGCGACGTCGCGGCTACCCCAGTAGCCGGAGAGCGAAGCATCGAACGCGTCGCCGAGCCAATGCAATACGACCTTGTTGCGTGACGCGGAGATCACGGCATCGTAGACGTGCTTGTAGTCGTCGGCGGACTGCGCTGCTGCGCACAAAGCGCGGCTCGCCATCATGATCGGCCGGCCGCCCGCTGATTCGATTACTTCGAACTGGTCCTTGTAGGCGCCGACAATGTCGGCAAGCGTATGGCTGCGCGTGCCGTCGAGATGATCGGTGCCCGCGCCGCACGCCAGGTCCGCGCCGGGGATGCTGCGCGCGTGCGCGATGCTGCGTCGGATCAGTTCAGCGGCGGTTGGCCAGCCGATGCCCATGCCGCGTTGCGCGGTATCCATCGCTTCGGCCACCTTGAATCCCAGGCCATACAGGTAGCTGCGAAATGCAAGCGTTGCGTCCCAGTCGACGGGCGGCGTATCGCCCCAAGGCTCGTACGCACGCGATGGATCGACGACGACATGCGCCGCCGCATACGCGACGCGGTTAAACGTCGGCGCGGTGGACGGCGGAACCTGGTCTTCCCGGTGCTGCATCGTGTACGGGCTGGTTGAACCTTCCGGCGTTGGCAGATTGATGTTCACGGAAACCTCTCGATGTCTGGGATTGAATGATCATGTCGGCGGCTTTTTCGGCGACCATGATCGTCGGTGCATTCGTGTTGCACGAAGGCAGATAGGGCATGACGGACGCGTCGACGACTCTCAGGCCATCCAGTCCGATAAGACGCAAGTCGGGTGTGACGACGCTGTCGGGATCGTCGGGCCGTCCCATGCGGCAGGTGCCGACGGGGTGGTGGTCCGTTTTTGCATTCGCGCATGCATAGTCGAACAGTTCCTGATCGGTATTCACGCGCGCTCCCGGCAGAACTTCGCTTTGCACATAACGCTTCATCGCTGGGGCGCGCAGGATGTCGCGCGCGAGCCGCAAGCCCTTGATCGCCATGTCGCGATCGTATGGATCGGCCCAGTAGTTCGGATCGAGCAGCGGTGCGGCAGCGGGGTTCGCGCTGGCAAGGCGCACCGTGCCGCGCGAGCGCGGGCGAAGATACGCGGTGTTCAGCGTAACGCCCGCATTGTTCAGCTTCGCCATGCCCGCTTCGATACCGGACCCGAGGCCGAGATGAAACTGGATATCGGGCGAGCGGTCCCGCGCGTCGCGATCCGCATACCAGAAGCCACCCGTTTCAAAGAGACTCGATGCAACCGGGCCTTTCTTCAGCAATAGGTATTGCAAACCGGCCCACGCGGCGTTGTGCAGCTTGTTGTACTTGTCGTAGGTGTGATCGCCCGTGCATTCGGCGATGACGAAGAGGTCGAGATGATCCTGCAGATTGGACCCGACGCCGCGAAGATCGTGGACAGGTTTGATGCCAACGGACGCCAGATGATCGGCGGGACCGATGCCCGATTGCATCAACAGCTTCGGCGACCCGATCGCACCCGACGACACGATCACTTCACGCGATGCGCGCACGATCTGCGGATCGCGGCTATCGCCTGTCACGTATTCGACGCCTGTCGCGCGGTTTCCCTCGACGATCACACGCAGCGTTCGCGCCTGCATCGAGACCGTCAGATTCGCACGTCCGAGCACCGGTCGGATAAAGCCCGCTGCCGTCGATGAACGCCGTGCATCCAGTTGCGTGAGTTGGTAATAGCCCAGCCCTTCCTGGCTCGCGCCATTGAAGTCCGGATTGAACGGAATACCGAGTTCCTGTCCAGCCTGAAAGAACGCCTCGCAGATCGGCAAGGGGCTAATCGGATTCGATACGCCGAGCGGGCCGCCATAACTGTGATACTCGTTCGCAAAGCGCTGGTTGTTTTCGGACTTCTTGAAGTACGGCAGCACATCGCGATAAGACCAACCCGTCGCGCCCGCTTTCTGTTCCCAATCGTCGTAATCGGCAGGGACTCCGCGCGTATAGATCTGCGCGTTGATCGACGAACCGCCGCCGATCACCTTCGCTTGCGTGAAGCGCAGCACGCGATTGTTCAGATGCTTCTGCGGCACGGTGAACCAGCCCCACGAACCGATGCCGCGCGTCATCTTCGCGAAGCCGGCAGGCATCGAGAAGAACGGATGGCGATCGGAACCGCCGGCTTCGAGCAGCAGGACCTTGATCGAGGGATCGGCGCTCAGGCGATTGGCCAGTACACAACCGGCCGAGCCGCCGCCCACGATCACGTAGTCATATGTCGTCGTTTTCATGTCAGTCGGCTCAGAATGCGGGGATGGACAGGCCGCCATCCACGTTGACCACGCTGCCCGTCGCGAAGGGCAGCAAGCCGCTGGCAAGCGTCGCGACCGCCTGGCCCACTTCGTCGCTTTCGCCCCAGCGGCCGGCGGGAACCAGGCCCTCGCGGAAACGCGCCTCGTATTTCTCCGCGACACCGGATGTCATCGGCGTGCGGATAATGCCGGGCCGTACTTCGAACACGCCGACATTTGCGCTCGCAAGGCGCAATGCGAACAGGCGCGTCATCATCGGCAGCGCGGATTTGGACAGGCAGTATTCGGCGCGCTCGGGCGATGCCATGTCCGCCGATACCGACGAAACCGTTACGATCGAACGGGCGGCCGTCGACGATGTCGCACACATGTGGCGAGCGACGACCTGCGTCGTAAAGAACGTGCCGCGCAGATTGACGCCGAGCACGGCATCGAATGCTTTCGGCGATACGTCGAGCAGGTCGCCGCGGCTAGGCGATCCGATGCCCGCGTTGTTGACGAGACATTCGAGACTTCCCTTGAAGCGCACGGCTTCTTCGACGACGCTTTCATGCGAAGCGACGTCGCTGAGATCGCTCTGAATGAAGAGCGCCTCCTGACCTTCGTCGCGTACGAGGCCGCAGGTCGTCGCGGCGTCCTGGTCGTCCACGACATCCGTCAGCACGATGTCGAAGCCGCGCCGCGCGAGCGCGACGCAGATCGACCGGCCGATGCCGCGTCGCGCGCCCGTTACCAGCGCGGTTGAACACTTTCCAGATATCTTGCTCATGGCTGCACCATCCGTCGTTGTGCTGTGTGCTCAGCGAATGCGTTCTTCCGTATCCGTGTCGAACAGCACGAGCTTCGACAGATCGACGCGCAGCTCGCACCGTTCGCCCGACGCGTGCGGCATGTCGGCGCCGAGTCGCGCGGAGACTTCCATGCCGCCGAGATCGAGCACGGCGAGCGTGTCGGGGCCCGTCGGTTCTAGCACGTTGATCGTGACGGGCACGGTACGCAGCGCCGACGTGGCACGCTCGTTTTCCACGCCGATCGCCTCAGGGCGCAGACCCGCAATCACCTTCTTGCCGATGTAGCGCTCGACTGCAGCCGATTGCGGCGGCAATGCAAGGTCGATAGCCTTCTGGCCTTCACCCACCAGCAGATGCAGTGCGCCATTCGCGCGCTCGATGCGTGCCGGAATCAGATTCATAGACGGCGAGCCCATGAACGTCGCGACGAACGTGTTGGCGGGCGTGTTGTAGACCTCGGCGGGCGTGCCGAGTTGTTGCAGCACGCCGCCCTTCATCACGGCGATACGCGTGGCGAGCGTCATCGCTTCGATCTGGTCATGTGTGACGTAGACGATGGTCGCGCCCAAACGCTGATGCAGCTTCTTGATCTCGGTACGCATATCGACGCGCAGTTTTGCATCGAGGTTCGACAGCGGTTCATCGAACAGGAAGATCTTTGGATGACGCACCAGCGCGCGTCCCATCGCTACACGCTGACGCTGTCCACCCGACAGCTGTCCTGGACGCCGGTCGAGCAGGTGCTCGATCTGCAGCAAACGGGCGGCGTCCTTCACGGCTTTCTCGCGTTCGGGCTTCGAGACCTTGCGCATCTCCAGACCGAAGCTGATGTTCTGCCCGACGGACATGTTCGGATACAACGCATAGCTCTGAAACACCATCGCGATGTCGCGCTCGCTCGGATGCAAGTCGTTGACCTTGTCGTTACCGATGCGGATCTCGCCGCCCGAGAGCGTGTCGAGTCCGGCGATCAGCGAAAGCAGCGTCGATTTTCCGCAGCCCGACGGTCCGACGAGAACGAGAAAATCGCCATCGTCGACATCGATGTTGATCTCCTTGAGGATTTCGGTGGCGCCGTAGGCTTTGCGAACGTTGGATACGTGCAGAGAAGACATGATTTACCCCTTGACCGAGCCGGCCATCAGACCGCGTACGAAGTAGCGCCCACCGATCACATAGACGAGCAGTGTCGGCAGCGCGGCGATCATGGCCGTGGCCATGTTGACGTTGTATTCCTTGACGCCCGTCGATGTATTGACGATGTTGTTCAGCGCGACCGTGATGGGCGCGGAACTGCCCGTCGTGAACGAAGCGCCGAACAGAAAGTCGTTCCAGATATTCGTGAATTGCCAGATCACAGTGACGGTGATGATGGGCACCGAGTTAGGAAGCAGGATGCGAAAGAAGATGCGAAAGAAACGCGCGCCATCGATCATTGCCGCTTTCACGAGTTCATCGGGAAATGCGATGTAGTAGTTGCGGAAGTAAAGCGTCGTGAAGCACAGGCCATATACGACATGTACGAACACGAGGCCGCTGATCGATTGCGCGAGACCGACCTTGCCGAGGAACGACGCCATCGGAATCAGCACGATCTGGAACGGGATGAAGCATCCGAACAGGATCAGGCCGAACAGCATGTTGTCGCCTTTGAAGCGCCATTTGGTCAGCACGTAGCCGTTCAATGCGCCGAGCAGGGTGGAGATCGCTACGGCAGAGAAGACCATCCGGAAGGAATTCCAGAAGAAGCCTTTTACGCCGGAGCATTCGAGCCCCACGCACGCCGATCCCCAGGCTTTTTCCCACGCTTCGAGCGTCCACTGATGAGGCAGCGCGAGGATATTGCCGGAATAAACTTCGGGCAACGGCTTGAACGATGTCAGCAGCATCACGAGCAGCGGTACGAGATAGACCACGGCTGCAATCGCCAGCATCGAATAAATGACGATCCGCGAGACGTAGTTATGCTTGCCCACCACCATCTGTGGTGAGTCCCATGTCTTGGTAGCCATCGTTGTCTCCTGTTGGCCAGAGTTGGTTCTTTGGAGCCTTACTCTGACCTCATGCAAATAGGTTGCTAAGGGGTATCGGTTGAGTTCAATGGCCGCCGCTCTTCCGGCGAGGTCTCATTTCGGAGTAGAGGTAGGGCACCATGATGGCCGCGACCGTGCACAGCATCATCACCGCGCTCGCCGCGCCCATGCCGAGTTCGTTGCGGGTGAAAGTGAACGAGTACATGAAGGTCGACGGCAGTTCGGTCGAGTAGCCGGGACCGGCGCCCGTCAATGCGATGACGAGTTCATAGCTCTTGACGGCGAGGTGCACGAGAATCACGAATGCCGATACGAACACGGGCCGCAGCTGCGGAATGATGACTCGTCGATAGATCGAAGGCATGCGCGCACCGTCGATCGAAGCGGCCTTGATCTGTTCCTGGTCGATGCCGCGCAGGCCGGCCAGAAACATCGCCATCACGAAGCCCGACGCCTGCCAGACAGCGGCGATGACGACGGTATAGATCGCCATGTCGTCGTTGATGATCCAGTCGAACTGGAAGCTCGTCCAACCCCAGTCATGGAACAGCTTGGTGAGTCCCAGGCCCGGATTGAGAATCCATTTCCATGCGGTGCCCGTGACGATGAACGAGAGCGCCATGGGATAAAGAAAGAGCGCACGCAATCCGCCTTCGGCGCGAATCCGTTGATCGAGCAGAATGGCGAGGCCGAGACCGATCGCCATGCACAGCACGACATAGAGTGATGCGTAGATGCCGAGGTTGCCGATCGCCACATGCCAGCGCGGATGCTCCCAGACGCGCCCATACTGAAGCAGACCGGCCCAGTGGAAGTTCGCAAAGGCGCGTGAGCGGGTGAACGAGAGCACCGTCGTCCACGCGATAAAGCCATAGACGAAGATCAACGTGATGATCAATGTCGGGCTGAGGACGATCTTGGGCAGAACCGCTTCGAAGCGGTTTCGGAACGTCGATCGCTTTCGTGTCGGGCTTTGACCCGAGCTGTTGTTCAGATCATCAAGCGTGGTCGCCGCATGGGCGCGATTGTGCAATAGCATGGCAACACCTACCGTCGGAGATGACGGGCCTCGCGGACAGCGGCGTTGGGTGCCGCATCCGCACAAGGACCATTTGGCTTACTGCGAGTTCTTTACTGCCGCGACGAGCGCTTTCACGGCATCCGCAGACGACTGGTTCGAATTGAAGAAGTGCGTGACGACGTCATACACGGCGTTCTTCGGACCGTCGGGCATCGCGTGTCCGTGCGCGAAGCTGCCGACCATCGAGTCCGTCTTGAGCGCTGCGCGCAGGTCGTTCATCGACTTCTTGCCGCACTCGTCGAAGCCGTCCTGTGGCACATCGAGCCGCGCAGGTATCGAGCCTTTGATCTGGTTGAATTTCGCCTGGACGCCCTTGTCCATGATGGTCGACGCAAACGCGTACTCGCCGGGGAGACTCGCGTCGCCCTTCTTGAAGCCCGCGAACTGGTCGGTGTTGAAGATGAACGCGCCATCTGTTCCGGGGTAGTTGAAGCAGAGATAGTCGACGTTCGGCTGTTTGCCTGCCGACGCAAACTCGCCCTTCGCCCAGTCGCCCATGATCTGCATGGCAGCCTTACCGTTGATGACCATCGATGTGGCGAGATTCCAGTCACGGCCCGGGAAGTTCGGATCGACCATGCCGCGCAACGCGCGCATCTGGTCAAAGGCTTTTTCCATTGTCTTCGAGCCGAGCGCGCTCGGGTCCAGCTTGACGAGCGCTTGCTGATAGAACTTCGGGCCGCCCGCCGACATCACCGCGCTATCGAAGATCGTCGCTTCCTGCCATGCCTGGCCGCCGTGCGCGAGCGGAATATAGCCGGCCTTGCGGATCTTGTCGGCGTCGGCGACGAGTTCATCGAAGGTCTTCGGCGGCGTGAGCTTCAACTGATCGAAGATCTTCTTGTTCGCCCAGATCCAGTTCGTGCGGTGTACGTCGACGGGTGCAGCAACCCAGTGACCATCGACTTTCGAAAATTTCTGGATCGGACCGGGCACGAGCTTGTCCCAGCCTTCCTTCGACGCGACAGGATCGAGGTTCTGCAGATAGTCCTCCTGCGCGTATTCGGGGATCGTGAAGCCGAGCATCTGGATTGCATCGGGCGGATTGCCCGATGCGACGCGCGCCTTCAGCACCGTGCGCGCCGCTTCGCCGCCGCCGCCCGCGATCGGGCTGTCTTTCCATGCATAGCCCTTGGTTTTGAGGCCGTCCTTCAGCACGGAAAGGGCCTTGGCTTCGCCGCCGGAAGTCCACCAGTGCATGACTTCCACGGTTTTCGTGTCAGCCGCATAAGCGGACAGCGTGTGGCAGGCAACGAGGCCGACTGCAATTGCAGCAATACGCTTCTTGTACATCTTTGTCTCCTTGATGACGCTCTCTTGGCGGGCTTTCTTGTGGACCCCACGGCGGGCATGCCGTGGCGCGATCTGGATGGATTCGTGGTCAGGCGGCGGGGCGCGGCAGCCACCAGTTCTTGCGCTCCCCGATGTGAAGCTGAATCGTCTTCGTCTCGGTGTAGTCTTCGACGGCCTGCTTGCCGAGTTCGCGTCCCACGCCGCTCGACTTGAAGCCTCCGAATGGCAGTTCGGGGTAACCGTCGAGGAAGGTGTTGACCCAAACCGTGCCCGCATCGACGCCGCGCGCAACGGTCAGGCAAGTGTTGATGTCGTTGCTCCAGACGGCGGCGGAGAGTCCGTAGGCGGTGTCGTTCGCGATATCGATCGCGTTCTGCGTGTCGGAGAAGGGGATGATCGTGAGCACGGGGCCGAAGATTTCTTCGCGGGCGATGCTCATGTCGGGCGTGACATCGCTGATAACGGTCGGCTCCAGATACAGGCCGTTCGCGTCATAGCGTTTGCCGCCCAGACGCAGGCGCGCGCCTGCCGCAACACCCTTGTCGATGTTGCCGAGAATCTCGACCAACTGGTTCTCGCTGACGATCGCGCCGATCTTGCACTCGGGATGCAGCGGATCGCCAACGGGTACTTGCCGTGCGCGCTCGACGACCGCCTGCGCAAAGCGCTCCGCAATCGATTTGTGTACGAGCACGCGGCTGCCGCTGTTGCAGCATTCGCCCGCGTTGAAGTACACGCCGAACACGACGGCATCGACCATCGCGTCCCAGTCGCAATCGGGGAAGACGATCTGCGGATTCTTGCCGCCGAGTTCGAGCGCGACCTTCTTCAGCTTCTTCGATGCGAGTCCGCCGAGCAAACTGCCGACGCGTGTTGAACCGGTGAATGACAGCATGTCGATTGCGTCGTGCTCCGCGAGCGGTTGGCCGACGGATGGACCTTTGCCCGTCACCACATTGACGACGCCCGCGGGTACGCCGGCCTGTTCGAGAATCTCCATCAGCATGACGGTGGTGCTCGACGTCAATTCGCTTGGCTTGACGACGCATGTGCAACCCGCCGCGAGTGCGAACGGCAGCTTCTGCGAAAGAATCCACAGCGGGAAATTCCACGGCGTGATGAGTCCGACAACGCCGATCGGTTGACGCAGCACGATGCCGAGCATGTCTTCGCCGAGCGTGTCGTAGGCATCGCCGCTCGTCGTGCGCGCAAGGCTCGCCGCGTATTGCCAGAGATCGATACAGCCGGAGACTTCGCCGCGTGCCTGCGCAAGTGGCTTGCCTGTTTCGAGCGATTCGAGCAGCGACATCTTGTCGACACGTGCCTTGATGCCGTCAGCGATCGCGAGAAGCACCCGTGCGCGTTCCGCGCCCTTGAGCTTCGGCCACGGACCTTGACGGAAGGCGAGATCGGCGGCCTTGATGGCTCGCTCGACGTCTGCGGGCGTCGCTTCAGGAAACGAACTGACAATGTGGCCATGCGCGGGACTGCGGCGCTCGAAGCGCTGTTTGTACGTGGATTCGGTCCACGCGCCGTCGATGTACATACGGCCGTTGAAGGCTTCATGTGCAGGGGTTTTATCGCTTGTCAAAAGCGCGGTTGCAGTGGGGATTGCGGTGTCGTACGTCATGTCATTGACCCTCGTATTGCGCCGGGCGCCGTTCGCGGAAACTGGCCATGCCTTCGCGGGCGTCGTGCGTCGATGCGGACAGCGCGCCCGCCATGGCTTCCAGGGTTGCGCCGGTCCCGAATCCCGAGGCGGCGTTGATCAGTTGCTTGGTCAGTTGCACCGAAACGGGTGCGAGCGTCGCGATCTTTTCAGCGATCGCGAGGGCTGCCGCAACGGACTCTTTAGGCGCGGAGATTTCATCGATCAGACCGATGCTGTATGCGCGTTGCGCGTCGATCCGCCGCGCGGTAAGCGCAAGCGATTTCACGTGGCTCGGACCAATCAGCGACACCAGCCGTTGCGTGCCGGACCACCCGGGGCAGGTCGCGATGCTCGCTTCGGGCAGCGCGAACGTGGCAGCAGGGTCCGCGACGCGCACATCGGCGACTGAGGCCAGTTCGAGGCCGCCGCCGAATGCGGGGCCGTTGATCGCCGCGACGACGGGCAGACGCAACGCCGCCCATCGGTCGAAAATGCGATGACCGCGCGAGACCCACACGCGCCACATGTCGAGCGGCGCGAGTGCCGACCACTGGTTGATGTCGGCTCCCACGCAGAATGCGCGTTCACCTGCGCCTGTCAGCACGACGGCGCGCACGCCTGCATCCGATTCGAGCTGTGCCGCTACAGCTTCGAGTTGATCGAGCATTTCCGGCGTCAACGCGTTGAGCTTGTAGGGACGATTGAGCGTGACGACGGCAACGGCGTTCGTCTTCTCGATCTGGATCAGTGGCTGATCAGCCATGACGCGCCTCCTTCAGCTTCAGACCGAACGGAGCGTCCGTGAAAATGGACACATCCATCGTCTTCAGGGCAGGGGAGACGCCCAACTCGATATCGCACTGATCGAGTACATCCCTTTGCAGATCGATGCCGGGCGCGATCTCGATCACTTCGAGGCCTTCGTCGCCGAGTTGGATCACGCAGCGTTCCGTGACGTACAGCGCTTGCTGATGGCGCAGTCTTCCCATGCGTCCGCTGAACGTCACGTGGTCCACATCGGCGATGAACTTCTTCTTGCCTTCCTTGACGATCTTCAGACGGCCATCGCCGACTTCGATCTTTGCGCCCGCCGTGAAATAGCCACTGAAGACCACCCGCTTCGCATGCGTCGTGATGTCGATGAAGCCGCCGCATCCGGCAGTGAGATACGGTTTGCTCGGTAGCTTCGACACGTTCACGTTGCCGAAGCGGTCCACTTGCAGGAACGACAGCAGCGATACATCGAAGCCACCGCCCTGGAAGTACACGAATTGCGAAGGTGAGGGCATGATTGCGTCGGCATTGCCCGAGCATCCGAAGGCGAAACCGAGCAACGGCACCCCGCCGACAGCGCCTTGTTCGATGACCCATGTCACGTCGTCGCGGTAGCCTTCTTCGAGCAGAACGCGCGGCACGTTTGCGGAAATACCGAAGCCCAGATTCACCGCATCGTTCTGCGCGAGTTCCATGGCCGCTCGCCGCGCGATGACCTTATCCGTGTGCCACTCGGCAAATGCGAATGCGCTTTCGGGCAGCTTTATTTCGCCGCTGATTTCCGGGTCGTATTCGATTTGCGTCGTTTGTTTCTGCTCGGGATCGACCACCACGTAGTCGACGAGATTGCAGGGAATATGCACCTGCTGCGTGTGCAGCGAACCGGCCTTCACGACGCGCTTGACTTGCGCGATCACGATGCCGCCGTTATTGCGCACGGCCAGCGCCTGATCGCGTCCGCCAAGCAGCGCGCCTTCATGTTCGAACGACAGGTTGCCGCGTTCATCGGCTGTCGTTGCGCGCACGATTGCAACGCGCGGCACGAAGTTTTTGTAGTGCAGCCACTCGTCGCCCGCAAACGTGATCTTTTCGACGATGGGATGTCCGGCAGCCTGCGTGTTCATCGCGCCGCCCTGGCGGTCGGGATCGACATACGTATCGAGGCCGACCTTGGTCAACACGCCGGGGCGTTTCGCCGCGACCTCGCGATGCATGTCGAACAGAACGCCGCTCGGCAGGTTGTAGGCGCGGATGTCGTTGTCGGTGATGAGATGCCAGATGTCGGGCATCGGCAGGCTCGATGGGCCGCTCGGAAACGACCCGGCGATGACGGTATGAATCAGCCCTTTCTTCGCGATGTGATCGATGCCCTTGATGCCGTACATATCGCCGGCGGCGATCGGATGCAGCATCGTCAGATTCCGCGGATGATCTTCCGCCTCGAAGCGGGCGCCGATAGCGGCGAGCATTGCATCGGGACAACCCAGACCGCTCGACGAACTGACGGTGACGACATCGTCATCGTTGATCAGGCTCGCCGCGTGGGCCAATGAAACAACCTTGCTGGAACGCACAGTCAATCTCCTCGAACTTTTATTCAGCGAAACGGGATGGCACCGTCACGTGGCCGCCTGCTTCGGCGGACTTCACGAGCGACAGCGCGGCGACGAGCGAGCGATAACCGTCGACACCCGTCGCGGCAGGGTGCTGTCCTTCCGTGATCGAGCGATGGAATTGCGCGACTGCGGTGCAATACAGGTCGCGATGTTCGACTTCGATGTCTCGCGTGCCCTCTGCCGAGCGCAGCGTGATTTCGCCGACCGGGCGCTGCGTCATCACGTCCTTCGCGAACAGCGAACCCGCCGTGCCATGAATCTCGATCCCCGTAGGCGCGTAAGGCACGGTGAACGCATCGTGGAGTTGCGCGAGCACGCCGTTTTTGAAGCGCACGATCGCCATCACGCCGTCCGCGAGTCCCGCCGTCGACATCGCTCCCGACGACGTCATGGCGCTGACTTCGACGGGTTCGTCGTCGAGCAGGAAGCGCAGCGTGTCAATGTCGTGAACGGAGATGTCGAGAATCACGCCGCCGCCCGCATCGGGCCGCTCGATGCGCCAGCCGCGCAGATGCGGCGGCAGCGAGACCGCATGGAAGACGCGGACGAAGAGGGGCGTGCCGATCGCGCCAGCGCGAATGAGCTCGCGCATCTTCTGGTGCGTCGCCGCGCAACGCAGGTGATGGTTCGTGCCGAGCTTTACGCCGTGTGAGGCGCATGCTTCGATCATTTGCGCCGCTTCGTCTTCCGCCAGCGCGAGGGGCTTTTCGCACAGCACGTGCTTGCCGGCTTTTGCCGCCGCGAGCACTTGCGGCAGATGTTTCTCGTTGGTGCTGCTGATGTAGACGGCCGTGATAGACGGGTCGGCGAGTACGGCGTCGAGGTCTGCAGAGTGCGACGGGATGGCGTACTTTTTAGCAAACTCGCGTGCGCGCTCCGCGCTGCCGCTCACCACTGTGGCGATCTCACCGGCTGGCTGCGAGCGGATGGCATTGACCATCCATTCGTCGGCGATCGTGCTGGCGCCGATCAGCGCCCAGCGGATGTTTTCTATCATGTCTCTCTCCATTGGAACGTTCCAATTCGCGTTCGTTGGATCGTTCCAACAAACTGTAGTAGACTGATTTCACGATGTCAAATACTTTTTGGAACGTTCCAATTGTGCAAAGCAACATAAAATCCGGTCCGACCATTCAGGACATTGCCGCTGCGGCAGGCGTATCGAAATCGACGGTGTCGCTCGTTTTGCAGGAGAGTCCGCGTATCAAGGCCGAAACGGCAGACAAGGTGCGCGAGGCGGCTCGCGCGCTCGGCTATGTCTACAACCGCGGGGCGGCCATCCTGCGAGGACGGCGCAGCACGACGATCGGCATGGTGATCAACGATCTGACCAACCCGTTCTTTGTCGAATTGCTGGTGGCGATCGAGCGGGTGCTGGCTCAAGCCGGCTATACGACGTTGATGGCCCACACTGCCGAAAGCCTCGAAACGCAGACGAGGGTCTTGCGTTCCATGCGCGAGCAGAACGTCGCTGGCCTGATCATGTCTCCCGCACTCGGGACGCCGGATGCGTTGCCCGCCGAAATCCAGTCGTGGGGAATTCCCCTTGTACTGGTTATGCGTCCGATGGGGCCGGACGTCGATACCATCGGTGTCGATAACGACTACGGATTCGCACTGGCGACCGAGCATCTGATCGGGCAGGGGCATACGCGCATCGCTTTCGCTGGCAACAGGAAGGGTTACGCAGTCGCTAATCAGCGCAGGCAGGGCTATCTGTCGGCGATGGAGAAGCACTCGCTGCCTGTCGATGACGACTGGATCATCGATGTCCCATTGACGCCCGAGGGTGGGCGCAATGCCGTCCGCACGATCTTCGACATGAAGCCGCGCCCGACGGCGGTGGTTTGCTACAACGATCAGGTTGCAATCGGCGTGCTGCACGAACTCGACAGAATGGGCAAGCGCGCTGGCAAGGCTCTGGCTGTGGTGGGTTGCGACAATGTCGTCGCGGCCGAGCATACCAATCCGCCTTTGACGACGCTGTTCGCGGGCGCGGATAAGCTTGGCACCATTGCTAGCGAGACACTGTTGGCTCGACTGAGCGACACCTCTGAAGATGAAAAACCGCCAGTGCAATACTTTGCGGTGCCGGAACTCGTGGTCAGGGAATCGAGCATTGGCGCGGAGGCATCCCACGCCAACGCGGCGAAAAAAGCGCCGCGAAATCATGCGATTGTTGCTGAATAGGAGAGTCGTCCGTGCAAGTGCCACCTGCAGCAGCGATCCGGACTCCGCACCAGAACATGCGAGCAAAGCCGCGCAATCACGATCGTCGGTAAGAGCCGGATGACCGGCGAGGCTGATACATCCGGGTTTTGATGATCGTGGGATGCCGGGAGTCGAAAGCAACCGTTGGTCGGACTGCTTAACCGCTTATGAGACATTCGCCGGCAATGGGCGAGTGGCTCTTGAGGGTCGAAATGAGGCATTCGAGAGCACGAGCGAATCGCGCTTGACCCAGCCATTCGCCACCCCAGCAGCCTGCAGTGCAAACAGCACTGTCTCATCCACGCGTTCGCCCTGCCGCAAAGCGTCGCGGTTGCCGCATGATGTTATTCGGTGTTAGTCGCAACCGAGCGCTGCTCTCGGATGACGCATGACATCGACACGATACGTAAAAAGGGGCACCGGGTTTTCTGCGTCCTCAAACCTGTGCCAGTAAGCTTCCGCCACTTCCATGCCGGCTTTTTGAAGCACGCGTTGCGAACCGATATTGTCCCGATGCACACACGCGAATACCGGTTCAATTGCTTCGTTCGCATAGAGTAAGCGCAGCACGCATGAAACGATTTCGGTAGCGTATCCTCGTCCCCAGAACTCAGAGGCAAGCCAGAATTCCAGTTCGCCGCCTGAGGCTGGGACGGTGACTTCTCCGATAGGAACACCGTCCCGCCGCCTTGACGCAACGAAGTCGAAGCGCTCCGGACCAGCGATCGAAATCGCTGCTTCAAAGAGCGCTTCGGCATCGTGTATCGACACGATCATGCGCAATGCAGGCATCCAGACAAGTACAGCAGGATCGAATAGAAGTCGCGCCAAGGTCGACACGTCGTTACGCACTATCGGGCGCAACGCGACACGATCCGTATGGATGATCGTGTCGGGCAGGACGTCGAACATCGCGAACGAACCACTTATCACAGTACGCCGAGAATCGGCAAAAGAAACTGCTGCAAGAGTTGCGTCGCCGCATGATCCGCGGCCGCGATATTTCCTTGCCTTAGCGCCTGACTCAACGCGGAGAGGAGACCGACGACTACGCCCGGGACGACGACGTTGGGGACGTTGTTCGTTAGCCATGTCGTCATCTGAACCCAGCCTGGGCCATTGATGAATGCGTTGATCGCGTTGCCATCGTTCAACGCTACGGCAAGGTTCAGGAAGCAAGGTGGTAGTGCCGCGATGCTCTGCTGGAATGCTTGCGTGCCCATTTCGCACTTTGACAACTGCTGAAAGTTTCCTGTGAATGTTTTCAGCAGAGCGCCTAGAGGTGGTGTGTGCGCGGCAAGTTGCTGATTGATGCCTGCTATAAGGAACTGGGCATCGACAACGCCATTCTGACCCGGGTTGGCGTTGCCGAGGTTGAGCGGCGGGGGCTTTCTCATGATTTCACTCCTTGATTGCATGTTGCAGAACGTGACTCACCGGCAGCTTGGTGTGCAACTGCAAGGCATCACGATCTGGTGGTTTGACGATGGAACTCGAGGTCGTGGCGTTCAGCGTTCCTGAGCATGCGTCTGCCCAGGCCATACACCTGTCATCTCGATCTCGCGACGCCCCGTCAGCCATTGTCCGAGCGGGCTCGGCCAGTTAAAGCTGTAGTTGTCGCTGTTCATGACGCCCTGAAACCGTACGTTCACCTGGATATTTGTCGCGTTCAGCGGGATATTGCCGACCGTCTTCGATACGCCACCCGTCAATGAGAATTCGTCGTTGCGCCGCCCTTGTGGCGTGTCGTAACCGAGCTGGATGTGAGTCACGTAGGTGCATCCCGGCCGGTTGTTGAAGAAGATCTCGAATGCGCCGAGCCGGGTGATCCAGTTCGGAATCAGAAGGTTGCCGTCGAAGGATGCAACGGTGTAAGCGACAGGGATCGGACCTGCAGCGAGTTTTTCGGCCTGAAACGGCCACATGTGCTGATCGACGCTCTTGCTTTGATTGACCGACAGGAAAGAGCCATTGCCGTTAGCGCCACCCAGCATGTCGTGAATTGCGCTTGCCGACCCGGTCACCGAGAACGACGACCCATTGTCTTGAGAGCCAACGTTCAGTCCGCTATGTGCATAGATTGCACTGGTGACGACACCAAAGCCTTGCGCGATATTGCCGCCTGAACCCATGCTGACAGATTGCGCCTGTTCGGCTAACCACTTCAGCGTTTCCGGCTTTGTGAGCACAGTCAGATCGCCGATATACGATTCGCACGCAATGCCGAATTCGGAAGCGATCGACCCCACCGAAGAGAATTCCCATTTGACTTCGACACCCGCCTCGACCTTCGTGCCCGTGTCGGGGTCGGTGCCCGACCCATCCAGCTTTACATTGCTTTCGTTGCGATGGACATTGTTCGACGACAGCTTCCACTGATTAGGTACATCGCGAGTGGCGACGGTTATCCCCGGCGTTTCTTCCTTGACTAGCGTGAAGTCTCCGGTGTCCGGAGTAATAATGCCGACGGCCCCGGGTTTCAGTTTCGGCGACAGTGTCCAGTTGCCCCAGCAGGCGGGACGCCCATTTCGCAATAAGTCGGTAAAAGCTCGATTCCAGTTCATGATTTGCCTCAGAGGTAGAAATGAACCCTTGATGGGCGACACCGTGAAAAAGATGCCGCTGGCTTCAGTGTTGTTCCTGAAATCGGCTTCGGGTATTACTCGAAATACGTAGGGTCAAAATTTTCGTTTTTATACCAATGCGATGGATTATTTCCGAATTTAGGTAATCGTCATTGGATGATGCAAAAATGGAAACCGATCAGTCGTCTAAATCAGGTTTTGAAATAGTGTTTGCGATCCTGATTAGCGACGCCAGCGTATTGGGAGAGATTTTTTTTCTGATATTTTCAATGTGCTTGCTGACCGTCCGGTGGCTGATGCATAAGATTTTTCCAATTTCCTTACTGGTTCGACCTCTTGACAGCTCGCGCAGTATGCCGACCTCACGCGAGGTCAGTGAAAGCATTGTTGAGTCGGGGGCGTGCGTTGAGGCATCGGGTGATCGAGACACGCAAAACGACACGAGTTGCGCCGATGTGTGCAAATCGAATTTTCTGGATATGTTGCTTCGATGTTTTTGGACCGTGAACACGGTCACCCGGAGTTCTGCTGCAATGTGTGCGGTTGGTTTTCCTTCTGCAATCAATGCGACGATCTGTGCTTCACGCTTCGTCAGATTTGACATCTAACTTGCGGAGTGAATTTATCGAGTTGTGTGGGTATAACGACTGAATTTGATGCTTCTGCGCACCGAATAACACAATTGGGGCTTTTGTCTCGTCGTTGCTTGTTGACTTTTCACGAGAAGTCCCCAGCGACTTGTAATTGAATTACGTTCGCACGTCGGATCGCGAAGATCGACGTCCATCGTTTGCTGCGGTGGAGAGCTAAAGCGGCGGAAAACGTTCGAAATGCAACGATGCCAGAGATGTGTATGTCATGTCTCGACAAGTTCGGCTGATTGTTAATCGAATTATTTGCTTCGGCGATGCACACGCCGCCCAGAGAGATCAGCGCCCGGATAGGCTTTTTCCCCGTAAAATCATTCACACGGCTCTATCTGGACGCTCATTCACAACACGCACGACACCGTTGAACGGGAGACCGAAGGACATGACAGTCAAGCGAATGGACAACGTCCTGATAGTTGTCGACGATCTCGAAGCGGTGATGGCATTCTTTATCGAGCTGGGTCTCGCGTTCGAGGGCCAAACTACGGTTGAAGGGCCTTCTGTCGGGAGCCTCATAGGGCTCGGAGACGTCCGGGCCACCATCGCGATGCTGCGGACTCCGGACGGGCAGGGAATTGAACTGGACAAATTTCACACGCCAGATGCGGTCAGGTTTGGACCCGTGGAGGCGCCAGTGAACGCTCTCGGTCTCAGGCGCATCATGTTTGCCGTCGAGGACATCGATGCGGTCGTAACACGGATGCAGGCACACGGCGCAGAACTCATCGGCCGGATGAATTACGAGAACTCATACCGGCTCGCCTATATTCGTGGGCCCGAAGGCATCATCGTCGGGCTTGCCGAGCAAGTCGGATAACGGCAAGCGGCTCGCACGCGCGACAATCACCGTGCAGGCAGGACCCGGGTGCCCCGGCATGAGAACGACACCCACGTTTGCCTCGCTCAAAAAAGACGATTATACTTGAGCAAGTAATCAATCATTTAAGGCAGCCGATGGCGCGTCCGTTAAGTCCCGAAAAGCGTAGCGCCCTGTTGGAATCGGCGACACAAGCCGTTGCAGAGTTGGGTGTGCAGGCGACTACGGCGAGCATCGCGCGGCGCGCTGGCGTCGCAGAGGGCACCCTGTTCACGTACTTCGAGAGCAAGGAGGCGCTGTTTCAGGAGTTGTATCTGCACCTCAAAGGCGGCCTCGCCGGCGCGGTGATGCCGGACTATCCTGTGGACGCCGATTATATGCAACGCATGCAGCACGTCTTCGAACGTTATGTGAGCTGGGGCCTCGCCAATCCGCCTGCGCGGTTCGCTGTCGCCCGGCTTGCGGGTTCGGGGCAGATATCGGACGACACGCGATCGCTGGGCATGGAGCCGTTTCTGGCCGTCGCCCAGATGATGCAGGATGGCGTGCGCGACGGCGTACTGGTCCGCGCGCCGATCAGCTTTCTCTCGTCGTTGATCGAGCACATTGCCGATACGACGATCGAGCATATCGAGAGGCATCCCAAAGACGCCCGGCTGCAAAGGAAGCTTGGCTTTCGCGTTCTGTGGCGCGCAATCACAGCGTAATTTTTTAGGTAATTAATGAGTGATTGGGCGCTCATTTATATGTGGCTACATGATTCGTTAAAGGAGAAGGCATGTCCAGTCAGAAGTGGTTCATCTCGGGAGCCTCGGGTGGGCTCGGGCTCGCCATCACGGAAAAAGTGCTGGCGCAGGGTCATCGGGTGGTTGCAGCGGTGCGTCGTATCGACGGAATGCGGACACTGCAGCAGGCGTATCCGGACCGGATCGAAGCGGAGTCGGTGGACGTGACCGATCTCGAACAGGTTCAAGCGGCCGCGGCACGCCATCCCGATGTCGACGTCGTGGTCAACAATGCAGGCGGTGCGGTGATCGGCGCGATGGAGGAAATGAGCGAGGCCGATATTCAGCAGCAGATCGCGCTGAACCTGCTTGCGCCGATCCATATGACGCGTGCGTTTCTCGGCGGGATGCGCGCCAGAAAGCGCGGCATGTTCATTCATGTCAGCAGTGTCGGAGGACGTGCCGCGTTCGCCGGAGGCTCGCTGTATCACGCTGCGAAGTTCGGTCTGGAGGGTTTCGCCGAGTCCGTCAGCCAGGAGGTTGCCGAGTTCGGTATCAAGACCGTCATTATCGAACCTGGCTCCATCAAGACGGGCTTCGTGGCCAATATCCGCTGGACGCCGGAACTCGACGCCTACAAGGACGGCGCGGTTGGCAAGCTGCGTCGATGGCTCGAGGAACACGGTGAAACCAGTGTTTCGGGCGACCCGGTGAAAATGGCCGAGGCAATCTATACGATCAGCCAGATGCCGGAGCCGCCGCTGCGCACCGTGCTCGGCGGCGATGCTTACGCTGTGCTCGAAGCGGGCTATAGCCGGAGTCTGGCTGCGCTGCAAGCGCAAAAGGATCTCGCCGGATCGGTGATGTTCCAGGGTAAGACTGGCTTCATGCCCGAGTGAGGATCTCCCTCCGAAATCACAGCGTATATCAAAGGATTAAACGATCATGTCCAAAGTCTGGGTGATTAGCGGTGCGTCCCGCGGTTTAGGCCGTGTCATTCTCGAAGCCGCGCTGGAGGCAGGCGCCAACGTGCTGGCCACTGCGCGCGACATCACGCGCTTCTCGGATTTGCAGGCGCGGTACGGCAAGCGCCTCGCGACGTTCGAACTGGACGTCACGAACGAGTTGCAGGCGAAGGAGGCCGTGGCTGAAGCCTTGCACCGCTTCGACCGCCTGGATGTGCTGGTCAACAATGCTGGATACGGCCACATACAGCCCTTCGAGCACATGCCAGTCGACGATTTTCGCGCGCAGATAGAGACCAATCTCTTTGGCGTGATCAACCTCACGCGTGCAGCGATTCCGGTGATGCGTGCGCAGGCTGGCGGCGACATCTTTCAGGTATCGTCGGCGGGCGGGCGCATCAGCAGCCCGGGGCTCTCCGCTTATCAGGCGGCGAAATGGGCCGTAGGCGGATTCAGCGATGTGGTCGGCAAGGAAGTCGCGCCGTTCGGGATTCGCATTTGCACGCTCGAACCGGGCGGCATGCGTACCGAGTGGGGCCATGAGGCCCGCGCGACCTTGCAGCAACTTCCTCAAGACTACCAGGCATCGATGGGCGATTTCAAGGCGTTGATCGATGCATACGTCGGCCATGAAGTCGGCGACCCCGAGCGTGTTGCGAGGCTGATCGTGGCGCTCACGTCGAGTGCGACGCTACCCGCGCGGCTGCTGTTGGGCTCGGACGCATGGCAGGTGGTCGAAGCAGAAGAACACACGCGCCGCGAGACGATGCAGCGCTGGAAGGCGGTGACGCTCGCCGCCGATTTCGGCGCAGAATCGCCGCAATGGCCCACGGAGTAGACGATGCGTATTGTTCTGATCGGCGCGACGGGCATGGTTGGCGAAGGCGTATTGCGTGCGTGTCTGAAAGCACGCGACGTCACCGAAATCATCGTGATTGGCCGCCGCGCGCTACAGGGTTACGAGGATCCGCGACTCAAGGTGGTCATCACGCCGCATCTGGAGCGCTTTCAAGCCGAGGGCGACCTTTTCGCCAACATCGATGCGTGCTTTTTCTGCGTGGGTGTGTCGTCCTTCCGCATGTCCGAGGCGGCATACCGAGCAGTGACTTACGACCTCACGCTCCACGTCGCGCAACGACTGCTGCGCGCGAGTCCCGCGATGACGATGGTGTACGTGTCGGGCGCCGGCGCGGACAGCAGTGAGCGGGGCAAGACGATGTGGGCCCGTATCCGCGGAGAAACCGAGAATGCATTGCAGCGGCTCGCGTTTCGGCAAGTCGTGGTTTTTCGGCCCGCCGCCATCATTCCTGAGGACGGCATTCAGTCGCGCACCGCCGCGTATCGGTGGATGTATGTCGTGCTGAAGCCGTTTCTGATTCTGGCACGCCGCATTTGGCCGGAGCATGTGTTGACGACGTCGGTGATCGGCGACGCCATGCTCAACGCCGCGCGTCACGGAGCGCCGCAATTCATCCTGAACCCTGCGGATATTTATCGATTGTCCATCATCTCGTGATCAAACCGCCAGCCAACATCGGCTGAGGATAACCAGAAGTTATCACCCCCGCAGCAGCTTTCATTATTCAACCCCGCCCCGTTTCCCTACATTGTGCGGCAGACGCAATGTAGCTCAGTCAACTGGAAACGAGGAATCACATGAAATTGCTGCGATATGGCGCCCCGGGTCACGAAAAGCCCGGCATTCTCGACCGCAACGGTGCAACCCGCGACCTGTCTGGCGTGATCGACGATATCGCGGGCTCGACGCTGTTGCCCGAATCGCTGGAACGCCTGCGCCAGATCGACATCGACTCGCTGCCCATCGTCTCTGCAGAAGAACGCATCGGCGCGTGCGTGGGGCGCATCGGCAAGTTCATCTGCATCGGACTGAATTACGCGGACCACGCGGCCGAATCGAATCTACCCGTACCGAGCGAGCCGGTCGTGTTCGGCAAGTGGACCTCGGCAGTCGTCGGTCCGAATGACGACGTGCGCATTCCGCGCGGCTCGCAAAAGACCGACTGGGAAGTCGAACTGGGCGTTGTAATCGGCAAGGGCGGCACGTATATCGACGAAAGCGAAGCGCTCAGCCACGTCGCGGGCTATTGCGTCGTCAACGATGTCTCCGAACGCGAATACCAGATCGAGCGCGGCGGCACCTGGGACAAGGGCAAGGGCTGCGACACATTCGGCCCGATTGGCCCATGGCTCGTCACCGCCGACGAAATCCCCGACCCGCAGCGCCTGAGCCTGTGGCTCGAAGTGGACGGCAAGCGTTTTCAGAACGGCAACACGAGCACGATGATCTTCAACGTCGCGCAGATCGTTTCATACCTGAGCCGCTTCATGAGCCTGCAACCGGGCGATGTAATCTCGACGGGCACGCCACCGGGCGTTGGCATGGGGCACAAGCCCGAGCCCGTCTATCTGCGCGCGGGGCAGACGATGCGCCTCGGTATCGAAGGACTCGGCGAGCAGCAGCAACGCACCGTCGCCGCATAAAAGGAGCGCGCTGATGAACCAGTACGACTTCACGCAGCGTGCCGCCGTCGTCACGGGCGGCGCGCAAGGCATCGGCTATGCGGTCGCGGAACGGCTGTTGCAGGGTAAGGCGCGCGTCGCGCTGTGGGACCGCGACGAAGCGGCGCTCGCCGAAGCGAAGGCAAGCCTCGCGCGCTTCGGCGATGTTCATACGGTGCTGGTGGACCTCACGCAGCGCGACGACGTGCAGGCGGCCACGCACGCAAGCGTCGCGCATCTCGGCGCCATCGACATTCTCGTGCACAGCGCAGGCATCGCAGGCGCCAATGCGCCCGTCGCCGACTACGCGCCCGACGAATGGACGCGCGTGATCGACGTCGATCTGAACGCGGCCTTTCACGTGAACCAGGCGGTGGTGAAGACGATGATCGCGCGCGGTTATGGGCGCATCGTCAATATCGCGTCGATTGCGGGCAAGGAGGGCAATCCGAACGCGAGCGCCTATAGCGCGGCGAAAGCCGGCGTGATCGCGCTGACGAAGAGTCTCGGCAAGGAAACCGCGCAGCACGATATCGCCGTCAACGCGATCACGCCCGCCGCGGCGCGCACCCGCATCTTCGAGCAGATGTCGCAGCAGCACATCGACTACATGCTGTCGAAGATTCCGCGCGGGCGCTTTGTCGAAGTGAAGGAAATCGCGGCGATGGTCGCGTGGCTTGTTTCTGCGGAAAACTCGTTCACGACGGGCGCGGTGTTCGATCTGTCAGGCGGCCGTGCCACCTATTGAGCGTCACGTAATCGCGCCGTAAAGCTCGCCCGCGACCTGCTTCAACGCGCGCACCACTTGCGTCGAAGCAGGCGACAGCAGTTGCCCGGTGCGCGTGATGATGCCGAAGTCGTCCATCCGCAGCGGCATGTCGAGCGGCAGGATCGACAGCAGACCGTGCGCCGCGTAGTAATGCGCGACCTCGGCGGCGAGCACGGCGAGCATGTCGCTTTGCGACAGCAGGCTCGTGACGAACAGCAGTTCCGCGCTTTCGACCACGTTGGACGGCGGCGCGAGGCTTTGACGCTGGAACATCAGCTCGAAGCGGTGGCGCAGCACGCTTTGCGCGGGCGGCACGACCCACGACGCGTCGACGACATCCGCCAGTGTCAGCGATTGCGCCGTCAGCAACGGATGACCTGAACGGGCGACAGCGAGCGCCTGTTCCTCAGCGAGAGGCTCGTAGCGCAGATGCAGCTTGTCATGTTCAACGGACAGCCGGCCGATCACGAGGTCGAGCTTGTCCTGCGCGAGGCTTTCGAGCAGCACATTGCTGCTGTCGATCTCGACGCTCACGCTCAAGCCGGGATGATGCTGCTTGACCTGCGCGATCGCGGCGGGCAGCAGGCTGACGGCGGGCGACGTGATCGTGCCGACGGCAACGCGCCCGAGCTGCCCCGATTTCAGCGCGAGCACTTCCTCGCGCGCCTGATCGAGACTGCCGACTACGGCGCGGGCGTGGCGAATCATGACCTCGCCGTAGAGCGTCGGCCGCATGCCGCGCGGCATCCGCTCGAACAGCGGCGCATCCAGCATCTCTTCCAGCTCGCGCAGCAGTTTCGAGGCGGCGGGCTGCGACATGCTCAGCGCGTCGGCGGCGCGGTGGATATTGCCTTCCTCGTCGAGCGCGACGAGCAGCAGCAATTGCCGCGTTTTCAGGCGCGTGCGGACGTACCAGGGGTTCGAATCGAGCATAAGGGTTAATACCAATAATTAAAGCGATATCAGTTCGACGCCAATTTTCATTAGAAAGATATCAGACCGCTTCGTAGACTTCTCTTTTTCCCATGATCCGCAACCACCATTCGTCTCTTCCCCAACGGTTGCGCATCCATCAGCACTTGCCTTCAGGAAGTAAGCATGTCGGATAAGAAAACGAAGCTGCGTTCGACCCAATGGTTCGGCACGGCCGACAAGAACGGCTTCATGTATCGAAGCTGGATGAAGAATCAGGGCATCCCCGATCACGAGTTCGACGGCCGGCCCGTCATCGGCATCTGCAACACGTGGTCGGAACTCACGCCGTGCAACGCGCACTTCCGCAAGATCGCCGAGCACGTGAAGCGCGGCATCTACGAAGCGGGCGGCTTTCCTGTCGAATTCCCCGTGTTTTCCAATGGCGAATCGAATCTGCGTCCCACCGCGATGCTCACGCGCAATCTCGCGGCGATGGATGTCGAAGAAGCGATTCGCGGCAATCCGATCGACGCCGTCGTGCTGCTGACCGGCTGCGACAAGACCACGCCCGCGCTGCTGATGGGCGCGGCAAGCTGCGACGTGCCTGCGATCGTCGTCACGGGTGGCCCGATGTTGAACGGCAAGCTCGACGGCAAGGACATCGGTTCGGGCACGGCCGTGTGGCAACTGCACGAATCGCTGAAGGCGGGCGAGATCGATCTGCACAAGTTTCTGTCGGCGGAAGCGGGCATGTCGCGCTCGGCAGGCACCTGCAACACGATGGGCACGGCTTCGACGATGGCGTGCATGGCCGAAGCGCTCGGCACCTCGCTGCCGCACAACGCGGCCATTCCCGCCGTCGACTCGCGACGCTACGTGCTCGCGCATATGTCGGGCATGCGTATCGTCGAAATGGCGCACGAAGGGCTCACGCTGTCGAAGATCCTCACACGCGAAGCGTTCCTGAACGCGATCCGCGTGAATGCCGCGATCGGTGGTTCGACCAATGCCGTGATTCACCTGAAGGCGATTGCGGGGCGTATCGGCGTGCAACTCGATCTGGACGACTGGGTGCGCATCGGCCGCAACACGCCGACGATCGTCGATCTGATGCCGTCGGGCCGCTTCCTGATGGAAGAGTTCTATTACGCGGGTGGCTTGCCTGCCGTGCTGCGGCGCCTGGGCGAAGCGGACCTGTTGCCGCATCCGGGCGCGTTGACGGCGAACGGCAAGGCGTTGTGGCACAACGTGATGGATGCGCCCATCTACAACGACGAAGTGATCCGTCCGCTCGACAAGCCGCTCGTGAAGGACGGCGGCATCCGCGTACTACGCGGCAATCTCGCGCCGCGCGGCGCGGTGCTGAAGCCTTCGGCGGCGACACCTGAGTTGCTCAAGCATCGCGGACGCGCCGTCGTATTCGAGAACTTCGAGCACTACAAGGCACGGATCGTCGACGAAACGCTCGACGTCGATGCGAACTCCGTGCTCGTGCTGAAGAACTGCGGACCGAAGGGTTATCCGGGCATGGCCGAAGTCGGGAACATGGGTTTGCCGCCGAAGCTGTTGCGTCAGGGTGTGAAGGACATGGTGCGCATTTCGGATGCGCGGATGAGCGGCACTGCGTACGGCACGGTCGTGTTGCACGTGACACCGGAAGCGGCAGACGGCGGGCCGCTTTCCGCCGTGCAGGACGGCGACTGGATCGAACTGGATTGCGATGCGGGCACGTTGCGCGTCGATATCAGCGACGAAGAACTGGCGCGCCGCCTCGAAAGCCACACGCCGCCTGACATGCCTGCGGGCGGCGGTTATCAGCGGCTGTATATCGATCATGTTTTGCAGGCGGACGAGGGGTGCGACCTGGACTTCCTCGTCGGTTGCCGGGGCGCTGACGTGCCGCGCCATTCGCATTGAGGAGAGAACATATGAACCTGACAGGTGAACTGCTGATTGGCGCGAGCGCGCGGCGTGGACAAGGCGCTGAGTTTCATGCCATTGACGCTGCAACGGAACAATCGCTGCAAGTGCCGACGTACTACAGCGCGCAATCAGGCGACGTCGACGAAGCCTGCACACTGGCCGAGAACGCATTCGACGCCTACCGCACGCTACCCGCGGAGCGTCGCGCACGCTTTCTCGACGATATCGCTGCACGTATCGAAGCACTCGGCGACGCGCTGATCGAACGCGCGATGAGCGAATCGGGCTTGCCGAAAGCGCGTCTCGAAGGTGAGCGCGCGCGCACGGCGAACCAGTTGCGCATGTTCGCAACGCTCGTGCGCAGCGGCGATGCACTCGATGCACGTATCGAACCGGCGCTGCCTGAACGCCAGCCGCCGCGCACCGATCTGCGTTTTCAGCGCATCGGCGTGGGTCCCGTCGCTGTGTTTGGCGCGAGCAATTTTCCGCTCGCGTTTTCGGTCGCGGGTGGCGATACAGCGGCGGCGCTTGCGGCCGGTTGTCCGGTTGTCGTGAAGGCGCATCCGGCACATCCAGGCACGTCGGAACTCGTGGGCCGTGCGATTCAGGACGCCGTACGTCACGCGGAGTTGCCCGAAGGCGTGTTCTCGATGCTGTTCGACGCGGGCCATGAAGTGGGCGCAGCGCTCGTCGCGCATCCGTCGATCAAGGCTGTCGGCTTCACCGGTTCGCGTGCAGGCGGACGCGCGCTGATGGCGATTGCGAACGCGCGCGCGGAGCCGATTCCCGTCTACGCGGAAATGAGCAGCGTGAATCCGAATCTGCTGATGCCCGCTGCGCTGGCCGCGCGCGCCGAAACGCTGGCGCGCGATTTCGTTGCATCGGTGACGCTGGGTTGCGGGCAGTTCTGTACGAATCCGGGCTTGATGCTCGGTATCGCGGGCGAAGGCTTCGAGCGTTTTGCTGCGACCGCCGCGCAGAGCATCGACGGCGTGCAAGCGGGCGTGATGCTGACGGGCGGCATTCTGCGCGCTTACGACGCAGGCGTCGAACGGTTCGCGGCGAATCCCGCGGTGACGACGCTCGCGCGCGGCAAGGCGCCCGAAGCGGGCAGCCGGCGCGCGCAAGCGGCATTGTTTCGCGTGAATGCAAAGAGTCTGCTTTCGGATCACACGCTTGCCGACGAAGTATTCGGCCCGTGCAGCGTGCTGGTCGAATGCGCAGACGCTGATGAGTTGCGCACGGTGTTGAACCGTATCGAAGGCCAGTTGACGATCACGCTGCATCTCGATGACGCCGATCAACCCGCCGTGCAAGCACTGCTGCCGATTCTCGAACGCAAGGCCGGCCGTATTCTCGCGAACGGTTTTCCGACGGGCGTCGAAGTCTGCGACGCGATGGTGCATGGCGGGCCATTCCCCGCGACATCGGATGGACGCAGCACGTCTGTCGGCACGGCGGCGATCGAACGTTACATGCGGCCTGTCTGCTATCAGAACCTGCCTGCCGCGTTGTTGCCCGAAGCGTTGCGCGATGCGAATCCGCTTGGCGTGCATCGGCGTGTTGCGGGACGGTACGAGCGGACGCCGGGTTGAACAAGCACGCCGTCAACGCAGACCATAACGATATAGCTACGCATGGGACCCGAGTAAAGAGCTAAAGCTCCAACTCTGGTCGACAGCTTTGCATGGGACCAGAGTAAGGAGCTAAAGCTCCAACTCTGGTCGACAGCTTTGCATGGGAACAGAGTAGGAGCTAAAGCTCCAACTCTGGTCGACAGGAGACATTGTAATGACCACACCCTACGCCAGTGCGCAGCAGGCCGCGCCCGCCGTCGATGCGGGCACGGCCGCGGCACTCGCCGACGAACAGCGGATCATGAGTCTGCTGGTTCGCCGGCTGATTCCATTTCTCGCGCTGATCTACGTCGTCGCCTATATCGACCGCTCCGTGGTCGGCTTCGCCAAGCTGCACATGAACGCGGCCGTCGGCATCAGTGACGCATCCTACGGCCTCGGCGCGGGGCTGTTCTTCATCGGCTACTTTCTGTGCGAAGTGCCGAGCAACCTCGCGCTCGAACGCTTCGGGGCGCGCGTATGGTTCGCGCGCATTCTGTTCACGTGGGGCGTCATCACGATGCTGATGTCGCTCGTCAGCGGACCGACGAGCTTCTACGTGCTGCGCTTTCTGCTCGGCGCGGCGGAAGCGGGCCTGTATCCGGGCATTCTGTACTTCCTCACGAAGTGGTTTCCGATGCGGCATCGCGCGCGCATCATCGGCTTGCTGGTGCTCGCGCAACCGCTTGCCGGGATTCTGACGGGACCCGTCGCGGGCTTCGTGCTGTCGACGCATGGCGTGTTCGGCCTGTCGAACTGGCAGACGCTGTTCGTGCTGAGCGGTCTGCCCGCCGTGCTGCTGTGCGTGCCGACGTTGCGCGTGCTGCCCGAGTCCCCCGCGAACGCGAAGTGGCTCGCGGCGTCGGACCGCGCGTGGATCGAACGCGAACTCGCCGCCGATAGCGCGTCGTATGGCCTGCAGTCGCACGGCAATCCGCTTGCGGCGCTGAAGGACAAACGCGTGTTGTTGCTCGCGCTGCTGTTTCTGCCGTTTCCGTTGAGCATCTACGGCTTGTCGTTGTGGCTGCCGACGATCATCAAGGCGTTCGGCGTCACCGATGCCGTGACGGGTCTGCTCTCCGCCGTACCGTATCTGTTCGCGGTGGTGGGACTGTGTGTGGTGCCGCGTCATTCGGATCGCAAGCGCGAACGGTATTGGCATATCGTCGTCGTGTCCGCCTTCGCGGCGCTGACGATGGCATTGAGCGCATGGACGCATACACCCGCGCTGCAATTTCTGTTCATCTGCCTGACGGCGTTCTCGCTGTATTCGATCCAGGCCGTCGTGTGGGCGCTGCCGGGCCAGTTCCTGTCGGGCGCGCGCGCAGCCGTCGGCATCGCGACGATCAACTCGCTCGCGAACCTGGGCGGCTACGTCGGGCCATATGGCATCGGCCTGATCAAGGATGCAACGGGCAGCCTCGCGTCCGGCCTTTACTTCCTGTCCGCGACGCTGCTGTTCGCCGTCGTGATCACGTTCGTCGTGCGGGCGTCGTTGCCCGAACCGAAGGCGCATGCGCGCTGATGCGCGTGTGACCCGTTCAAAACATTTCTAGCGGAACCCAAGCATGAACTCACAACGCACTCCACGTTATCGCGGCATCTTCCCCGTGGTGCCGACCACGTTTACTGAAACGGGCGCGCTCGATCTGGAAAGCCAGAAGCGCGTCGTCGATTTCATGATCGACGCAGGCTCGGACGGCCTGTGCATTCTCGCGAACTTTTCCGAGCAGTTCGCACTCTCCGACGACGAGCGCGAAACGCTCACGCGCGTCATGCTCGAACACGTCGCCGGCCGCGTGCCCGTGATCGTGACGACGAGTCACTACAGCAGCGCCGTGTGCGTCGAGCGCAGCCGCCGCGCGCAGGAGCAGGGCGCACAGATGGTGATGGTGATGCCGCCGTATCACGGCGCGACATTCCGTGTGCCCGAGGCGCAGATTTACGAGTTCTACGCGCGGCTGTCGGATGGCATCGATATCCCCATCATGATTCAGGATGCGCCCGCCAGCGGCACGGTGTTGTCGGCAGCATTCCTTGCACGGATGGCGCGCGAACTCGAACAGGTGTCGTACTTCAAGATCGAAACGCCGGGCGCGGCCGCGAAGCTGCGCGAGCTGATCCGACTCGGCGGCGAGGCAGTGGAAGGTCCGTGGGACGGCGAAGAAGCGATCACGCTGTTCGCGGACCTCAACGCGGGCGCGACGGGCTCGATGACGGGCGGCGGTTATCCCGATGGTATTCGCCCGATTCTCGAAGCGTTCCGCGAAGGCAAGCGCGATGAAGCGTTTGCGCACTATCAGCGCTGGCTGCCGCTGATCAACCACGAGAACCGTCAGACGGGTCTGCTCGCCGCGAAGGCGCTGATGAAAGAGGGCGGCGTGATCGCATGCGAGGCTCCGCGTCATCCGCTGCCGCCGATGCATCCCGACACGCGTGCCGAACTGATCGACATCGCGCGCAGGCTCGATCCGCTGGTACTGCGTTGGGGCAAGTGAACGCATAGTGCAATGCGCGTCAGCATCGGCGGCGACGCCGCAAGCTGACGCGCGCTTCGGCGGACAGACAGCCGAACCACTCCAGCCAGCATCAGATCGGACCATACAGAGTTCACAGCAGGCAACGAAAGGAGGAGACACGATGGATGACAAGCTCACGGCCACGCACGCGTCGGCCACAGGCGCAACGCGCATGAATTTTCGCTGGCACGTGCTGATCTGGCTGCTGCTAGGCGGGATCATCAACTACATGGACCGCGCGAGCCTGTCGATCGCGGCGCCCGGCATGATTCAGGATCTCGGCCTCACGCGCACGCAGATCGGCCTGCTCGGCACGGTGTTCGCCTGGACGTATGCGGTGATGCAATTGCCTGCGGGCTGGATCATCGACCGTTTCGGCGCAAAGAAAGCGTATGCGATCGGTATGATCTGGTGGAGTGTTGCGACGTGGCTGACGGGCGTGGTCGGCTCGATCTCCGGACTGATCGTGATGCGCGCGTTGCTCGCCGTCGGCGAAGCGCCTTGCTGGCCGACATCGGCGAAGATCACGGCGGCGTGGTTTCCGGGCAAGGAACGCGGTTTCGCGACGGGCATCTGGGACTCGTCGTCGAAGTGGGGGCCGGCGCTCGCGCCTGCCTTGCTGGTTGCGCTGATGATCGCGTTCGGCTGGCGCTCGCTGTTTCATGTGACGGGCGCGGTGGGCATCGCGTTCGCCATTCTGTTTTTGTTCCTTTATCAAAACCCGGTACAGAGCAAGCGTTTGTCGCGTGAAGAGTTCGCGTATATCGAAGCGGGCGGCGGCGGGCATGAGCGATCGCTGACGACGTCGTCGATCAAATGGCGCTCGCTGTTCGGGCATCGCAGTGTGTGGGGGATGATTCTCGGGTATTTCTGCGCGATCTGGCTGTGGAATCTGTTTCTCGTGTTCTTACCGCTTTATCTGCTTGATCGTTTTCATATTTCGCTTGCGCAGCTTGGGGTGTATGCGAGTATTCCGTGGTTCGGCGGTGCGCTTGGGGAGATCGTTGCGGGGTGGTTTGCGACCCGGCTGGTCGATCGCGGGGTGGCGTCTTCATTGGGCGCCAAGCGGATCATTATTGTTTGCTGTTCGCTCGGCGCAGCCGTGTGTGCGATTGCATTGCCGTTCACGCAGTCGATTACGATGACCATCGTGCTGATGACGGTTGGGCTTGCGTTTATTGCTGCGACGATTGGGAATGCGTGGGCGCTTGCGGCGGATATCGCGCCTTCGTCGATGGTGGCTTCGGTTAGTGCTATTCAGAATTTTGGAGGGTATTTTGGGGGGGCGTTTTCGCCTGTGGTGGCGGGGTTTATTGTGGACCGTACGGGCTCGTATTCACTGGCGTTCGTGAGCGGCGGCGCGATTGCTGGATGCGCTGCACTGTTTTATTGGTTTATGGCGAGGGAAAGGGTGGAGGCTGCCTCAAGCGCCGGCGGCTGATGGCTGGTTCGTTTTTTGTTTTTGTTTTTTCTGGCATCCGCGTGATGTTATTGGTTCGCAAGCGTTGCCCCTGTGCGGGGCGGCACCTACTTTTCTTTGCCGCCGCAAAGAAAAGTAGGCAAAAGAAAGCGGCTCACACCGCCAGTTCTAGTGTTTGCCTGAGGGCTCCCACAGGGTCTTACGCTTCACGCGGCAACCGCATGACCTATGCTCGTTGCTAGCGCTCTTGCAGTGCTCATCACCCGCTTCAAGCTCCCGCGTTACAGCATGGCGCGCCAAACATTCCACCGCCGCCCAGGTGGCAAACTGTGTGTAGGTCGTTGTGCCTCACGCGCCTCACTTCGGGCCGATAGCGCACGCGTTCCACCCTGTAAGAGCGCTACCCTTTGTGGCGCGACAACCTGCACACAGTTTGCCACCTGGGCGGCACAAACCGGTCGCTGCTGTTAGTCGGTGTACGGGTATTCGAAGCGGGTGAGGCGCTTAATCAGCGCGTTGGCAACGCACCTGAACAGCGAAGATGCCGTGTGAAGGATGGGGACGTTGGGGGCCCGTGGATGAGAACACGGGCTGGCGGTGTGAGCCGCTTTCTTTTGCCTACTTTTCTTTGCGGCGGTGTACAGACTGGAGACATCGCTGACAGGTGTACAGGGACATGACTGACACTTTCGGGTAATCAAACGCCCGGATTCCAACCATGCCCTGGGATGTAAAAGACACCATGAATCGTCGCGAAGATTTCGTCTGCGAGGCTGCCACACAGGCGGTCCCGTTCAGCGAGCTATGCCGTAAATTCAAGATCACCCGCCAGACCGGCTACAAGTGGCTCGCCCGCCACAAGTCTGAGGGTAGCAAGGGGCTGGCCGACCGCTCCCGGCGCCCGCTTCACAGCCCCACACGCTCACCGGAGCACATCGAGGCACTGGTGCTGGACCTGCGCCGCCAGCATGGCTGGGGCGGACGCAAGATCGCACGGCGCCTGCGCGATCTGGGCCAGATTGAGGTTCCCGCGCCCGCCACCATCACCGAGATCCTGCGACGCCACGGGCTCATTGATGAACAGGCGTCCCGCCAGCGCCAGCACTGGCAACGCTTCGAGCACGAGCATCCGAACTCGTTGTGGCAGATGGACTTCAAGGGCGACTTCCCGACCCTGGAGAGCGGGCGCTGCGCGCCGCTGACGGTCATCGATGACCACTCGCGCTACAACATCGTGCTGAGCGCCTGCGCGCGCACCACCACCGGGATCGTGCAGGCAGAGCTTGAGCGGGCGTTTCGCTGCTACGGGCTGCCATCGCGCATCAACACCGACAACGGCGCGCCGTGGGGCTCGCCCAGTGCGCCGGGGCAGCTCACCGAGCTCGCGGTCTGGCTGATCCGGCTGGGCATCCAGGTGAGCTACAGCCGCCCGTATCACCCGCAGACCAATGGCAAGGATGAACGGTTTCACCGCTCGCTGAAGGCCGAAGTGCTGGAGCGGCACACGTTCACCACGCACGCGCACGTGCAGCAGGTACTGGATCGCTGGCGGCAGGTGTACAACACCGAACGACCGCACGAGGCACTGGGGATGGCGGTGCCGGTCACCCGCTACGCGTGCAGCCTGCGCAGGATGCCGGAGCGGCTGCCCGAGCCCGAATACGGTTGCGGCGATGAAGTGCTACAGGTCAATGCAAGCGGCGTGGTGCGCGTGCGAGGCGAGAAAGTGAAGCTCTCGATTGCGCTCAAGGGGCTGCAGGTGGCAGCCCGCCCGAGCGAAGAAGACGACGGGGTGATCGAGATCTGGTTTGCCCATCAGCGAGTCGCAAAACTTGACCTGAAGACAGTAAAACCCTGACCATCATGTGTCAGCGATGTCTCTGTACATGTGTCAACCATGTCTCCAGTCTGTACACGGCGGCAAAGAAAAGTAGGTGCCCGCCCCGCACAGGGGCAACGCATGCGAACCAATAACATCACGCGGATGCCAGCGCAAACCAAACCAAAACAAAAAAACCTCAACCAGGCACTCTCACCCATCCCTCCATCAAAACCCGCGCACTCCGGCTCATGACGGCCTTCTTCACGGCCCACTCGCCGTCCTCGAGTGTCGCCACCGCACCAACCCGCAAAGTCCCCGATGGATGCCCGAAGCGCACAGCTTCCCTTTCCCCACCGCCAGCGGCAAGATTAACCAGTGTGCCAGGAATAGCCGCCGCAGTCCCAATAGCAACAGCCGCCGTCCCCATCATCGCGTGATGGAGCTTCCCCATCGACATCGCCCGCACGAGCAGATCGACATCTCCCGCAGCAACGGCCTTGCCGCTCGAAGCGGTATATCCGGAAGGCCGAGCCACGAACGCCACCTTAGGCGTATGCTGCCGCGTCGCGATCTCGTCGAGACTCTTGATCAAGCCCATCCGCAGCGCCCCATGCGCGCGAATCGTCTCGAACTTCTTCAGCGCCGCATCATCGCTATTGATCGCGTCCTGCAACTCGGTTCCCGTATAACCAATCGCGTCGGCATTGACGAAAATCGTCGGAATACCGGCATTGATCATCGTCGCCTTGAGCGTGCCGACGCCGGGCACTTCCAGATCATCGACGACGTTCCCCGTCGGGAACATCGCCCCGCCCGCGCCTTCTTCTTCTGCCGCAGGGTCCATAAACTCGAGCCGCACTTCGGCAGCAGGAAAAGTCACGCCATCCAGCTCGAAGTCCCCCGTCTCCTGCACGGAGCCCTGAGTCATCGGCACATGCGCAATGATCGTCTTGCCGATATTCGCCTGCCAGATTCGCACGACAGCAACGCCGTTATCCGGCACCCGGTCAGGATCGACAAGTCCGCCAGTAATCGCGAACGGTCCCACCGCCGCCGACAGATTCCCGCAATTCCCGCTCCAGTCGACAAACGGCTTGTCGATCGACACCTGGCCGAACAGATAATCCACATCGTGATCCGGCCTGCTGCTCTTCGCGACGATTACCGTCTTGCTCGTACTCGACGTCGCGCCGCCCATGCCGTCGATCTGCTTGCCATACGGGTCAGGGCTGCCGATCACGCGCAGCAGCAACGCATCGCGCGCGGCGCCCGGGACCTGCGCCGCTTCGGGCAAATCCTTCAGGCGAAAGAACACGCCTTTGCTGGTGCCGCCGCGCATATACGTCGCGGGAATCTTGATCTGAGGTGCGTGTGCCATGTGTTTTGATCCTGTTGAATCCGATGACGATCCGTCTCAGGCCGCTGCCTTCGACGACTCCAGGAAGTCTTGCGCAAAGCGCTGCAGCACGCCGCCCGCTTCGTAAATCGACACTTCTTCCGCCGTATCGAGTCGGCACGTGACGGCCACTTCGACGCGTTCGCCGTTCTTGCGATGAATCACGAGCGTCAGGTCCGCGCGCGGCTTGCGCTCGCCGATCACGTCATACGTCTCGGTCCCGTCGATACCCAGTGCCAGCCGGTTCACGCCCGGTTTGAACTCGAGCGGCAGCACGCCCATACCGATCAGGTTCGTGCGGTGAATGCGCTCGAAGCCTTCGGCCACGATCGATTCGACACCCGCGAGCCGCACACCCTTAGCCGCCCAGTCGCGTGACGAACCCTGGCCGTAGTCCGCGCCCGCAATGATGATGAGCGGCTGCTTGCGGTCCATGTACGTTTCGATGGCTTCCCACATACGCGTGACCTTGCCTTCCGGCTCGATGCGCGCCAGCGATCCCTTCTTCTGCTGACCGTCGACCACGGCCATTTCGTTGATCAACGTCGGATTGGCGAACGTCGCGCGCTGCGCGGTCAGGTGATCGCCGCGATGCGTCGCGTACGAATTGAAGTCCTCTTCGGGCAGACCCATTTTCGTGAGGTATTCGCCCGCCGCGCTGTTCGCGAGAATCGCGTTCGACGGCGACAGGTGATCCGTCGTGATGTTGTCGCCGAGCACGGCGAGGGGACGCATACCTTGCAACGTACGCGCGCCGGCCAGCGCACCTTCCCAGTACGGCGGACGGCGAATATAGGTGCTTTGCGCGCGCCAGTCGTACAGCGGGCTGATCGGCTCGCCGCTCGCCGCCGTCACGGCGAACATCGGCTCGTAGACCTTGCGGAACTGCTCGGGCTTCACGCTCTGCCTGACGATTTCGTCGATTTCTTCGTCGCTCGGCCAGATGTCCTTCAGATACACCGGCTTGCCGTCCTTGTCCTTACCGAGTACATCGCGCTCGATATCGAAGCGGATCGTCCCCGCAATCGCATACGCGACGACGAGCGGCGGCGACGCGAGAAACGCCTGCTTCGCATACGGATGAATGCGGCCGTCGAAATTGCGGTTGCCCGACAGCACGGCCGTCGCATACAGATCGCGATCGATGATCTCCTGCTGGATCGTCGGATCGAGCGCGCCCGACATGCCGTTGCACGTCGTGCACGCAAACGCGACGATGCCGAAGCCGAGCTTCTCCAGATCGGGCAGCAGGTTCGCTTCCTGCAAATACAGTTCGACGGCCTTCGATCCCGGTGCAAGCGACGACTTCACCCACGGCTTGCGCGTCAAGCCGCGCGCGTTCGCATTGCGCGCGAGCAAAGCCGCTGCGATCACGTTGCGCGGGTTGCTGGTGTTCGTGCAACTCGTGATGGCCGCGATGATGACCGCGCCGTCGGGCATTTGCCCCGGCACTTCTTCCCATTTGCCCGCAATGCCGCGTTCCGCGAGATCGGAGGTCGGCAGGCGCTTGTGCGGATTCGACGGACCCGCCATATTGCGCACGACCGTCGACAGATCGAAGCTGAGCACGCGCTCATATTCGGCGTGCTTGAGCGAATCGGCCCACAGGCCAGCTTCTTTTGCATACGTCTCGACGAGCTTCACTTGCGCGTCGTCGCGGCCCGTGAGGCGCAGATACTCGATGGTCTGCTCGTCGATGAAGAACATCGCGGCTGTCGCGCCGTATTCGGGCGCCATGTTGGAGATCGTCGCGCGGTCGCCGAGCGTGAGGCTCGACGCGCCTTCGCCGCGGAACTCCAGATACGCGCCGACCACTTTCTCTTTACGCAGGAATTCCGTCAGCGCGAGCACGATGTCGGTTGCGGTAATGCCCGGCTGACGTTTGCCCGACAATTCGACGCCGACGATATCCGGCAAGCGCATCCACGAAGCGCGGCCCAGCATCACGTTCTCCGCCTCCAGGCCACCGACGCCCACGGCGATCACACCAAGCGCATCGACGTGCGGCGTATGACTGTCCGTGCCGACGAGTGTGTCGGGATACGCGACGCCATCGGCAGCGTGAATGACGGGCGACATCCGCTCCAGATTGATCTGGTGCATGATGCCGTTGCCCGGCGGAATCACGTCGACGTTCTTGAATGCCTTCTTGGTCCAGTTGATGAAGTCGAAGCGGTCTTCGTTGCGCCGGTCTTCGATTGCGCGGTTCTTCGCAAACGCATCCGGGTCAAAGCCGCCGCATTCGACCGCGAGCGAGTGATCGACGATCAACTGAACGGGCACGACGGGGTTCACCTTGGCCGGGTCGCCCCCCTGATCGGCGATCGCGTCGCGCAGACCTGCGAGATCGACGAGTGCCGTCTGGCCGAGAATGTCGTGACACACGACACGCGCCGGAAACCACGGGAAATCCAGTTCGCGCTTGCGTTCGATGAGCTGCCGCAGCGAATCTGTGAGCGTCGCGGGATCGCAGCGGCGCACCAGGTTTTCGGCGTGCACGCGCGACGTGTACGGCAGCTTGTCATAAGCGCCCGGCTGGATCGCGTCGATCGCGGCGCGCGTGTCGAAGTAATCCAGCGAGGTGCCGGGCAGCGGTTTGCGGTGTGCAGTATTCATGGCGTAGGGACACATGCGATATTGATCGTGGGCCGGCGTGCGATGCCGTGTCGCGGCTTCGGCACGCATGACTCCTTGTGGTGAGCGGTCTTGCCGTCCACCTGTTTCTTGCGAAGTGTAGCGCTTCAGCGGGCGCCGGGTGTAGCGGCGAGAGCATAAAAAGCAGCCTTGGCTCGCGGGTACGACGAGCCAAGGCCTAACAGGATTGCGGCTCTCGCACCGCAAATCCAGGAGTCGACTTGCTCGTTCAGGCGCGCTTCGAAAGCGGCACGAACGCGAGATCGTCCGGACCCGTGTAATTGGCGCTGGGTCGAATGATCTTGTTGTCGATGCGCTGCTCGATGATGTGCGCGGCCCAACCGGACGTGCGCGAGATCACGAACAGCGGCGTGAACATGGCCGTCGGCACGCCCATCATGTGATACGACACGGCGCTGAACCAGTCGAGATTCGGGAACATCTTCTTGACGTCCCACATCACGCTTTCCAGCCGCTCGGCGATCTCGAACAGCTTCGTGTTCGACGCTTCTTTCGACAGCTTCTTCGCGACGTCCTTGATGACCTTGTTGCGCGGATCGGAGATCGTGTACACCGGGTGGCCGAAGCCGATCACGACTTCCTTGTTCTCGACGCGGCGGCGGATATCGGCTTCTGCCTCATCCGGCGTCTGATAGCGCGACTGGATCTCGAACGCGACTTCGTTCGCGCCGCCGTGTTTCGGGCCGCGCAGCGCGCCGATCGCGCCGGTGATGGCCGAATACATGTCGGAGCCCGTGCCCGCGATCACGCGGCCCGTGAACGTCGATGCGTTGAATTCATGTTCCGCGTACAGGTTCAGCGACACATGCATCGCATCGACCCACGACTTCGGCGGCTCCACACCATGCAGCAGATGCAGGAAGTGGCCGCCGATCGAATCGTCGTCGGTTTCGACTTCGATCCGCTTGCCGTTGTGCGAGTAGTGATACCAGTACAGCAGCATCGAGCCGAGCGAGGCCATCAGCTTGTCGGCGATATCGCGTGCGCCCGGCAGGTTGTGATCGTCTTTTTCCGGCAGCACCGTGCCGAGCACGGAGACGCCCGTGCGCATCACGTCCATCGGATGCGCGGCGGCGGGAATCCATTCGAGCGCGGCCTTCACGTTCGCGGGCAGGCCGCGCAGCGCTTTCAGCTTCTTCTTGTAAGCGGCGAGTTCGGCGACATTGGGCAGCTTGCCGTGCACGAGCAGATACGCAATCTCCTCGAATTCACTCGCGCCCGCGAGTTCGAGAATGTCGTAGCCGCGGTAGTGCAGGTCGTTGCCCGTCTTGCCGACCGTGCACAGCGCGGTGTTGCCCGCCGTCACGCCCGACAGCGCCACGGATTTCTTCGGCTTGAATGCGCCCGCGCTCGTTGCGCCGTTGTCTGCTTCGCTCATGTGTCTTCCTCCAGGTGCCATTACTTGTGTGCGGCGAACAGCGCGTCGAGCTTGTCCTCGTACGCGTGATAGCCAAGGTATTGGTACAGATCTTCGCGCGTCTGCATCGTCGGCACGGCGGCCTTTTGCGTGCCGTCGCGCAAGACGGTCTCGTAGAAGTTGAGCGCCGCTGCGTTCATCGCGCGATATGCGCCACAGCAATACAGCGCGATATCGACGTTCGCTTCGCGCAGTTCCGTCGCCGTGAAGAACGGCGTGGCGCCGAACTCGGTCAGGTTCGCGAGAATCGGCACCTTCACGGCGGCCTTGAAGCGGCGGTAGTCGTCGAGCGTCTTCATCGCTTCGGGGAAGATCATGTCCGCGCCCGCTTCGACATACGCAACGGCACGCTCGATCGCGGCGTCGATGCCTTCGGCAGCGGCTGCATCGGTGCGGGCCATGATGACGAACTGGTCGTCGGTGCGCGCATCGACGGCGGCTTTCACGCGGTCCACCATCTCTTCCGTCGCGACCACTTCCTTGTTCGGGCGATGACCGCAGCGCTTCTGGCCGACCTGGTCTTCGAGGTGAACGGCCGCGACGCCCGCCTTGATGAACGAGCGGACCGTGCGTCCGATGTTGAAGGCGCCGCCCCAGCCCGTGTCGATGTCGACGAGCAGCGGCAGGTTGGTCGCGTCGGTGATGCGGCGGGCGTCCGTCAGAACGTCGTCCATCGTGCTGATGCCGAGGTCGGGCACGCCGAGCGAGTTCGCGGCGACGCCGCCGCCCGACAGATACAGCGCCTTGAAGCTGACGGCTTCGGCCATCTTCGCGACGTATGCGTTGATCGCGCCGACGACCTGCAGCGGTTGTCCTTCTGCGACGGCCTGGCGGAATGCTGCGCCGGCGCTGGTGGGTTGTTTGGCTGAGTTCACTGTGAGGCTCCGTTGTTTGCGTGCTCTTATCTGCAAGGTGTGTGCCAAGTGGTCATTTGTCGCTAAGTCTCTGATTTTGCGGGGTGCCTTCCCGTACGGGCGTTCGCGAAAATTTCACAAATGAAATCGGCAGTTTCCATTGTGAAATGAGGGGCGCATAATCAAACGTCACGCCGTTTTGAACCGGAACGCCTTGATGAGCACGCCTTCCACCGTTTCCAACCCGCGCCCGCGCATCTGGGCGATGGGCATCAGCCGTTTGCGCGACCTGTTCGTCGATATCGCCAGCGAGTACGCAGGGCGCGCGGACCTGCGCGTGGTCGCGCGCGGCTTCGACGACGCCATGCAGGAAATCGACGCGGCGGGCGGCGAGCGTCCCGACGTGATCGTCGCGGGCGGCTCGAATGCCGCGTATCTGAAAGCGCGCGTCAACGTGCCCGTCGTCGCCATTACGCCGACCGGCTTCGACGTCATGCAGGCGCTCGCACGCGCGCGGCGCGAAGGCAATTCGGTGGCGCTCGTCACGCACGGCGAGACACCCGACGAGGTGAAGCGCTTCACGGCGGCCTACGGCATCGACGTGATCTTCGCGTCGTATCGTTCGACGGAAGATGCGGAGGACTGCGTGCGCGAGCTGCAAGAACGCGGCGTCGATGCTGTGGTCGGGCCGGGGCATGTGACCGATCTCGCGGAGCGTGCGGGCATGGGCGCTGTCTTTCTGTACTCGCGCACATCGGTGCGCAGCGCGTTCGACACCGCGCTCGAAGTCGCCCAGGCTACGCGCGCCGAGGGCGTGCGGCGCCAGCGTCTCGACAACCTGTTGCAGCACTTGCGCGATGGCGTCGTGGCGCTCGACGCGCAAGGGCGCGTCGAAGCAATCAATCAGCGTCTTGCGGGCGTGCTCGGCATCGACGCGGCGAGCGCTGCGGGCATGCCTTTGCAGCAGCTCGCGCCGGACATCGCCAGCGCGCTGCCCGATGCCGATGGCGATACGCTGGTGTCCGTGCGCGGCACGAGCTATCTCGTGCATCGCGGGCCGCTGGCGGGCGCGGGGCATGCGGCGGGCACTGTACTGACGTTCCAGGAATCGCGTGCCGTCGAACGGCTCGATCGCACGCTGCGTTCGCGGCAGCGCGGGCAACAGTTCACCGCGCGCTACAAGCTCGACGATCTGGTCGGCGAATGTCCGTCGATCGAACGCGTGCGTACGCTGGTGCGGCGCTACGCGAAGTCGGATGCAACCGTGCTGATCCTCGGCGAAAGCGGCACGGGCAAGGAAATGGTCGCGCAGAGCATGCATCGGTTGAGCGCGCGGCGCGACTTCGCGTTCGTCGCGATCAATTGCGGCGCGTTTCCAGAGGCCTTGCTGGAAAGCGAGCTGTTCGGCTATGAGGAAGGCGCGTTCACGGGCGCGCGCAAGGGCGGCAAAGCGGGTTTGATCGAAGCCGCGCATCGCGGCACGCTGTTTCTCGATGAAATTGCCGAAATGCCGCTGCCGTTGCAAAGCCGGCTGCTGCGTGTGTTGCAGGAACGGGAAGTGGTGCGGCTCGGTTCGACGGAGCCGACGCGCGTCGACATACGCGTCGTCGCCGCGACGCACCGCGCACTGACGGAGGGTATCGAAGCAGGGACCTTTCGCGCCGATCTCTACTATCGGTTGAACATTCTGAGCATCGCGCTGCCGCCGCTGCGTGAGCGCACGACGGACGTATTGCCGCTCGCCGCCGAACTGCTGTTGCAGGCTGCCGCGCGCGAGCCGAGGCTCTCAACACGCGTCCCCGATTTGCAGGCCGCGACGCGTGTGCTTGCGCAGATCGGCGAGCCTTTACGCGGTTATGCGTGGCCCGGCAATGTGCGCGAATTGCAGAACGTGATCGAGCGGATCGCCGTCGAACTCGCCGACGCGGAAGAAGACACCGGCGACGCGTTCACGCGCGAGATGCTCGATGTCGTCGCGCCCGAACTGGCCGCGTCATCCGTGCCGAAAAAGAACGATGCGCTGACCTTGCGCGAGCGCAGCCGTCATGTCGAAGCGGACGAAATACGCGCGATGCTGGCTGCGTGCGGCGGAGATCGCGACGCCGCGTGCAAGGCACTCGGTATCAGCAAGACCACGCTGTGGCGCAAGCTGAACGCGACTCAATGACTCGCGCAATAGGCAGCGTGCTTACCATCCCATCAACGCGGTGCCAAAAAGACCAACGGCGACGACAGCCATGCCGATCGTGAGCTTTTGCAGCCAGCGCTTTTTCGTGAGCAACGTGATTGCCGCGAGCGCGATGGAGATCTGAATCAGCGTGGTTGCCTGCGCCCAGCGGTGATGCTGATGCTGCAACGCCTCGCTCACTTCATTGTCCTTCTTCACCTGCTTTTCGAGCGTCTCCGCCTGCTGGCGAATCGGCTCTTTCTCGGTCTTGTAGCGCTGCGTGTCGCTGATGAACTTCGCGTGCGCGGATGAGGCCGGATCGGTCAGTGCCGCGCCCAGTTCGGCGAGATTCTGCTTTTCGCCCTTGGCCTGATAGTAGGCCCACTGGTTTGCGGCTTCCGTCTTGAGTATCGCAGCCTCGTTCTTGAAGAAGAGCGCCTGGTTTTCGTTGGCGCCGCTCTGATACGCGGCAATCGCGCCGACGCTCGCCAGCACCGCCGTCATGACGGCGAGGCGCGAAGCGCTGTTGTCGCCGCCATGACCGCCTGCGTGCTCGATCGCGTGATCGTGCGGGCCGTGCACTTCGTATTCGTCTGACATCGTGATTCGAGAAGTCGAAAAGCCGCCAGCATACCGCAGCGCGCGCCGGGTAAAAAAGCGGCAATAAGCGGGTGTTGTATCCAGGCGAATGCGTCAGCCGGCAGAGGAGGGCGGGTGGTTCAGCATTGAAGCCTGCGCTGCGCGCGATACTCGGTCGGCGACGTTTTCATATGCCGCCGGAAGCTGCGCGCGAGATGATCGCCGCTGCTCAAGCCGGCGCGCTTCGCGACCTTGTCGACAGGCAGGTCGGTTTCGACCAGCAGATTGCAGACGACCTGAAGGCGCGCGTGCATCAGATAGTCGGACGGCGTCATGCCGAGTTCGCTTCTGAAGTGACGCAGCAGGCTCCGTTCGCTCATCGCGGCAACCTGCGCCGCGTCTTCTATCGTGACCTGACGGCGGCAGTTGTCCTGCAACCAGTGCGCGGCCGCGCGCACCTTCTCTGCGGGCGTATTGCCCACCACGTCTTCGAAGATTGCGTTGAGCACGTCGTGGGAGCAGATCGACAGCCGTTCGGCGACGCGGCGCGCCATACCGTCGCCCATGTCGCGGCGAATCAGCTTCAGCGCGCCCGTGAGCGCGTCGTGGAGACTCTGCGATCTCGTCTGGCAATCACCGGAGTGGCGCGCCACGCTCGCTTGCGAATCGCACTCGAGTCCATTCGGTTCGCCGCATGCATGACCGTCGAGGCCGGGCAGCGGCGCGCCGACGAGCCGCACGTCGGCCGCCTTCGAGCGCGCGCGATTGATCCATGAAATCAGCGGTACTGAGCGCGAGTCGATGCACGCTTCGGCGCCGACAATCGCGAAGATCGCATCGAATTCGTGGCCGGCGTGCGCATCGAACATTTCCGCGCTGACCAGCAGCGCAGCGGAACTGGCGATATACCCTTCGTGATCGGAAAGCGTGGTGATCTGATAGAACCACTGGATGGGGCCGCCCGCGGACAACTCGCTCGCGGCTTCGAACGCATTGGCGATGACGCTGGCGCACAGCAGATCGAAGCCGTCGAACAGCACGACGGCGACGCGCCGCAATCGCCGGGGAATGACGTCCGAGCCTTCGGGAGCTTGCGTTTCGAGTCGTAGAGGCGGACGTGTCGACATCATTTCTTCCCCAACCTGAATGAACAGGACCAGAACCTCGAGGACCGACTCCGATACGTAAGCATTTCCACGCGATGCGTATGCGAGGGAAGCTCCACTTCGCTCGCTAACCACTCATGCTGCCTCGATAAAACCATCAGCGAATGTGGGCGACCGCACGCAACGCGATGTGTTTCCGAAGAACAGCAACGTTCCCCCCATTGACAGTCAATCGCGCATTCAGACGCATGCGCGCAATCTGCAGATCACTCGCTGACAGTTGGCTGACGCCTTGTTAGTCTTCGCGCGTCGCGTAGCCTTCCCGTTGTCTTGCCACGATCTCGACCAGCATGGCGCGATATGTTGAATGACTTCGTTCGGCGGCGTGAAGGATTTCGGCCAGCGCCGCGCGGGCCGAGGTGGCGTCGTGAAGGCGGGTTGTGTCCGAGAGCGCGAGTATGGTCCGCAACGTATCGCGTTGCTGGCTCACCAGCATCTGCATCGCACTGCCGAAGCTGTCCTGTTGATTCGTCGTGAGCTTCATGTCGGTTCCGTTGAGCGTGTACGTAATGGAAAACGTTTGAAGGACAGATCTTGTTCCACGCTCACATCGATGATTCGTTGCTCTCCAGGCCTGATATCGACGATTTCGCGGCAATGCCTCGCGGTTTGTAAATGGTTTGCGCGATCTTCAGATAGTTCTCTGCCGTGTCGTGCAATGTATAGCCGTCGAGCGCGCGATACGCGCGAGGCAAACGTAGCGCGCGCAGCAATGCACGTGCATATGTCGAAGGATCTTTCGTGTCGACAAGCGATACACCCGGAAAGTCACTGGCAAATTCGAATGCTGCAATGCGGCTTGCGACAACGGGAATACCCGATGCCAGTGCTTCGAGAAAGCCGATGCTATGGGCTTCTCTGAGCGACGGCATCGCAAAGACCTGCGAAGCATGCAGAATCGCCGCGACGTTCGATGCTGGACCGCACAGCGTTATCCGCGACTCCAGATTCAAACGATGCACGAGATTCGTGGCCATATCGTGATAGGCGGGATCTTCGATGACGCCATACAACACCAGGCGCGCGTCGGGTTCCTGTTGCAGCACGATGTCGAATGCCTGAATGGTTTCCAGTTGTCCCTTGTCGACGACGTAACGGCCCAGCTGCACGATCTGCTGCGACGCGCCACAGCTGGCCATAGCGGATGCGGGATCGGCGCTCTGAAAGCGCGGCAGGTCGACGCCGTTGGGGATCACCGTGACGAGCGGATGCGGTCCGACTTCGCGCAGATAGTCGAGCGTATTCTGCGGCGAGACGCCGACCACGGCCTTTGCGCGGTGGGATAGCATGCGTTCCGCCCACCGCAGTTTTGGATTGGCGAAGTCATTGGAACCCGAGTGCATCACATAGATGACGGGTACGGCAACGGGAAGAAGACGCACATAGAGCGCGGCCAGCGTCGCGTGCGCAATGATCACGTCCGGTCGAAATTGCCGTACGCTGCGCCACAGATGCATGAGACGCCCGACACGTCCTTGTGGCGAATCGGGAAAGTCGCACAGTACGTCGGCGGCCGCGAGTTCACTGCGGCTATGATCGAAGTCCGCCATTTGCGGCTGCATCGACGCAATGCAGACTTCGTGGCCACCCTCCCTGTGCTGGATCGCGAGACCCTTTGCCAAAATCTCCGCCCCAGACAAACGTGGCGCATAGACGACCTGTAGTATCCGCACTTTTCACCGTCTCGAATGGGGCGTTGTCTCAGAGAGCCGTGTCTCTCTTCTTTTCTGCAGCGTACGGTTGCGTAGATCAATCGTCAATTGTCGTAATCGACATATGTGGATATACCATACGCAAGCAACACGTTGCGATTCGGTCAAGCACTAGTTGTTGCTGGACACGGATAGTCGTTCAAAGAACTTTTCGCTTTTCTTTTCGCAAATGCGAGTGAGAGCAACCCTCATCCGAAATGCCGATGCTGTGTCTTTATTGAAACAGACGGTCGAGCCAGAGCGTTTCCGAGTAAACGGCTGGCAGCGAAAAAACTTCCATCGGAATACTTTGAAGGTCGATTCCATTGAACGCGTATCGCACGAATGCGGACGTGCCGGCCGAGAAGAGTGTGTTGGCGAGTAGCGCATCGGTACGCTCATAGAAGACGAGCGCTGTGTGGTTCCGGTCGCGAAGCAGCGACGGCGCCGTGTCCTGCCAGCGCAAATCGCGCAGATAGCCGAGAAGAACCGGCGAAGTCTCGCCATTCTGCAGGTTCCATTTCCATACGTCGATGCCGCCGGGCTGCGGGAAATGCGGAACGGTCATCACTATCGTCATGTCGGCGCTGGTGTCGCTCGCAAAGCGTGTGGTGTCGCGTTGGAATCGAGGAGGGAGAAAAGACGTTGCACCCAAGCTCCAGCGATCCTTGTCAATGCTGAGTGTCGTGACGGACGGGCGACGGCTTTCGTCGGCAGATTGAACGGCAATGAATGTTGCCGTGTCTTTGCGAGTACTTCTCGCTGCAAGCAGTTGCACGTTGGACTTCAAATGACCCGTGCCGCTAACTTTTTTCTGCTGGATATGACCGGTCTTATCCGTGGCTATCGTCCAGAGATCGACCCCATTGTCTGATGTTTGAACTGCAGCCAGGATCTTTTCGTGTGACGTTTCTTTTGTCGAAAAGGCAAGGTACTGCTGCGTGCGTTCCGCAGGAATTCTTTCGTCGCTCTGAAACCATAGAGCGGGAGCGGCAAAGCCATTGCCGTTACTGCGCAACAACCAGAAGGCGGATCCGCTGCTTCCCGGCGTGATGACCATGAGATCCGCACGGCCGTCGCCATCAAAGTCGCCGACCAGAAAGCGCGCGCTGTCGAAACACAATGCGTCTGCGCTACATGTCGGCGTTGTCGCGCGGCTATCGAAGCGTACGGCATTCGCGTACCAGTTCGAGGGCGCTTCAGGTTTTCCTAAGATTGAAGTCTGAACAAAGACGTCGAAGCCGGGACCGTCTGAACGTCTTTGCACATAGATCGCGGCGGGCGTGCCGCGTCCCGTTACGTCGCCGTACATGGCGCCCGTGAGACGCAGATCGGTCGACCATGCTGGACGTGCCGTCGACCATCGGTAGCGCGTCGTCAACGATGCACACCCTCTAATATGAAGGCGATTGTTTTCTTCTCCAAGGCAACGCCGCGAGGGCGTGAATATCAGGCCAAAGTCCCACGGCGTCCAGCGTTGCGACGCATTCCATTCTTCACATGGTTCTTCCGCGAGTTTGCCGTCATGTTCGGCGATGCATTGGCCCGTCGAGGCGGACACGAGTGCCGCGTTGTGCTGGTTGCCTGCATATGCAGCACGCGGTTCCCATTTCCATTGTTGGCTGACCGAATCATCACAGGGCGCCAGTTCGGGGGCGCCATGACTGCCTTGCGAAGTCAGGCACTGGCTGGAACCGGTATTGAAGAGCACAGAAGGAATGGCGACGAAATCCGGCGTCCTGTGAAGCGTGGTGTCGTTGCGTAAATAGTTGCGTAAAACCCAGTTGCCGTCCCACTGGTACTCGCCGAACACATGCCCGAAGTCGCCACCGTCGATCGAGAAATAGCTGGCCGCTACGTCGCGCTTGCGTTGTGCTTCTTCGCCGAACAGCGTGGCGGGCCATGTTCCTGTCGGATATGTCGTATAGAAGGCAATGGGAATATCACGGCCTGACGTCTGCGCGACATGGCGTGTCATACGGGCGGCGTAGATATGATCGGGATGTTCGATGAACGGCACGGTGTCCGGGTTGAGCGTGGCGATTCTTGTCGCGTCCCGCAGTATCGTTTTGAGGACGGCGGAAAGCGAATCGCGTGTATAACGCGTCGCCGGCAGTTCTCCATGTCCCATTGGATAAGTCGTGAGCGTCGCGCCCTGATCCCAAAGCAACGCGAGCGGCACGCGGCCGCCGCGGACCGCGCCGCCGGGAAGCCTGAGTTCGAGCAGCCGCACGCGTGGTTCGGCTTTCAGCGTGAGCTGGAATACCGGCTTTCCGGCAATGGGTACTGTCGATTCATCCCACGTATTCGCGACTCCGGCAAGACGCGCATAAGCGAGCCGCGAAGCTTCTTCACGCTTTTGCACGTAGGCGAAATTCGCTCCGTTGGCGCCGCCGATCAGATGAACGGTCGTGACGCACCATCCCGCGCGCAGCCGTTCGCTGATAGCGGGTTCAACGAACAGCAGGTCGTCGTCGAGATGGGCGACCACCGTCACGAGCGTGCCCGCGCTGCAAGCGGCGGATGCCGCGCGGGCCTTCCCGACGAGGATCAAGCACAGGCAAAGAAGCAACAGGACAGAGCGGGATAATCGAAAAAGCCCGAATGGCGACGTATTCATTTGATGGCGGTCGTCCCTTTTTTCTTGGTGTTGTCCCGAGAGCCGTCGTCGAACGAATGAAGTAGCCTCGGCTTGTTTACACGTGCTATTACACGAGTTGAATCCTTACCATTTGAAAGACAGTCATCCTTTATGGCCAAAAAATATCGAAGTGGCCGCTTCCAGATAAGCACGAAGGCCAGTCTATATTTGTGAGCCGTTCTTTAATAGAGCGTAGTTCTCCCGGTTCGAACACGGATTGCAACGCGACGAACAGCCTTTAATAGACAGATTGCAGTTGTCAGTGGCAATTCATACAAACGCAACCTTGTACCCGTAATAGAGTAAGTGACGGCTGACGCAGCGTTCGTCAGTGGTCTGAGGAAGGAAGAACAATTCAATAACGGCATCCCGACGGGTTCGCGCGTCGTGCGTTTCTGCCAATAGTGGTGTTTTGAGGACGTCATGCGGATGCTGTTCGTTATCGGTCACCTCGGTGACTACCACGTGCCGCGCTATGAAGCGCTGATGCGGCTTGCGACGAGACGTGGCGATGAAGTCTCTCTGATCGAAGTATTCGGGCGGTCGGGTTTCTACTCGTTCCCGCAAACGCGGCGCGCGTCTTTTTTCGAGCAACGTCACGAGCGCGTCACCACCCTGGAGAACGATGTCAGCGATGCGGGTGGACGCTGGCTGAATGTCTTCACGCGTCTCACGGCGATCATCCGTCGAATCGAGCCTGATGTCGTCGTCACGTTGGGCTATGACACGCCGTATTCGTTGTGGCTCTGTTTCGTCAGAAGGTTCACGAGGCCGTTTGGTCTGATCTACATGTCGGACTCGAAGGCCGACGACGGTCCGCGCAGCAGCGTCAAGGAATGGCTGAAGCGGTGGCTGGTGCGGCGGTTCGATGCCGCGCTGGTCGCGGGAGAAAGGCATCGCGACTACGCTGAGTCTCTCGGCATTCCGCGCTGGCGCTCCCGCATCGGTTTCGATGTGATCGACGTCGACCAGTTCTCGCGCCGCGCATCGGCGGCGCATGCCGCTGCCGAAGAGGTGCGCCGGGTACGCGGCTTGCCGCAGCGCTATGTGCTCTGCGTCAGCCGCTTCGTGGCGCGCAAGAACGTGAACGTGGTGATCGATGCGTTTGCGCGTGCCCGTCTCGCCGATCATGCCATCGAACTGGTGCTGATTGGCCAGGGACAGGATGAACCCATGCTGAGAGCCCTCGTGTCACAACTCGATCTTGAAAGCAGCGTGCGCTTTCTCGATGCACTGCCCAATGGCGAAATGCCTGCAATATACGGCCTTGCCGATTTCGTCGTGCTCGCCAGCGAGTTCGATCAATGGGGACTCTGCATCAACGAGGCATTCGCGGCGTCGCGCACGGCGATCGTCACGCATACGTGCGGCGTCGCGCGTGAGCTCGTCGTGAACGGCAAGAATGGCTATGTCATCGATCCGGGCAACGCGGACATGCTTGCGGCGCGCATGCGTGCGCTGGCATTGGACGATGGGCTGCGCGAACGCCTGTCCGCGCGAGCACGGCTGACTGTCGAGCAATGGAAGCCGTCCACGTTCGCGAGCAATCTGATGGAGCTCGCCGATTGCGTGCTCGATTCCGATCAGGTTATTTCGCGAGCCGAACATGAGTAGCGTGCATCGCGGCATCACAGCGCAGGGGGACAATCATGAATGAGCCAGAGAGCCTCGGTATGTACACACCATTTCGTTTATGCATGATGGCCGAGGAGCAGGACGAAGCGCTCACGGATGTCATGGCGCTGGCGAAAGCGAATAGCGAACTCGACCCGAATGTGGCGATAGACAGACTCGCTGAGATTCACGAACTCGTGAAGGACTATCTCGATACCTGAGTCGAGAACATGCGGCAGATCGCGTCACGCAGCCATGCAATGCCGGGGTCGGCGGAAAACTGCATATGCGTGTGTACCTGAATTTCAATTGGTGGCAATGAAAAGGGCAACGGCAGGATCCGGAACGCCTTGTTCCGGTTGAACCGCTGCGCAATGCTCTTCGGGAAGATGACGGCGAGATCGGTGTTCTGGACGATCTCCGGCGCAACCACGAAATGCGGCAGCCGCAGCACGATATCGCGGCGCAGATTCAATTCTTCGAGCCATTGCTCGACCATCCGGTGACCAGTTGCATTCGTACTCGCATACACGTAACGCAGGGCGGCAAGGTCGTCCTTGGTCGGATTGCGTTTGCGCAGCGGATGCCCCGCGCGCACCACGCACACATGCTCGTCGACGAACAGTGTCGTGCTGATGCAGGCGGCGTCGAGTCCCGGCACATAACCGAGCGCGAGATCGATCTCACCGCTGCGCATTGCCGTGCTCACGGCATCCACGGAGAAGTTGACGACCTCGATACGTATGCCGGGCGCCGTGCTGTCGATCATCGCAAGCAGCGGCGGCAGAAAATAGAACTCTGACATGTCCGACATCGACACGCGGAACACGCGATGCGCGGTTGCGGGATCGAACTTCGCCAGTTGCTGAACCGCGACGTTGATGATGCCGAACGCCTGTGCGAGCGGCGCGTGCAGGCGGACGGCGGCGTCGGTGGGCACCATGCCCGTCGGCGTGCGAACGAACAGGGGATCGTCGAAGAGCGTGCGCAAGCGGCGCAATGCGTGACTGACGGCGGGTTGCGTGAGCCCAAGACGTTCGCCCGCCGCCGTGAGGCTGCGCAGATCGGAAATGGCCAGAAACACGCGCAATAGATTCAAGTCCGTGATGCCTTGGGGCGTCTTTGTCATGTCGTTCGGAACCCGGCCGTGGCGGCGCGCGACTGGTTTGCAGTCGGACGCGCCTCGCTGTTGGACCGAACCCGCATGCCCGCGTTCGGCGCTTTCACTCGCGCGTCAGATTACCGTAAATGCTGTGCATCGGGTAATGCGGCGTCGCTCCGCTATACGGCGGAAACGAATCGAAGTCCGCTTTCATACGGGCACGCACGGGCGAGGCCAGCGCGGCATCGAGTGAAGCGACGTCGTCGAATACCACCTTGTTGCGTTGCATGGCCGTTGCGCGCGTGTGCTTCAAAGCCGAGCGATAGTCGATGCGCGTATAGATCTCCAGTTCGCGAATGCCAGGCAGTTGTGTCATCAATGGCGGATGATGGGTCAGGTAATGCGTGAGCCACGCGTTGAAGTCGTGCGCTTCACCTTCATAGCTGACGAGATAGGTGCAACGCTCGTCGTGTGTATCGCTTGCATGCGGTGTCGGGAACTTGCGCACGGCCATTGCCTGCTGGAGCAGCGTGCACTCGTCCACAGTTGCAGCGATGCTGTCAGCGGCGGCTTGTATTGCGCCGCCAGGCTGCAGCGCCGCTTCGAGCCGTTCGAGATCGTCGAAATACCATTGTGTGACACAGAACGGCGCCGAAGCCACGCGCTCGTCGTGCCCGGCAGGAAGATGCAGCACGAAGCGACGCAAGCCCGCGGCGTCATGTGCGACAGACTGCAAGCGCGAGATCTCCGATCGATCGAGCACACTGCGCGCTTGAGTAGTACTTTCGCCAATCAGAAAGAAGCAGACTTGCACGCTTACCTCGCGCATTGAGTGGCAACGGACGCTGTGGTCGCGACGGGCCGCACTAGGCGATGAAACTGCCGCGCGAAATAGATCAGACCGTCGCCATCCGAGCGTACCGAGATAGCGTCGATCCGCACGAACATGACCGAGTGCGATCCGACGCTCTTCAGTTCGACGATCGTGCCTTCGAGGTTCGCAATCGCATGCGAAAGCACGGGTACGTCCGAATGGCCCAGCTTCCACGGATGACGCGCGAAGCGCTCGTCCATCGGGCACGACGTCATGCCCGCGAAGTCGCGCGCGAGATCCTGATACTCGCCGGCAAGCACGTTGATGCAGACGCTGCGGTTTTCACGCAGCACGTCGTGCACATAGCTGGCCTGGTTGATACAGACGAGCATCGTCGGCGGTTCGTCGGTCACCGAGCAGACCGCGCTCGCGGTGATGCCGCAGCGGCCGCTCGGGCCGTCGGTCGTAATGACATTGACGGCAGCGGGCAGGCACGCCATCGCGTCGCGAAAGCGCCGCTTCATGTCTTCGTTCGTCATCGCTTGCTCCTCGGGTTCGATCGCGCGTTGCATCAGGGATACGGCGTGACGGGCGGAATGCCGACGAACAGCGCGCCCGACGCGTCATACGTGCCCTCGCCGAGAAACGCGTGCTGCGTCACGACGATCGAGTCGCGCACCAGACGCTGCAAACGGCTCTCGCGATAAATCGCGGCAATGCCCGCCATCTGATACGCCTGCATCACGACTTCGGCACATACGTGGGCCGCATGTGTCGCGCTCAGGCGCATCAGATTCGCCTGCTCCGGCGTGACGGGGTCGCCCGCGAGAATCGTGTCCCACGCGGCTTGCGCGGACTCGTAGAAGAACGCACGCGCGCTGCGCCACTGCGCTTCCGCTTTCGCGAGGCCGGAGCGGTAGTAGCCGCGGTCTGCGAGACGCGGCGCGCCCGTCGTCGTTTTGGTCGCGCCGGACATGTCGCTCAGGAGATCGAGCGCGGCGCGCGCCAAACCGACGTTCACGGCCGCATGCACCTGCGCCTGATAGGCGACAGCGGGGTAGCGGTACAACGGTTCGTCGATCAGCGCGTGACCGCCGCGCACGAAGGTCCATTGCGCATCGACGAACTTGTCGCGCAGGCGCAGATCGTGACTGCCCGTGCCCTGCATGCCGACCACGTTCCAGTTGTCGACGATCTCCACCTCGCTCGCGGGAAATACGGCGGTGAATGGTTTGCCCGCGCCCGCATCGCCCGAACTCGCGGGCGTGCCGCCAATACCGACGCCGATCCAGTCCGCGCCTTTACAGCCGCTCGCGAAGCGCCACTGGCCGCTGACCTTGTAGCCGTCCGGCACTTTGATCGCGGGTTGCAGCGGGTAGAGACCGCCCGCGAAAACCTGATCCGGTCCCTTCGCGTAGATCCGCTGTTGCGTTTCAATGGGCAGCGCCGCGAGGTACGTATTCGCCGATCCGAACGCGGCAACCCACGCAGTCGAGCCATCCGCGATGGCAATGCGTTCGAGGATCGCGAGAAACTGCGGCGGCGGCAGTGCGTCACCGCCGAAACGGCGGGGCGTGCTGGCGCGGTAGATGCCCGCGCGTTTCATCTTCGCGATCATGTCGCGCGGCACATGCGACACCTGATCGAACTCGTCGCGACGCCGTTCGATTTCCTCGATCAGAACATCGAGCGAAATGGGACCGGCATACTCGGGATACGACTCGCCCTGGTCGATGAAGCGCGGCTCGCGGGCAACCGTCGAAATGCTGTGAAGGCTTTGCATGATGGATACGTGTTGAGTGGAATGGAGCAGTCGATCAGGCCGTGACGGGCTCGGCGCTCTGCTTTGCCTGCAGCCGTGCGGCGCGTGGGAAGGTTTCGGGGGCGATGCAGGTCGCGATCACCGTGACGAGCGCGAGTGCGACGAGATAGATCGCGACGGGCGTGGCGCTGCGATAGTGAGCGAGCAACGCGGTGGCGATCATCGGTGAAAGGCCGCCGCCGAGTACCGACGAAATTTCGCGTCCAATGCCGAGGCCCGAGAAGCGCAGATGAACGGGCAGCAGTTCGCTGATGAACGCGGGCTGCGCGCCTTCCAGAATACCGAGCGTGATGCTATTGGCGAGGATCAGCGCGGCAATTACTTTCCACAGCACGCCCGAGGCGAGCAGCGTGAAATACGGATACGCGACCAGCACCATCGCAATGGCACCGACAAGATAGACGGGCTTGCGGCCGACCTTGTCGGTGAGATGTCCCATCAGAAGCGACACGGGGAGCATCAGCAGCATCGACAGCGTGAGTCCGCCGAGTATCCATGTCGACTTCAGGCCGAGAAACTGGCCATACGCAATCGAGAACGCGAAGAAGATATACGACGCGCCGCCTTCGCCGAAGCGCAGGCCGAACACAGTGAGCACCTGACGCGGGCAACGGCGCAATACTTCGACGATCGGCATGCGGCTTTCGCGGTGCGTGGACTTGACTGCGGCGAAGTCGGCGCTTTCTTCGACGGAGCGGCGCATCCAGAGTCCGAGCACGACGAGCACCACGCTGCACAGGAACGGCACGCGCCAGCCCCAGCTGAGGAAGTCGTCGGGCGACAGCGTTTGCGCAAGCAGGAACGCAGCCGTCGACAGCACGAAGCCAAATGCCGCGCCGCTCGGGCTCCAGGCGGCAAGTGCACCGCGCCTCGATGGCGGCGCGCTTTCGTGAATCAGCAGAATGCTGCCGCTCCATTCGCCGCCCGCTGCGAGCCCCTGAAGAATGCGCAGCAGGACAAGACCGATAGGCGCCGCGATGCCGATCTGCTGATACGTCGGCAGAAGCCCCATGCACATCGTCGCAACGCCCATCGTCAATAACGTGAGCATCATCACCGTCTTGCGTCCGTAGCGGTCACCGATATGGCCGCACAGCACGCCGCCCACAGGCCGTGCAATAAAACCCACGGTGAATCCGCCGAATGCCGCGATCGTGCCCGTCAACGGATCGCTGCCGACGGGAAAGAACAGTTTGCCGAATACGAGCGCGGCTGCCGTTCCATAGAGAAAGAAGTCGTACCACTCGAGTATCTGGCCGAGCACGGCCGTCGTCACCGCGCGGCGGACGCTGCTTGTCTTGCGTACGGGAGAGGAAGGAGAAAGCGTGGCTGTCGCGTGAGGATTCATGGCATTGGGCTGAGCAAGACGTTGAAGTTTCCGCTTCCCGATCCTGGGACGGGCAAGGCGACCTGGCGAATCAGACAGACATGAGCGAACGATAGGAGCGTGCAGAAAGACCGTCAAATTCAGGCCAAAAATGCGCGACATAAATGGCATTCATGTCGCGTGTGACTGCGTTTGCTTGCGTGCAGGTTTAAATAAAGCGCGCTTATCGCGCCTGCTCTATTTGACTGATTTGACCGCGCATAACGGCGAACTTAGATTGCGGTCCTCGTAAGAGCCGCGGCGCAGTCATCATTCGCTGCGTCATTCAATCGAAGCAGTCGGGATGAACGGGATGACGAATCTATGAGAATCAAATCCGCAGCCGCATTGGCCGCATTGACGTTGGTCGAGTGTGCGTTCGCTGGCGCGGCGCACGCGCAGAGTTCGGTGACGATGTACGGCATCGTCGACGATGGTTTCAACTGGACCTCGAATTCGGGAGGCCACAATCTGTACAACGTGTCGAGCGGCGTGATGCAGGCGAGCCGCTGGGGGTTGCGCGGCAAGGAAGATCTCGGCGGCGGTCTCGCTGCGCTCTTCGTGCTCGAAAACGGCTTCGATCTGAATAGCGGATCGCTTGGCCAGAAGAATCGCGGCAGCACGCAAGGGCTGATGTTCGGACGACAGGCGTATGTCGGGCTGTCGAACGCGTATGGCTCAGTGCTGCTCGGCCGCCAGTACGATTCCGTCGTCGATTATGTCGGCCCCTTTGAAGCAGGCGATCAGTGGGGCGGCTATATCGCCGCGCATCCGGGCGATCTCGACAATATCAACAACGCGTATCGCGTGAACAATGCGATCAAGTACACGAGCGCCAACTATGCGGGCCTCACGTTCGGCGGCGTGTACAGCGTGGGTGGCGTAGCGGGCGAGGCGTCGCGCAATCAGGTGTGGTCGCTCGGCGCCGGCTATGCGAACGGTCCGCTTTCTCTGGGCGTCGGCTATCTGAATGCGCGCAATCCGAATGTCGGTTTCTTCGGGGACAACGGCGCGAGCACGGCAGCCACGGCGAGCACGAACTTCATTTCGTCACCGGTGTATAGCGGCTATGCGTCGGCGCGTACGTATCAGGTGATCGCGGCGGGCGCGGCTTACACGTTCGGCGCGGCGACGTTCGGTGCAACGTATTCGAATACGCAGTTCAGGAATCTCGGCGATACGGTGGAGTCCGGTCCGAATCCGCGCGGCTATCATGGCAACGCGACGTTCAATAACGCGGAAGTGAACTTCAAGTATCAGCTGACGCCTGCCTTCCTGCTCGGGGCGGCATTCGACTATACGCACGGCGGCAGCGTCGATTCGTCGACGGGAACGAACCCTGGCGCGCGCTACTATCAAGGCGCGATCGGCGCGGATTATTTTCTGTCGAAGCGCACCGACGTGTATCTGATCGGCGTCTATCAGAAAGCGTCGGGCACGGACTCGACGGGCACGGCGGCCGTTGCGGCCATCAACAATCTCACGCCGTCCACCAGCGACCGGCAAAGCACCGTGCGGGTCGGCATCCGGCACAAGTTCTGATTGCTGCATCAAGCCGCCGGTTCATATGAACGCGGCGGCTTTGACCGTTTTAGAACCGGTGCCGCATCCCGACAGCAACGACAATCTGTTGATCGTTCGATGAAGCGCTTTGTCCGCTGATATCGGCAGTGAGACCGGAGCCGTCAGCGGAGATATGCTGATAGCTCGCCTGCACGTAAAGGTCGGTTCGCTTGGACAGGAAGTAATCGGTTTGCACCGAGACTTCATGCCACTTCGGATGATGCTGGCCCGTCGCATTCGACATCGAGCCCGACGTGTACGTGTATTCGCCGTTCAGCGCGATGGTCGGCGTGAGCGAGTAGCTTGCATTGAGTTCGTAATTGCTGAAGCTCATACCCTCGCCATTCGCAGCGAGGCCGAGGCTGTTCGCACCGTTGATCGTCGCGAGTCCGCCGAGTTGCGTGCGCGTCCAGACCGCACCGAACGTCGCCGCGCCGATCGAGTAGGTTCCGCCCGCGCCATACGTGCGCTGACGCGCTGCGATAAACGTGCGGTCGGTCAACGTCAATGCGCCGTTCGTGTTGCTGCTGCCGCCGTTGTCCGCCTGGAAGTAGCCTGCGCCGAGACGCAACGGGCCTGCCTCATACGAGGTACCGAAGCTGTATAGCCGGTTGTCGTCGAATCCGCCCGCTTCGTTCGAGAAACCGTACAACGCGCCGAACTTCACGCCCGCATAGCTGTTGCTCGCGAACTTCACCGAGTTGTTCACGCGGAACGAGTTGTTCAGATTGTCGTTGTCGTAAGGGTGCGCGGAGAGATTGTTGCCGCCGGGATGATGACCCGTGAAGCTGAGCGGCGCGAGGTAGTCGACCACGGAATCGTACTGACGTCCAAGCGTCAACGTGCCGAACCTGTCATTCGACAGCCCCGTATAAGCCTGGTAACCGAACAGACGCCCACCCTGGCGCAGCGTGCCGTTCATCACGCTGAAGCCGTTTTCGAGCTGAAAGATCGCCTTGGTGCCGCCGCCCAGGTCTTCGCGAGCCAGCATGCCCCAGTGGCTGCCCGTCACGTCGCCGCTGCCCGCTTGCCACGCGCTGCTGCCTTTCTGGTTGTTCGTGTACGACAGACCCGCGTCGATCACGCCATACAGCGTGACCGTGTTTTGTGCCTGCGCATGGCACGCGTAGCTCGCCGCGAGGGCAGCCATGACGAATGTCTTTTTCATTTTTTCCCCTTTTTGTTTGATTTGAACGATTTGACGATCCACGCAGCAGCGCGGCGCCCACCGGATGGCGGGCGTCGTGCGTTGAAACGGATGCGGCGTGGCGAGGTGGCTGGCTGGGACGCTCGACGAATGTCTAGCGGCTGGCGATGCCGTCCTGAACCGACAGACCGTCGATCAGGACTTGATGCTGGCCGCGCGAACACGATTCGATTCGCGCGGTGACTCCGAATACTTCTGCAAGGCTCGCTTGCGTGACGACATCGGCGCAGGGTCCGAAGCCTGCGATGCGGCCTGCGTGAAGCAGCATCGCCTGATGGCAGGCGCGCATGGCCGTGTTGATGTCGTGCAGAACCACGACGGTGACGATGCCGCGTTCCCGCGTGATGTCGCGCAGCACGCGCATCACATGGAACTGGTAGTTCAGGTCGAGCGCGGACAACGGCTCGTCGAGCAATAGCACTTGCGGTTCGCGCACCAGTGCCTGGGCGATACCGACGAGTTGTCGTTGTCCGCCCGATAACTCGTCGAGCGAGCGCGATGCGAGTGCATCGATGCCGAGGCGTTCGAGCACGGCCCGCGCATTCGCGAGGTCGTCGGTACGGGCGCCGTGAGCGCGGAATGCGCCGCGCGTCGCGCAACACGCGACGAGCACGGACTCGAGCACTTGCAGCTTGACGCCTGCGGGCAATGACTGCGGCAAGTAGACAACGCTATGTGAACGGGCGCTCGCTGCGGACAGTTCGAGCGGCGTGCCGTCGAGCGTCAGTTGACCGGCATGCGCGCGCGTGAGGCCCGCCAGCGCGCGCAGCAGCGTCGACTTGCCGCTGCCGTTCGGACCGAGCAGCGCGGTGATCTGGCCGCGCGGCAGCGGGCCGGCATCGAGCGATTTGAGCACCGCGCGCTTGCCGTATTGCACGCTGAGACCGTGAATCGACAGGCCGTTCATTGCGTGGCTCCTTGCGAGCGCACGACGATCCCCAGAAAGAGGGGAATGCCGACCAGCGCTGTCACGATGCCGACGGGAATCAGCACGCCCGGCACGATGATCTTCGATGCAATCGACGCAAGCGACAGCATCAACGCGCCGATCAGCATGCTGCCGGGCAGATAGAAGCGGTGGTCCTCGCCGAATACCGTCCGCGCGATATGCGGCGCAATCAGCCCGACAAACCCGATCGTGCCGACGAACGACACCGCAAGCGCTGACAGCACCGACACGCGCAGCAGCGTGCCGAGTCGCAGGCGTCGCACGTCGATGCCGAAGCTGGCGGCGCGATCTTCGCCGAGTCGCAGCGCGGTGAGCGTCCACGCGTTGCGCATCGAGAGCGGCAACGCGACTGCGAGCGCGACGGCGAGCACCGCGATCTTCGGCCAGTCGGCGCGCGCGAGCGATCCGAGCGTCCAGAACACGAGGCCTTGCAGTGCGTCGGCGGAAGCGATGAACTGCATCAGCGAGACGAGCGCATGGAACGCGAATACGAGCGCGATGCCGAGCAGCACGACGCCGGATGTCGACATGCCGCGCCAGCGCGCGACGCCGTCGAGCATCAACGCCGACATGAACGCGAACAGGAATGCGTTGGCCGACACGACCCAGCTTTGCGCGATGCCGGGCAGCGTGATATCGAGCACGATTGCAAGCGACGCACCGAACGCCGCCGCCGCCGACACGCCGAGCGTGTAAGGACTCGCGAGCGGATTGTTGAGGATGGTCTGCATTTCCGCGCCCGACAGGCCGAGCGACGCGCCCACCAGCAGCGCCATCACCGCGTACGGCATGCGGATCTGCCAGACGATGACATTCGTCGCGGCATCGGCGGATGCATGATGAAACACCGCGCGCAGCAGCGTCGAAACGGGCAAGCCGGACGGGCCCGAGCGCAGATCGAGCAGCAGCGAGCCGACGATCAGCAATGCGACGACGCACAGCCACAGCACACGCAGGCGCGTGATGCGCAGATACGGCTGCAGGCTGGCGTCCGCGGCGCCTTGCTGCGCGCGCGCGGAACGGGTCAGGGAAACGGAATCGGACATCGCTGCGCCTGTTAATGCGAAGCGTCAGCCGTGGACTGCGCGAGCGGCGCGTCGACCCACTCGGCGCCTTGCGGCGGCACGGCGAGGAAGCGCTTGTACAGTTCGGCTTGCGTCGCGTGGACGTCGAGGTCCTTGAACTGCGTCGGGTAGAACCACTTCGCGAACGCTTCGATTGCGAGAATGTTGTACGGCGAGTCGTAATAGTTGTGCGAGATGCCGTGCGCGTTGCCGTCGTGGATCGCCTTGATCGTATCGAAGCCGGGACGCGCGACCAGTTGCGCGAGGCTCGCGCGCGCATCGTGCTCGCTCGTCATCGGGCCGACACGCAACGACGCGAGGCCCGGTTTCGTGCGGCTGCCCGTCGCGATGTAGACGTCGGGTTGCGCGGCGATCACCTGTTCCATGCTGATGTCGCCGAGCACGCCCGGCACCAGACCTTGCGCGATATTGCGTCCGCCCGCTGCCTGCACGAACTCGCCGAAGTTGCCGTTGCCCGCCGTGTGACAGCAGCCGGCATCCCAGACGCCCGCGAGCAGATCGACGAATACCTTCGGACGCTGCGCTTCGGGCACGCGGTTGACGACGCTCTGCACGCGCGCCAGATGCTGCTGATAGAACTGGATGTACGCATTGGCCTGCTGATCGCGATGCAATACCGCGCCGAGCAGCTTGATGCTCGGCAGCGTGTTCTGCATCGGATGCAGGCGGAAGTCGACGAACACGACCGTCGTGCCCGTTGCTTCCAGTTGCTTCACGAGCGCGCTGTAGCGGCTCGGGCCGTGGCCCGCGATGCTGAAGATCGCCAGATCGGGTTTGAGGCTCAGGGCCTTTTCATCGCTGATGCTGTCTTCCGTCGCTTTGCCGATCAGCGGGATCGTTTTGATGTCGGGAAATTTTTGCGCGTACGTGTTGAAGGTCTGCGGGTCCATCAGCGGCAGATCGCCTTGCCAGCCGACGATGCGCGCGAGCGGCTTCTGGCCTTCGAGCAGCGCGACGGCCGACAGCAGGCGGCTTTCACCGAGCAGGATGCGCTGCGGTTCGGCGGCGGGCACGCGGATCGTGCGGCCGGCGAGATCGGTGAGGGTGGCCGGCGCGCTAACAGCTGCGGGCGTTGGGGCGCTTGCGGGTTGAGCGGCGAGCGCGGGTGCGCTGGCGGTCAGCATGAAGCCGGCGGCTACAGCGAACGCGACGGAGGAGACCACCGGGAAGGCAGCGCGCGCCGCCGTCGAAACGGCCCGCCCGCAGGCCGAGGAAAGCACGGAAATCGACATGATATAGTTGCTGGATGAGAATTATTTGCATTTACGGGCGCCACTTTATCGGCGGGATGTAATGGCGATGTGTTGAAACGGCGCACTTTTGTAATGGAATGTGTTGAGCCGTTTTTTTCCCGTGGCAATACGGACAATGCGGCTGAGTGGAAGAAAAGAAGAGCTTTTGATGGACCACATACTTGTCGTCGACGACGACCCGAACATTCGCCAGCTGCTCGGCGACTATCTGCGCAGCATGGGCTATCAGGCGACGACGGCCACCAGCGGCGCGCAGATGAAGCAGATCATCAAGGCGTCGCAGATCGATCTGGTCGTGCTCGACCTGATGCTCGACGGCGAGGACGGACTCGAACTCACACGCGAGCTGCGCCGCGAACAGGGCATGCCGATCGTGATCCTGAGCGCGCGCGGTGGCTTGCTCGACCGCATACTCGGCCTCGAAATGGGCGCCGACGACTACCTGCCCAAGCCATTCGATCCGCGCGAGCTGGTCGCGAAGATCAAGTCGGTGTTGCGCCGCGCGCGCAGCATGCCGGGTGCGCTTCCCGCCGATGCCGCCGCGTTCGTCAGCTTCGCGGGCTGGAAGCTCGATACGCGGATGAAGCAGATGCTGTCGCCCGAAGGCGTGGTCGTGTCGCTCGGCGGCTCCGACTACCGGACGCTGCGCACGCTGCTCGATCATCCGAACCGGCCGCTGTCGCGCGATTTCCTGCTCGACCATGTGTTCGACAAGGAGCACACGCCGCTCGACCGTTCGATCGACGTGTGCATCAGCCGCCTGCGACATCATCTGAAAGACGCCGCGCGCAGCGCCGCGCTGATTCGCACGGTGCGCAACGAGGGCTACATGCTGGTCGCCGACGTCACGTTCGAAGCATGAGCGGCCGCGCGATGAAACTGCGTCCGTGGCCCGATTCGCTGTTTGGGCGGCTCGTGATGATTCTCGCCGTCGGTATGTTCGCCGGGCAATTGCTCACTAGCACGATCTGGTTCGACACACACGACAACCGCACGCTCGAAATTCCCGCGCGCCTGTTCGCGAGCCGTCTCGCGGATACGGTCCGGCTGCTGCAGCACGCGCCCGATGCAGCGGCGCGCGACGCGATCGTGTCGCAGTTGTCGGATGCGCGTTACCGTCTGCAATGGACCGATACGCCGCAGCCCGTGCAACAGACATCGCTTGCGAAGCGCACGGTCGGCGATCTGATCGCGGGCGTGATTCGGCGGCGACTTGGCGAGCCGATCGACGTGCGCCTGATCGATGCCGAACTGCGCGACGAAGAGCACAAGCACAAGGGCATTCTCAGTCTGTTCGATTCGCGCATGCCGACGGGCGATTTCCACGTGCAGATGAAACTGCCCGATGGCAAGTGGCTCGACGTGCAGGCCAATGAAGGGCAGGCGGGCATGCTGAGCGAGCCGGGCTCGCTGGTGTTCGACTATCTCGTCAGGATCTATCTGCTTCGTTTCGTGGCGATCTGCGTGCTGGCGTTCGTTGCCGTGCGTTTTGCGGTTCAGCCGCTGCGCGATCTTGCCAAAGCCGCCGATGCGCTCGGCCGCAACATCTACCGGCCGCCGCTGCCCGTCAGCGGGCCGCTCGAAGTGTGCAGCGCGGCGATGTCGTTCAACTCGATGCAGCGTCAACTGACGGAAAGCTTTGCTGGACGCGCACGGTTCTTGACCGCCGTGTCGCACGATCTGCGCTCGCCGTTGACCAGGCTACGTCTGCGCGTGGAGATGTTGCCCGACGAACAATGGCGCGATCGGCTGCGCGGCGATCTCGACGACATGGAGGCGATGGTGCGCGCGACGCTCGATGCCGTGCAAGGCATCGAAGTGACGGAAGCGCGGCATGAAATCGATGTCGATTCGATGCTCGAAGGGCTGGTCGAAGATGCGCGTGAGGCCGGGCATCCGGTCGCGGTGGAAGGGCAGGCGGCGCGACCGGTTGCGGGTTATCCGCGCAATCTGAAGCGCTGTTTGCAGAATCTGCTCGACAACGCGATCCGGTATGGCGGCGAGGCAGCGATTCATGTTGTCGATGACGGACGCGCGGTGCGCATCGCGATCCGTGACAACGGCCCGGGTATTCCGGATGAAACGATGCTGGCGCGCGTGTTCGAGCCGTATTTTCGCGGGAATGCGGCGCGTGCGGAGGGAACGGGTGCGAGTGGCGGCACTGGGCTTGGGTTGACGATTGCGCAAAGCATCGCGGCGACGCATGGCGGGACGTTGACGTTGCGCAATCGCGCGGCGGGTGGGCTCGAGGCGGAGCTTGTGTTGCCGCGCGACGTGTGAAATCGCTCGCGCCGGGTCGCTCCGTCGCGCGTACACCGAGGCGCAATTTCGATGGAATAAGCTTGTATCGTCAGCTGTTCTGGTAAGGAAAAGCACAAAAACGCCACCGATATACCCTCCTTACCGGATCGTCATCATGTTTCCCTCCCGCACGTCCTCCCTCGACGTCATTCGCGCAATGCGCCCCGGCGTGCAACGACAGATCGCATACCGGGCGGCGCTAGCTTGCGCCGTGCTGATGTTGCCCTTCGCCGCGAATGCCGCCGACGTAACCCCACCTTCGCTGGTGCCTACGGGCGCCCAGCCGTTCGCCGTTACGACGGCAACAGGTGTGCAGATGTATGCCTGCGAGTTCGACAGTGCGCATCGTCTCGGCTGGGTGTTCCAGCGGCCCAACGCCACGCTGTATGACGACGCGGGTCAAGTGTCGATCCAGCATGGAGCGGGTCCATCCTGGGAGGCGGCCGATGGCAGCCGGATCGTCGGTAAAGTGATTGCCCAGGCGCCGAGTGCGAATGCGAACAGCATCCCGCAACTGCTGCTCGAAACGCACAGTACCGCCGAAGGCAGTCTGTCCGGCGTGCGGTTCGTGCAGCGGCTCGACACAGCAGGCGGCACGCCGCCTTCCGCGCCTTGTGCACGTGAGCATCAGGCGGGTAGTTCGCCGTATTTCGCGCGGTACATCTTCCTGAAGTAGCGTTCTGTTTGTGTCGCGTGCACCCGCAAGCTTCATGGCTGCCATGAAGCTTGCAGATGCACGCGACGTCGCCCTCGCGAGCGATGCGGGTTACGGCTTGTATCCGTCAGTCAGCGTGTTCATGAACGCGATGATGTCCTTGATGTCATCGTCGGACATCGCAGGCTTTTCGCCCAGCTTGCGGTCGAACGGTGCGTCGGCCACGTCGATATTCGCGTGGTACTTCGCGGGAAGATCGTCGTACTTCTGCGGCTTGCCGGCGGCATCGAGCGGATAGATCTTTTCGGGGCTCGTATTGCGCAGGTTATAGAAGTCCATCACCTGCTTCAGGTCGTGGTAGACGCCGTTGTGGAAAAAGGCGTGTCGCGTGGCGACATTGCGCAAGGTCGGCGTCAGGAACATTCCACAGTATTGCGTGAGCGTCGCTGCGTCGTCGCGGAAGGGACCGCATACGCCCATGTCGTAGAAATTCCGGTCCTTGTTGACAGGCAGATCGCGATTGCGCGGCACGCCGAGCGCCTCGTATTGCGTGTCGGTGAAGAGCGGCGGCAGATGATCGGCTGTCGGCTTGCTCAGATGGCATCCGGCGCAGTTCGCCTTGTCGGGATCGTTGAACAGGCGCAAGCCGCGCATCTCCGCCTGGGTCAGACGTGCCTTGCCCTGGAGCCAGTAGTCGTACTTGCTCGTGAAGCGATGAAAGGACGGGTCTTCGAACTCGTAGCGTCCCACTGCGAACATCGCTTCGTCGAAGAGCAGGTCGGGCTGGCTCATGATCCGGTCGCCGAACAGCTCCTTGAACTGGTCGAGATACTTCGCGTTCAGCAGCTTGTGCACGACGTCGCCGGTGTTCTTGTTGGCCATTTCGACGGGATTGAGCATCGGGCCGATCGCCTGATCCTGCAACGTGCTTGCGCGGCCGTCCCAGAACAGGCCGCCCTGCGGAACGAGTGCGGGTGCCGCGGGCGCAACGCCCGCCGTTTTCACCGCGCGTTGCGTGCCGCTCGCTGCCGTGGCCAGTTGATCGAGCGTGACGGGCGCGGCGTCCATGTCGTTTTGATCGGGGCCAATCGAGAACGGCGCCTGGCGGTAGAGGTACGCAAGCGACGGCGGCGGCCGGTAGCCCGCGTCCGTCATATGCGGCCCGCCGAGTTGTACGGACAGATCGTTCGGCGGCCCGTACGCATGTTCGGGGCTGTGGCACGACGCGCACGACTGCTTGCCCGACGCCGACAGCGACGGGTCATTGAAAATCTGTTTGCCGAGCAGGGCAACCGCGCTCAGCGGCTGGCTCGGCGGTACGTGCAACGCGACCGGCTGCGGATTCGCGCCGGTGATGTCTTCGACGATGGTGCCGATCGCAAGAGGCATGCGCTCCGGATAGATTGCCGCATAGGCGATGAAGGCGGCGCAGCCGGCCGCAACGACGGCAACGGCCCAGCCGAGTACGCGCAGAAACTGTCGTTTGGCGCTCGCGGGTTGCGAGGGATCGCCGGCAGGCAGTGAGGGCGGCAATGCAGGGTTTGGAGAGCTCATGGCGATGATGGCAAAAATAATCCGCAAAAGACGTCGAGCCAGCACGTTGCCGCGCTGGCTCGACCCACTTCGAGTTATCTGGCGTCCCGCTGCCCGTTGCGCCGGCGCGAGCCGGCGAGGCGTGAAACAAGCGGGACGCGCGTCGGGTTAGTTGGTCGCCGGCGCAGCTGCGAGCTTCGTGCCAACAACCGGGTCGAGGAAGACGGTCGCGTTGTTGCCCGCGCCAGTCAGATTCAACATGCCGCGGATATCGCCGGCCGTTGCGTCGAACGAACCCGCGCCGAGCCGCTTGCCGCCGAGCCAGTTGTCTTCGATGAACTTGACGACCGACGCCTGCGTGATCTGCGTGTGGTCAACGAAGTTCTGCTTTGCCCACGGCGAGATCACGAGGAACGGCGTCCGTGTACCCGGGCCGCAACGGCCGTTGACCGCACCACCGTTGATGCCGAGCGGCTGCGTCGCGCTCGCCGACGTGCACTGGCCCTGGCCCGACAACTGGTCGGCGCCCGTGAAGGTTGCCGTGCCGACGTGCGTGACGAGCGTGGTATCGAACGACGAGCTCGTGATTGCCGGCGTCACGTGGTCGTACCAGCCATCGGAGTCGTCATAGGCGATCACGACGAGCGTGTTCTTCCAGTCGGGTTGCTGCTGCAGGAAGTTCGTGACCTTCACGACGAATGCCTGCTCGTCGAGCGGGTCCGAATTGCCCGGATGGCCGTCGCTGATCGCGGGCGCCTTCAGGAAGCTGACCGACGGGAAGTTGCCCGCCTGTACGGACGCGAAGAAGTCGTCGGTGTCGTACTGGTGGTGAACCGGCGTGGCCGTATTGTCGAGCGTCGGCTCGGTGAAGCCGATCATCGCGGTCGAGGTCGGACGCTGGTGCGTCGGATTGGCCGTCGATGCGTAGTACTGGAACCAGGCGTGATGCTGGACATAGTCAGTCGGCGCGCTGCCGAGCACGTCCGACCACGTCGAGCGCAGGCAGCCCGTCGTACCGTTCGCGTTGACGGTCTGCAGGTTGAAGCCGCCCATGAAGCCGCCCCACGTGATGTTCGAAGCATTCAGCAGATCGCCGATGTTCTTGCCGCCCATCATGCCCGTCGGGCCGGACGTGGTGGTTTGCGCGGCCGCCGTGCAGGTGTCGGTGGTCGGATCCAGGTCGCCGATCATCGTGAAGCTTCCCTGTCCGTCAGGAATCGCATTGCTGCTCGTCGTGACAGTCGGGTTCTTCGGATTGGGCGTGACCGTCACGCCCTGATTCTGGCCCGAGATCACTTCGATGGCACCCGGCGTCGACGGACCAAACGTGTCGGTCCACGCGTTGTCGTTCATCGCGAAGTTCTGTGCGAGGTTCCAGTACGCGGTGACCGTGTTGCCGTCGAAGTAGCCGAGCACCTGCGCCGACGAGCCGAACTGGCCCGTGCTGCCCGCGATGATCGAGCTGGCCGACGTGAAGAGCGGGAACGCGTCCATCTTCAGGTTGTCATCGGCGAGCTGTTCAGGCCCATAGCTGTGGTTCTGGCTCTTCGTGTTCGCCTGGGAACGGTCGAGGCGGAACGGTTGCGCGGTGGTCGTGGTCAGCGCGGCGCCCAGCGTCGGCGGCGTGGTCGTCTGGCCGTTGACCGTCGCAGCGACGATGTTCGGCGAGGTGGCCTGCGCGTTCGGGTTAGCGGCGCCCGTCAGCCCAGCGGCCGCGAGCGTGGCGATATCCGTTTGCGTGCCGGTCGCCGCGGTGAACGTCGGCTCGCCCGCTACGTTCTTCGCGCTCGGATAGGTAGCGAAGTAGTGGTCGAAGGAGACGTTCTCGCCGAAGATCACCACGAGGTGCTTGATGGGCGTCGCAGTCGCGAGGGCATCTTGCGCGGAAACGGCGGGCGGGGTCGACGTCGTCGTGTTGTTGTGCGAGTTGCTGCCGCACGCGGCGATGGTCAACAGCGACGCAACAGCGATCGCGCTGGGTAGTATTGTCCTGTAAAGCATTTTCTCGGGGGCTCCAGATTGCCGTTCAGCGCTCCGTTGTGCGTGGAGTTGCTGGGTTTTTTTAGGTGGAATTGCAAGCTCACTTCAAGATGGAGGTGAAGCAACGGCATTGAAGCATCCGCATATTTCGTCATCGAGAAATATTCCTTACCAGGCTATTACATACATTTGCATTGCTATTGCTTTCGTTTTTATTCGTTATGAGGGGGAGTGTGCTGAATGATTAGTGATCCGAATAGTTGTGAAGGGCAACGAGAGGCGCACGGGTTTCGATTGCCGACCAGCGGCACACCAGATTCGCACGATGCTTTTCTCACACAGTCGTGCGAATCATCAATTAAGTAAATAAAGTCGTTTGATGAATCTACGGGAAAACCCTAGAGTAGGGGCTTCCCCGTCCCATCGAGCCACGCCGTCATGCCGTCTCCCATCACCCTCGACCGCAAATCACTGGTCCGCCTGGCCGTCGTCACAGTGCTGACGGGCGTGGGCGCGGGCCTCGGCGGCATGCTGCTCGCGCTGCTGCTGCACGCCGTCCAGCACATCGCGTACGGCTACAGCCTCGATGCGCTCGTCGGCGGTGAAAGCTTTCTGCAAGGCGTCGGTGGCGCGTCGCCGGAACGGCGCGTGATCGTCATGACGATGTGCGGCCTGGTCGCCGGGTTCGGCTGGTGGGCCGTGCGCCGTTTCGGCACGCCGCTCGTGAGCATCAGGCAGGCAGTGAAGTCGCCCGACGCGCGCATGCCGATGCTCAGCACGCTCGCGCATGCGCTGCTGCAGATCGTGACCGTCGCGCTCGGCTCGCCGTTGGGCCGCGAGGTCGCGCCGCGTGAAGTCGGTTCGCTGGTGGCGGCTTGGCTCGCGCGCGTCGGCGGTCTGTCAGCGAACGAAACGCGCGTGATGATCGCCTGCGGCGCGGGCGCCGGCCTCGCCGCCGTGTACAACGTGCCGCTCGGCGGCGCGGTGTTCGTGCTCGAAGTGCTGCTCGTCACCTTCGATGCCACCACGGTCGCGATTGCGCTCGTGACCTCGGTGATCGCCGCCGTCGTCGCGTGGCTGGGTCTCGGCGACGAATCGCAATACGCGATTCCGTCATTCGCGCTGAGCGGCAGTCTGGTTGCGTGGTCGGTGGCGGCGGGGCCGCTGTTCGGCATCGCGGCCTATGCGTTCTCGCGCTTCATGGATCGTGCGCGCCATGCCGCGCCGGGCGCAGGCTGGCTGATCATCCCGCTCAACGTAATCAACTTCGCCGCGATCGGTGTGCTCGCTATGCACTTTCCGCAATTGCTCGGCAACGGCAAGGGCACGGCGCAGCTTGGCTTCGACGGTCAGTTGAGCATTGGGCTCGCGGCTGCGCTGCTTGCGTTGAAGATTGCCGTGAGTGCGAGCAGCTTGCGCGTCGGCGCGCATGGCGGTCTGCTGACGCCGGGGCTGACGGTGGGCGCATTGCTTGCCGTCGTGCTCGGCGGCGCGTGGAATCTGATCGGCGCGAGCGTGCCCGTCGGCGCGTTCGCCATTGTCGGCGCGGCCGCGTTTCTCGCTTCGTCGATGAACATGCCGATCACGGCCATCGTGCTCGTCGCCGAGTTCACGCACCTCGGGCACGACATGCTGTTTCCGGTGGTGTTCGCGGTTGCGGGTTCAATCGGCGCGAGCCGCGTGTGCGCGATGCTGGCGAGCCGCGCGAGCACCGCCCCGAAGAATGTTCAGGCGCATGTGGCGGCAAGCGTGACGCCACATGCGGCGCAAGAGCGGCCCGCTGCGATGAAGCTGTTACCCGTCACGCACAAGTGAAGATCGAAGGGCGCATCACGTGAAGCAATCCAGATGCGCGGCGATTCAGAACGTCTCCCAATCGACTTCAGCACGGCTAGCGGCTGCTTTCCCGGCGCCCGGCATCTGAGCGGCGAGCGGTTTTGCAGAAGCCGCGTTCGCGGTTTTCCTTGGCTCGGCCACGGCGGCGCGCGCAACCGCCTTCGGAGGAGCGGACGCAGCGCTCATCGCGTTCGCCTGTTGCCCGCCCGGCAGCCTGAACACCGATACCAGTTCACGCAACGTCGCAGCCTGCGACGCCATCGACTGCGTTGCCGCCGAAGCCTGCTCGACGAGCGCTGCGTTCTGCTGCGTCACCTCGTCCATCTGCGAGATCGCGACGTTGACCTGCTCGATGCCGCGATGCTGCTCGCCGGACGCCGCGCTGATCTCGCCCATCAGATCGGACACCTGGCGCACCGACTGGACGATCTCGCCCATCGTGCGGCCCGCTTCGTCGACGAGCGCGGTGCCGCTGTTCACGCGGCTCACCGATTCGCCGATCAGATCCTTGATCTCCTTCGCCGCCGCCGCGCTGCGTTGCGCGAGCGTACGCACTTCGCCCGCGACGACCGCGAAGCCGCGTCCCTGTTCGCCCGCACGCGCCGCTTCGACGGCTGCGTTCAGCGCGAGGATGTTGGTCTGGAACGCGATCCCCTCGATCACCGAGATGATCTGCGCGACCTGCTGCGAACTGGTCGAGATGCCGCGCATCGTATCGACCACGCGGCTCACGACCTCGCCGCCGCGCGCCGCCGTTTCCGACGCACGCGCTGCCAGCGCGTTGCCTTGCGTCGCGTTCTCCGCGTTCTGCTTGACGGTCGCCGTCAGCTCTTCCATGCTCGCGGCCGTTTCTTCGAGCGATGCGGCCTGTTCTTCCGTGCGCTGGCTCAGATCGGTGTTGCCCGCGGCGATTTGCGACGAGCCCGTGGCGATGCTTTCGCTGCTCGAACGCACGCGGCTCACCGTGTCCTGCAGTCGTTCGTTCATGTGGCGTAGCGCGCCGAGCAACTGGCTGAGTTCGTCCGAGCCGTCGACGTGAATCGCCGCAGTCAGATCGCCGCGCGCGACGGTTTCGGCCACACCGACGGAACGGCGCAGCGGCCCGACGATCGAGCGCGTGGTGACGACGGCGATGAACGCGCCCGCGAGCAGTGCGAGTGCCGACAGCACGACAGTCCACATGCGCGCGCTGTGGAACGCGGCTTCCGCCTTCGCGACTTCTTCGACCGAGCCTTCATGGTTCAGCTTGATGTCGCGGTCGATCAGATCGAGCGTGGTCGTGAAGCGTGCCGATGCGTCGCCCGCCGCGAGTTGCCGCGCTTCTGTTGCGCTCGATTCTCCGGCGTCGATCAGCTTTTCGATCTTTTCGTCGACTTCGAGATAGCTGGCCCACGAAGTTTTGATGTTGTCGTCGAGCTGCTGTTCTTCGGGCGACGAGATCAGTTTCGAATAAGCGTCGAGCGACTGCGCGAAAGCATTCACAGCATTCGCATGCTGGGCGCGCGTCGCGCGCATCTGGTTCGCGTCCGTGCTGAGCAGTTCACGCAGCGACAGGCGGCGCACGTCGTCCGCATGGCTGCGCAGCGTGCCGAGCGTTTCGACACTGGGGAGCCAGTCATTGCCGATCCGATACGTGCCGTCGTAGATGCGCGACGATTGAAGCAGGCTAACGCCGCCGACGGCGCAAAGCAGAAGCAGAACGATTGCAAAGCCCGCGCCGAGACGCGGACCGATCTTGAGGGTATTGAGAAACGTCATTGACAGTTGTTATGCGAGAGACGAACACGTTCTCTTATCGACAAAGAGGTATGCGTTCTGCAATAACGTTTCAAATATGACGAATGGCCGACAACGGTGATACGACGGCATTACATCGACGCAGTGCGTGAAAGGTTGGGGCCGCAACGTTCCGGCTGAACGCCGTCAAGTTTCCAGCGACGCATCGCCGCGCGCGAACATCGACATCCTGCGCAAGATCCATTCGAGCAGTTCATTGGCGGCAGCCGCGAGAGGCCGCCCCGACTTCACGAGCAGGCGTGCTTTCGCGCCCTGAAACAACGGGTGATCGATCGGTACGATGGCGAGTTCTTCCGCCACCAGTTCGCGATACGCAGCGAACTCGCCGATCAGCGTCACGCCGTCGCCATGCGCGACGAAGCGCTTGAGTGCCGTCAGCGAATTGCTGGTGAGCGTCGCGCGGATTTTGATGTTCTCGGCGAACTCCAGCATTTTCGCGGCATGGCCGATGCCGAACGTGGCCGGCATCAGCGCGAGCGGCCATTCGAGCAGGTCCTTCACGCTGGCGGGCATACCGCGTAACGCGAGCGGATGATCGCGCCTCACCAGCAGCACGACGGGTTGCGCCGAACTCGCGCGGTACTCGATGCGCGGATGCGGCGGCGGATTGTACGCAAGCCCGATATGCGCGCGGCTCTCGGCGACCTGGTTGAGCAGATCGTCGACAGCAAGAATTTCGACGCCGATATCCAGCTTCGGATACTTCGCGCAGAACGGCGCGATCACCTCCTCGATCAGCGGATCGACATAGCCCTCGCTGACGGCCAGTTGCACCTGGCCTTGCTGCAGCCCTTTCAGCAAATGCAGCTGGTCTTCGAGCTTTTCCTGCTGCGAGCGGTAGCCGCGCCAGAATTCGAGCAGATGCGTGGCTGCCTCGGTCGGTTTGACGCCGCGCGCCTCGCGCTCGAACAGCGTCGTATCGAGTTCCTCTTCGAGCAGCCTGATCTGGCGCGTAATCACGGAAGGCGACGTGTTCAGGCTGTCCGCCGCGCCGCGGATGGTGCCGTGCGACAGCACCTCGTGAAAGTAGCGCAGCCGTTGCTGGTTGATTTCGCGCATGTCCGACATCTCCAGAGCTGTTGGTTTGGCAGTCGTTGCCTTGCAAGCAACGAAGTGTGAACTTAGTTGCTCTTGCTCGCGCATTTTTACCCCGACACCATGCTGGAACGCAAGCACGGGATTCAAACCCGAGATACCGGAGACGAACATGACAGCGATACAGACCCTGAAGGAGAGCGACGCGGCGCGCGCCCTCTACAACCGGCTCAACTGGCGGTTGCTGCCGTTTCTTCTGGCTTGCTACATGTTTGCGTATCTGGATCGCGTGAACGTCGGCTTCGCCAAGTTCCAGATGCAGAGCGATCTCGGTTTCTCCGATGCGGCGTATGGCGTCGGGGCGGGCATCTTCTTTCTCGGCTACGTGCTGTTCGAATTGCCGAGCAATCTGCTGCTGCCGAAAATCGGCGCGCGCAAGACGTTCAGCCGCATTCTCGTGCTGTGGGGCATCACGTCGGCGTGCATGCTGTTCGTGCGCAACGTGCCGATGTTCTACGGCATGCGCTTTCTGCTCGGCATTTTCGAAGCGGGCTTCGCGCCGGGCATGATCTATTACCTGTCGTGCTGGTACGGACCGACGCGCATGGCGCGCGCCATTGCGATCGTGTTTCTCGCCGGGCCGCTGGGCGGGATCGTCGGCGGGCCGTTGTCGGCGTGGCTGATTTCGGCGCTCTCGGGTGTGCACGGGCTGGCAGGCTGGCAATGGATGTTTCTCGTCGAGGGCTTGCCGTGCATCGTGCTTGGTGTGGTGACGCTGTTCGTGCTGTCGAACCGTCCCGCCGACGCACGCTGGCTGAATGCCGACGAAAAGCAGCTGCTCGAAAGCGAAACGGGCGCGGCACACGCGCACAACCATTCGTTCAAGGCCGTGGCGCGCGATCCGCGTGTCTATCTGCTGGCGTTCGCGTACTTCTCGATCATCTTCCCGATCTACGCGATCAGCTTCTGGCTGCCGACGCTGATCAAGGAACAGGGCGTGAGCGACACGCTGCGTCTTGGCTGGTATGTCGCGATTCCGTATGTCGCGGCGGGGATCGGCATGTACGTCGCGGGGCGCAGCTCGGACCGCACGGGCGAGCGGCGTTATCACTGCGCGCTGCCTGCCTTGATCGGCGCGCTGCTGCTGGTCGCATCGATTTTCACGCAAGGGCATCTGTTCGCGACGCTTGCGCTGCTGACGGCTGCCACGGCGATGATGTGGATGGCCTACACGGTGTTCTGGGCAATGCCTGCCGAATACATCAAGGGCCCGGCGGCGGCGGGCGGCATTGCGCTCATCAATACGATTGGATTGTCGGGCGGCTTCTGGGGCCCGGCGGCAATCGGCTGGGCGCGCACGGCGACGGGCAACTCGCAACTCGCGCTGATCGTGATGGCGTGCATGCCGGTGATTGCGGGCTTGCTGATTCTGGCCAACCGGTCGACGCGCAAGTCCGCTCATGAAGCGCCGGAATTGACGTTGAGCCCTGAATCGAACTGAGTTCGCAGAGCACGAGGACGAACGAATCATGAAGATCCTGATTGCTGGATTTCAGCACGAGACCAACACCTTTGCGCCGACCAGGGCGTCGTACCAGAGCTTCATTCAGGGCGAAGGCTTTCCGCCTTTGACGCGCGGCGCCGACGTGCTGACCTTGCGCGACGTGAACGTGCCGATCGGCGGTTTCATCAAGGCTGCCGAGGCAGCGGGCCATCAACTGATCCCCGTCATCTGGGCCGGCGCGAGCGCATCCGCGCATGTGACGGAAGATGCGTTCGAACGCATTGCCGGTGAGATCGTCGATGCCGTGCGCGCGGGCGGGTTCGACGCGATCTATCTCGATCTGCATGGCGCGATGGTCGCCGAACATATCGACGATGGCGAAGGGGAATTGCTTGCGCGTGTTCGGGGCATCGTCGGTGATGAGATGCCGCTCGTCGTATCGCTCGATCTTCACGCGAACGTGACGGACAGGATGCTGCAACTCGCGGATGCGATCGTCGCGTATCGAACTTATCCGCATGTCGATATGGCCGAAACGGGCGAGCGCGCTGCCGCGTTGCTTCAGAGGCTGATGCACGATCGACGCCCTTTGCAACGCGTGTCGCGGCGCATTCCGTTTCTGATTCCGGTGAATGCGATGTGCACGCTCGTCGAGCCCGCGCTCGGCATCTACGACATGCTGGCCGCGCTCGAAGAGGGGCCGGTTGCTTCGCTGTCGTTTGCGCCGGGGTTTCCCGCTGCGGATTTTCCTGAGTGCGGGCCGGCGATCTGGGGTTACGGCTATGACGAAGACGCGCTCGAGAAGGCTATCGATGCGCTACACGCGCGCATGCTCGCCGACGAAGCGCGATGGGACGTGCGCTTCCTGTCACCCGACGAAGCGGTGAATGAAGCGTCACGTCTCGCGCAACATGCGCACAAGCCCGTGATCATCGCCGATACGCAGGACAACCCGGGCGTCGGCGGCGATTCCAACACGATGGGCATGGTGCGCGCGTTGTTGCGGCATCGCGTGCAGGACGCGGCCGTTGGCGTGATATGGGATGCGGAGGCGGCAGCCGCGGCGCATCGTGCGGGCGTCGGCGCGCGCATCGACATCGCGCTCGGGGGCCGCTCGGGTGTGCCGGGCGACGCGCCGTTGCAAGGCGTTTTCGAAGTCGAGCATCTGTCGGATGGGCGTTTCCGTTTCGATGGTCCGATGATGAACGGAATGCAGGGCGATCTCGGGCCGGTCGCGTGTTTGCGTATCGACGGTGTGCGGATCGTGGTCAGCACGATCAAGATGCAGATTTTCGAGCGTAACTTTTTTCGCGTTGGGGGCGTTGAGCCTGAGCGGATGAAGGTACTCGTCGTGAAGAGTTCGGTGCATTTTCGCGCGGATTTTCAGGCGGGCGCGCATGCGGTGCTGGTGGCGAAAGCGCCTGGGCCGATGGCCGCCGATCCGTCGGACTTGCCGTGGAAGAGGCTGGATGAGCGTATGCGGGTGCGGCCGATGGGGCTCACGTTTGCAGAATGGCGTTCGGCGACTGCGAAGGAAGCTGTTGGTCAATTGCAGTGAGCGACCAGACGCGTACGCCCCAAGGCTTGCACATCACCCCCATTTCCGGCGAAATAGCGCATCCTCAACGCTCGCGCATGCCTACCAGCCCATGATCTCCTTCGACACCGACGGCCACCGCTTCAACTTCCGCGCCGTCGCCGTCATCACGACACGCGAGCGCGTCCTGCTGCATATGCTGGAAGGCGATGAATACTGGTCGTTGCCGGGCGGCCGCGTCGAGGCGGGCGAGGACGCGGCCACGGCCGTCGCGCGCGAGATGCGCGAGGAACTGGACATCCAGGTGAGCGTCGGACGCTTGCTATGGATCGTCGAAAACTTCTTCACGGGTGGTGGTCGCCCACATCATGAAGTCGGCCTGTACTTCGCCACCGACGTACCACCCGAGGCCCGCATCCTCGATTTCTCCATGCATCACGCAGGCAACGAACCGGGGCGCAAGCTCGAATTCGCGTGGTTCGACCGGCACGAACTGGCGAGCATCGACGTGCGCCCCGCATTCCTGCGCGACGCGCTCGCACGAGACCCGCTTCCGTTCGCGCATATCGTCAGCCGCGATGCCGTACCCGCCTAGCCCGTTCTCCTGCTGGCCTCGCGCATACGATCGCTAAGGCTTGACGAACTTGAGCGTCATGCGATCCGATTCTCCGATTGCAGCAAAACGTGATCTGTCGACGTCACCGCCTTGATAAGTCGGCGGCAGCGACCACACGCCGTGTGGATAGTCCTTGGTATCTTTCGGATTCGCGTTGATCTCGCTGCGCGCAAGCAGAACGAAGCCGGCTGCTTTTGCGTGCTCGATGACGAAAGCCTCAGTCACGTAACCGGAATCGATCATCTGTTGCTCAGTCGTGCCTGGCCGTGCGCGGTGCTCCTCGACGCCGAGTTCGCCGCCGTGCTTCAGCGCGCCGTAGAACGCGCGCAGGTTCGCATCGAATTGCCCGTCCTTGATCCAGTTATGGATGTTTCGGAAGGTCAGCACGCGGTCGAACCGCTCGTTCGAGTCGAAGCCGTTGAACTGGCCCGCATGCAACGTGCCGACGACGATGTTCCCGTAGACCGATGGCGCATTCGCGAGCTTGCGCCGATAAGCGGCATCGGTCGCGCTGTCTTCGGCGGCGAGATCGACTGATGTGCTGAGATATTGCGCTTCGTAAAGCTGGCCGGCGTTGCGCAGGTAGGGCGCAAGTATGTCGGTGTACCATCCGCCTCCCGGGGCGATCTCCAACACCGCTTGCGTCGGACCGAGGTCGAAGAACTGCAGCGTTTCTTTCGGGTGACGATAGACGTCGCGCGCACGCGCCTGGCTGCTGCGTTGCGATCCATTGATGGCGGCATCGAGCGACGCGGCGCTGGCACCTTGCGATTGCGAGCCCCGCGATGAGTCTTGCGAGTCCAGCGACGAGGACGCGCAGCCTGTCAGCGTAAGTACGAAAAGGGCGGCGGCAATCGTGATTGTGCGCGCACGGCCATGGCGAGTAGCGTACATGGGATCGATTCAGGTTTTGAGGTACGGGAGACGATACGCGATTCTTGAGCTATCCGCTCCCGGTCATATTGATCGCCCGCGCAGCGGTGTGCGTTCGCCAGTTCAATCACGACCAAGCCACCTCGCGCAACCGATGCGCACACACAACACTGCATAGTGACCGGCAGGCTTACAGTCGCTTACTATCCCGTCTCCATAATAAAACGCCAACACGGCGCGAATCGTTGAGACCATTTATGAACCCTGCACGCCAATTCGTCGTTCCGTTGATCGCATCCGTGTTCGCTATCGGCATCGCCGCGAATACCGCACATTCGGCGGAACCGGCATCGGATGCCACGCCCGAGGCCGAAGTGGACATTTCCAAAGGCGGCGAAGCACCGACGAGCGATCTTCACAGCGACCTCGGCGAATTCTGTTTCTTCGCCCACCTCCCGCCCGCCAGCCAGAAATACAAGGTCATCAAGAACATCAAGATCGGCAAGGGCTCGTACGGCAGCGTTCAGGACATTCTCCCGAAGATGGCGGAGTACGCCCAACTACGCGGGGCAGATGCCATCGTCGAGTACAACGGATCACAGCGCTTCGGCTTCTGGCCGTGGCGTCTGGTCCGGCCCGTCGTTCGTGGCGTCGCGGTGCAATGGACGGATCCGAAGCGTTCCGATTGCGAATCCATCGGTGGCACGAAGCTGAGGACGATACTTTCATCGGGGCAGCCACCTGCACAGTAATAAGTTTTCCGCTCGCGTCGCGTGCTTCTGACGCCATCGAATAGCGGCGGTAGTGACCGCCCATACCGGATTCATCGACGGAGATTCGCCGGAAAGTCTTTTGCCTCACTGAATACGCTCAGAGCGTAGTGGCGGCATGCGCGTCTGACGGCCGGGAAAGATAACGATGTTGTAATGAGCGGGTCAGCATCGGGACAGGCACCACTGCCGAGAATGAAGGAACTACTCATCGACGCCGATGGGGAGGCTCAAGGTCGCGTTCATGGTGAATGTGGCCGCTACGCTCCCAAAGGGGAACCATCATGAAAGCACTGGTCAAGGCGGTACTGATTGCCTGCGCGCTGAGCGCATCTACATTCGCGGTTGCCCAAACCTCCAACGCGCCGGTGACGCGCGCCGAGGTACAAGCCGATCTCGTCCGGGTCGAACAAGCCGGTTATCGTCCAGCAGCGAAGGACCCGTACTATCCCTCCGACATCCAGGCGGCCGAAGCGAAGGTCGCGGCGCAACGCCAAACGCCCGAAACGGAGTCGGTCGGCGGCGTGCCGACGGGCGCCTCACAGGCCGGCGCGCCTCTTGCGCTGAACGACGCGCAGCCGGTCTACGATCATCATTGAAGCACGTCATGCTGCCGCGCGCTGCCGGACCGGGTCCGGCGTAAGAGGGACGCGTCTTGGCCTGAACCCTTGAAGGGCGCGGCACGCTGTTCCCCGCCGCGTCTTTTCCTTGATGGAAACGCACCAACATTTTCCCCATGCCCGGCACTCGTAAAACCGGCAGCGTCAGCGGTACCGTCAATTCTATTGGCCGCTCGACACCATCGCATTCTGGAGCGCGACGTTGTGATCTCGCTTGCACTCCGCCGTTGCTGTGCCTGCTCGTGACGTCCACTAAGACAATACTTGGATTCCAGAACGATTCAATCGATCAGGGCACACCTGATGGTCGCCTCGCTAGCCGCGATCGCAATTGACGCAAGCGTTCTTGTGGTGATGGGACTATTCAATGTCCCCGAGTCGGCCTTCGAAACGACGATCTTTCGGATCGCGGTGATTGTTGGCGTATCTCTCTCTGTATTCTGGACACGAAGTCTGGCGCTCATATCCTATCGATCGGCTCTGCGACAGGGTCACATTTTGATGGCCACTGAAATCGAAGACATACATCTGTCTGAAGCATGTCCCTTCCGACCACTGGTGATATTGCATTTTCGACTGAAGGGTGTTTCACGAAATCTGATTCGATAGCGATTCGACTCGTTCAACTTTCACACTGGACGGATGGTTCCAGGTTCACTGGCTGTTGTTGACGACTCCGGTTTATCCGGTTGCCGAGATTGGCGTGAAGCGCCTTGACGTCGACCTCATCATGACATGGTCGGAACGGCGTGTCGGTAACCGGCTCATTTTTGCATCGACAGCAGCAACCCTTCCGACCTGCTAGACTGAAAGTTCCCCTGCAAGCTATGGAGGGAAACATGACGACTATCTACGTCGTGAAGACTGGCGAGAAGTTCCTCTGCACCGCAGAGGACGGCGATATCGGCATGGCGCCGGAGATTAAGGAAGCCACTTCCTTTCTCTCGTATGAGGAAGCGAACAAAGTCGCGAACGAGCACGCCGACCCCGGATACGAAATCGTGGCCGTCAACCGTACGAGACCCTGATTAGGAGTTCAACGGAATGGTGCGGTGTGGCGGCTCGTCGGACTCGTAACCCGAAGGTCGCAGGTTCAAATCCTACTTCCACAACCAGGTGGAGTAAGGTTTTGCGCGATTCAGGCCATGTTCGCCACGGAGTGTTTCGACGAATTTGGGCGCTATGTGGGCGCTGGCCCCGAAAATCCGGCAAAAACCGTCACGCCATCAAACCCGCCTGCGAGCGGGTTTTTTGTTTTCGGCGAGAGCTTGCGTAGGCCCTCTCCGCGCCCGTCAGGCTGCAGCGAGTTCTTCCTTGATTTCCTGGTACTTCTCTCACGCCCGCTCGGAAACGCGAACTTCGTCGTGCCAGGCTGCTTTGGCTGCTTACCGTGCCGCCTTGGCCGCGAGCACGACATCTTCAGTGACGTCGCCTTTCTTGTGCGCTATGACCATCGCCGCAATATGCACGCGTTTCAGCACGTACTTGAGCAGTTCGTCTCGATGTCGGATCGATCTCAACGTCCACAATCTCACCGACAGGCGCTGTTTTATTGCCGCGAATGCTGCTGGCGCGTACGTCGGTAAATCGCTGAGTGCGGTTGTGAACCTGCATACCAACGAGTGCACAGCGGGAATGCATATCTCTCGGAGATACTTCGTGCGTCGCGGCGGCTGCACGACCGTCGTCATCCGGTGTAGTCACGGCCGGGTATTGGCGTTGGGTTCACGCCGATCGTACGAAAAATCTTGAGCAGGGGATGCGCTGGCACTGCGGTAAGCTATCCTCGCTCGATACAGCGTTGAAGCAGATTGAACCGACGAGCGCGTTGCGCTCGCAAAGGCAGCACGCATCGGGCTTCGTTTCGCATACTTTTGAATAGTCCGACGGCAACTTCACCCAGGACGCATCCCGCGCCCGCTCATCAGGAACGGCATCATGGGCAACTACTCCTCTGGGAAGGTCGGTGACCTGCTCGCAGGCGGCAGCCGCCATCATCAGATTTTCCCCACGCTGACCGAGCGACAGGTCGCGTTGCTCGATCGATATGGCGAGCGCCGCATGCTCAAGATGGGGGACGTCCTGTTTTCTCAAGGTGACCGGCATATCCCAATGTTTGCGATCGTTTCCGGAACGATCGAAGCGACTCGCGATTCGCTTGACGGCTCCCATCCCATTGGCGTGCACGGGCCGGGCTGTTTTACGGGTGAAGTGGGCACGCTTGCCGGCCGGGCGGCCATCGCGACGGCGCGGGCCCAAACGGATTGCGAAGTCATCGTTATCGACGAGGAGTCGTTGCGCGCGCTGGTGATCGCAGAGGCGGAACTGGGTGAAACGATCATGCGCGCCTATATTTTGCGGCGCGTCGCGTTCATCCAGGATCAACAAGGCGGCGTGCTCGTGATCGGCAGTTCTGCATCGGCCGAAACGCATAAGCTGCGTCACTTTCTGAGCCGTAACGGCCAGCCTTTCGCCTACTTCAATATCGTCGAGCATCCCGAGGGCAGGGAACTGCTTGAGCGATACGGCGCAACGGATGCCGATATGCCCGTTGTTATCACGCTGCAGGGTGACGTGCTCAAGCGGCCGACGCATCGTGCCGTCGCCGACGCCATCGGCCTGAGTCCAGACCGGTTGAACGACGGGCGCTTCGACGTCGTCGTGGTCGGTGCAGGGCCGGCCGGTCTCGCGGCTGCGGTGTACGCTGCTTCGGAAGGGTTACGGGTCGCGGTGCTGGATACCAAAGCGCCGGGCGGCCAGGCTGGGACCAGTTCAAAGATCGAAAACTACTTTGGTTTTCCGACGGGCATTTCTGGCCAGGCGCTCGCCGGCCGCGGGTTGTCGCAGTGCCGCAAGTTCGGTGCCGAGGTCGGGGTGCCGATCGAAGCGCTGGCAATCGAGTGCAAAGACGCACCGCCCTTTCATATCAGCCTCAGTCACAACGAGCACGTCTACGCCCGGGCGGTCGTCGTCGCGACGGGCGCGCGCTATCGCAAGCCCGCTCTCGGCAATCTGGAGAACTTTGAGGGGCGTGGCGTCTACTACAGCGCGAGCTATATGGAAGCGGCTCTCTGCGGCAACGAAGAACTGGTCGTGGTCGGCGGGGGTAATTCGGCGGGCCAGGCTGCCGTATTTCTGTCGGGTTTCGCGCGGCACGTACATGTCGTGATTCGTAGCGATGGACTCAACGCCAGCATGTCGGACTACCTGATCAGGCGCATCGACGCAGCGGCCAACATTACGTTGCACGTGCGCACGCAAATCGTCGGGTTACAGGGCGAAGACAGGCTTGAGGGCATCACGTGGAACCGGCAAGGCGAGATTGAACATAAAGCGATCCGCCATGTGTTTCTGTTTCTTGGCGCGCAGCCCAATACCGCCTGGCTGCGCGACTGCGTTGCGCTCGACAAGAACGGATTTGTGCTGACTGGCCCTGATATCGGCACGAAATGGGCGTCCGAGCGGCCACCGCATTTTCTGGAAACGAGCCGCCCCGGAATCTTCGCGGTGGGCGACGTGCGAAGCGGTTCCGTGAAGCGGGTCGCGGCCGCTGTCGGTGAAGGTGCGGCCGCTATTCAGTCACTGCATCAGTACCTGGCCTTATTGGGTGACCGTCCTGCGTGATGGTCGGGCGTTTTCAGGTCGCAATCCGTCGACGGGTGAGACCATCACCCATCCAGCAGCGAAGGTTGGAGGTTCACCGCAGGCGTGGCGCTCAAGGACGTCGTAATTGCCGCATGAGTGGCTCGGTGTGCAGCGTCGCCTGATCAGAGAGCGTGTTGACGCAGCAATCTCATGCATGCGCGGGAATTCACGCAACCGGTTTTCTTTCCAGATAGTGCTCGACAAAGCTGAGAACCGCCTTCGAGCGATAGTGCTTCGCCAACTGGTACAAGTGATCTGCGAAGGGGCGATAGCGCTCGTCGAGTTCGTTGAGATGCGCGGCATGCTGCACGATCGCGCGCATGTCACCGAGCCGCGCCAGATGATGCAGCGCCTTGATTTCATCCGGCGGCGGAGCGATCAACGTCTCCGCCATTACCGGTGGCGCGCCAGCGATAGCGTCGCTCCATTCGAGATCCAGCAGTTTTGCGATCTGCGACAACAGCGCCCGATAGTCGACCGGCTTTGGCAAAAACGCGTTCGCGCCCGCCGCCAGACTTTTCGCCGCATCGCTGCCCGACGCGCTGGCCGAGATCGCAATGATGGGCAGATCGCGGAATGCCTGCATCTGCCGCAAGCGTCGCGTGACTTCGAGCCCGTCCATGCCGGGCATGACGATGTCCATCAGCACCAGCGCCGGCCGAAGTGCCTGTATCTTTTCCAGCGCATCCAGCCCGTTGACCGCTTCTGCCGTCTCGAAGCCGATCTGGCCGAGCATGTTGACCGCGACGGCACGGTTTTCCATCACGTCATCGACGACGAGCACGCTCTTGCGTGGCCCCTTGTAACCGCTGACCGCCCATTCGGGTGCGGTATCGACGGCCTGGGGCGCGACCACGGGGACATTCAGCTCGAACGAGAACGTGCTGCCCGCGCCGCGGCGGCTCACGATATGGATATCGCCGCCCATCAGCCGCAAGAGCTGCCGGCTGATCGCGAGGCCGAGCCCGGTGCCGCTGAACCGGTGCCGGTTGTCGCTCGCCTGTTCGAAGGGCCGGAAGATCGTTTCGAGACGCGCCTCGTCGATGCCGATGCCCGTGTCCAGCACTTCGAAACGTAGGCACTCCGGCGGCAGGAAGGCGACGCGCAGTGTCACGTCGCCTTCCTCGGTGAACTTGATCGCGTTGGAGAGCAGGTTGAGCAGCACCTGTCGCAAGCGCTTTTCGTCGACCCGTATGCCTGCGGGCAAAGGCGGCGTCATCTCGCACGTGAACGAGAGGCCCTTTTCCGTTGCTTTCACCCGGATCGTCTCCGCGATGAAGTAGATGAAGCGCTCGAGCGGCACGTCCGTGGGGTCGAGCTCCACTTTGCCGGCCTCGATCTTCGCCATGTCGAGGATGTCGTTGATCAGCGTCAGCAGATGTTCGCCGCTGCGCTGGATCACGGTGAGTCCGTCGATCTGGCGCTGATCGAGGCGCGTGTCCCGCCTGAGAATCTGCGCGAAGCCGAGAATCCCGTTCAACGGCGTGCGTAGCTCGTGGCTCATGTGTGCCAGAAAATCGCTCTTCGCCTGATTGGCCGCGTCTGCGTGTTCCTTCGCGATCGCGAGTTCGGCCGTGCGCTCGCGAATCATGTCTTCCAGATGCTCGCGATACCGGCGCAGCTCTTCTTCGGCGCGCTTGTGCTCGGTAATGTCGCGCGAAATGCCGAGCAGAAACTGCGGCTCGCCGCGCACATCGAGGATCGGCATCTTCATCGTGTGCAAGAAGCGCTGCCCATGACGCGTGTGGACGGGCTCTTCGGGCACGTCGACCATCTGCTTCGACGCGAGCACGTCTCGATCCTTCAACGCGAAGAAATCGGCCTCATCCGGCGGAAACAGATCGTGGACGGACTTGCCGATGACCTCGTCGCGTCCATAGCCGAGCAGTATCTCCGTGGCCTTGTTGACGCGTACGAAGCGCAACGTTGCCGCCTCCTTGACGAAGACGGTGTCCGGGATGTTCTCGACGATGCTGCTCAGGAATTGTTCGCTGGCGCGCGCGGACTCTTCGGCATGCTGACGTTCGACGATCTCGGCCGCCTGGCCGGCCAGCGCCGTGCTGAGTTCGGCCGTGCGCTGCGCGACGCGCGCCTCGAGTTCAATGTTGAGTTCTTTCAGAGCTTCTTCCGCCTGACGTCGCTGGCGCCGGTCTTCGAGGAACTGCTCAACGGCGCGCGCCATGTCGGCGATCTCGTCACCGCCGTGCACGGGCATGCCGGCTTGTTCGCCTTCGGGATCGCCATGGCGCAGCGTATGGCTCACCCGCCGTAATCGCGCTACGACACGGCGGCCGAGAAAGACGCGGGCAATCAGCCACGCGATCAGCAGGCTCACCGCTACTTCGCCGGCCACCCACCTACGCGTGCGGTCCGCCTCGTTGGCAAGCGCCTCGACGGCTTCGCGATAAGCGCGCGACAGATAGCCCGACTGCTGGTGCGCTGCGGCGGAGAGAGCATCGGCCTGGCGGTGCAGTTCGTCGTCGAGTGTCGCCAGTGACGTGTCGGGCGGCGCGGCGCCCGGTGCGCTTCCCTGCGCAGTCCCGGTAGCGAGCGCCGTCTCGCGCATCTGCGCCTCGACGTTGACGGTGTTTCGAAAGCGCTGGCTCGAGCGATGCAGCGCCAGCGCGTCGACGCCGACGTCGTCGCTCGCCGTCGCGGACGCGAGGCGGTCCACCAGGCCATCGAATGACGCGAGTTGATCGATGATCTGGCGATGTGTCTCCCGCACGGCTTCGACAGTGTCGTTGCCGGACAGTTGCGACGCCAGGCGTTCGATCTTCAGCGTCTGCTGCGCGAGATTTTGAGCGTCCTCGAGACGCGCCAGGCGCGCTTCAGCCAACTCACGGATAGCGTGGGCCGAGCTGGACAGCGAGTAAAGCGTCGTGCCGCCGACCGCGACCACGAGCGCCGCGAGGCACGATACGACTAGCGCAAATTGCGCGCTCAGCGACTGAGGAAGGAGCAGTTTCACGGGCGTTGCCAGATGTGGCGATAAATGTTGCGATAGTCATTGGCCGGATCGTAGATCAGACGGTCGCCGCCGTCCGCATTGACGTTGTCGGCCGTCACGAGATGCACGGGCACCACGTAGTTCGTGACGCTTTCGCCGGCGAACAGCCGGTTCATCTCGTCAATCAGTTGCCAGCCGTGCAGATTCAGCGGTTCGGCGACGGTGCCCGTCTGGAAGGTGCCCGTGCGGATTCGCAGAAACGCGGACTCGCTGCCGTCGCCCGCCGACAGCATCGACAGCGCGCTATCGGGCATACCGGCCTGGGTCAGCACAGGCGCGGCATAGTCGAAGTAGATGTCGTTGATTGCGAGCGCGTACGTCCAGCGCTTTCCGTAGCGTGCGAGCAGCGCGCGGGTCGTGCCCGGCATCAGCTCCCGGCTGCGCGAGATCGCGACGTCGCGCACGTCCAGTAACGTGCAGCCACTGCATGCGCGTATCACGGCGGCCATCGCATCGGCCTTGTCGCGCGCGATCGGGAAGTACGCGTCGGTGAAGACGACGACACCCGCCTGTCCGCCGGACTGCACGATAGCCGCGAGGGCCGTCACGCGGGCGACTTCCAGCGGATCGGTCGAGACGTTCATGGCTACGGGCGTGCCGGGCACGGGACCCGCCTGGGCAGCGACATGCCAGCCGACGATGGGAATGCCCCGATCGGCGAACGGCCGCAGCGCGGGTGCCAGCGCGCGGGCATCCGCACCTGCAATGATCAGACCGTCGGGATGGCTGGCGAGGGCGCTCTCGAGGACTTTCAGTCGAAGATCCGGCAGGCCCTCGGAGTCGAAGACCTTCACGCTCCAGCCGATGACCTTCGCGGCTTCCAGCATGCCGTCGACCACACCGAGCACGCCGCCGTTACGCAAATCCTCGGCGAGGACGGCGATGTGTTTGTCGGGCTGGGCGCGCGGCCCGGTACGCGGTCCGCTCCACGGAGTGATGGACCGCGACGCAGCGTCGACGATGCGCTTTGCTTCCGTGAGAAAGCTTCGCGTGCTCCCGGCAACCGAAGCTGCGGGCGCAGGGGCCGCGGTGACACCCTGCGCAGCAACGATTGGCGGCACGCATGCACATGCGCATGTCAATGCCCACGCCAGAGGCAAGCCCCTCATGCTGTTCCCCACCACCCCCGTCGGGGTCGATTGTCGTCCGCGAAGACGTATATGGATGTCGCGTGCGCAAATGGTCCTGCCATCACGATAGTACACCGCCATCGAGGCATTTCAGGGAGGGTTAGGGTAGGGGAAAGTACAGGTGCGAGTCGCACGCACGAGCGTGAGGACGTCCCATGGTCGTCATGCTGGAAAAGGTGGCTCGCACGCACAAACCCTGTCGCGCACCAGGCAGTCTTGCCACGGAGCCTGCGCCCGGAGAACGACAATTCACGGTGCGTCCGAACGCGCAATCACGACCCTAAGCCGCCTTTGACCCGGCGCGACTTCGACGGCAGGTTCACCAGTTACAACGCCCATTCGAGCGGTCGACTCGGAAGATAAGTGCCGTCACATTGACGCGTGCAGCGTGTCGCTCCACCAGCAGCGTTGGGAACAGCGAGCGCAGCGAAAAACTCGTGGTGGCCGGCGTGGCACCGATGCGCAGCAGCCTTGCTCGCGTGACACGTCTATATTTCCGAACGCTTCAGAAGATAATCGAGGCCGCCAACCCGATACCACCGATAGCCATAAGGTTCGAGCACCACTGCATGACGACCGTCCGCGCCAGGCTCGCTATGGTCGTCCGAAAGCAGATTGATCAGACGGCAGCCAACCGGTTCGTTGCAGCCCGAGCGAAACTTCACCGTGCATGGCTCGGCGCCGAAGTTATGTAGAAACAGTACCGAGTTGTTGCGCCAGTGATAACAGAGCGCGAGGACATCGTTTCGCGAGGTGCGCAGTACGTCGAAATCGCCCCAACTGATTTCGGGGACTTCCTTGCGCATGCGGATCATCCGCTCCATCCAGTTGAGAAGCGAGTTCGGGTCGCGCCGCTGCCGGGCCACGTTGACCCGCTCGAAACCATATGCCCCGCCGGATATGACGCGTGTATGAGGCTTTGGATGTTTGGTGAAGCCGCCCTGTGGCTCTGTCGACCATTGCATCGGAGTGCGCGCACACGCCCGCTCGGGGAGGCGCAGATCGTCGCCCATCCCGATCTCATCGCCGTAACGGAACACGGGCGTGCCCGGCAAACTGAGCATCAGACTGTAGGCGAGTTCAAGGCGGCGCCTGTCGCCCGCCAGCATCGGGGCAAGCCTGCGTCGAATCCCGCGCTCATAGAGTTGCATGTTCGGCTCAGGGCCGAACGCAGAGAACACGGCAGCGCGTTGTTCGGGCGTGAGGCGACCCAGATCGAGTTCGTCGTGATTGCGCAGGAACACGCCCCATTGTGCGCTCGGGGGGCGCGGCCTGGTCGCCAGCAGCGCATGCTTCAACGGCTTCGTGTCACCCGTTGCGAGGGTATAGAAGGTATTCTGGTTCACCTGGAAGTTGAACATCATGGGCAAGCGCTCGCCTGCATCACCGAAATACTCGAGGTCTGTATCCGGGAGTACATTCGCTTCCGCCAGAATGATCGCGTCACCTTCACGCCATTGCAGGAATTCTCGAAACGTCCGCAGCATTTCATATTGCTCGACGGGCTGGCGCACCTTCGGTCCCTTGGTTGAAATTACAAATGGCACTGCATCCATCCGGAATCCGGATACGCCGAGCTGGATCCAGAAGCCCATGATTTTCAGCAACTCAGCCTGAACATGAAGGTTGGTGGTATTCAGGTCCGGCTGAAAATCGTAGAAGCGATGGAAGTACCAGCGCTTTGCACATTTGTCGAAACTCCATGTCGATTTCTGCACGCCTGGAAATACCACGCCACGTTGTGCGTCTGGCGGCTTTTTATCTGACCACACATACCAGTCGCGATATTTCGAATCAGGATCGCTGCGTGCTTCCTTGAACCACGGGTGTTGGTCCGAAGTGTGATTGACCACGAGGTCGATGATCACCCGCAGGCCGCGCTCGGCACAGGCGTGGGTAAATTCGGCGAAGTCGCCGAGCGTGCCGTATCTGGGATCGACGTTGTAGTAGTCGGAAATGTCGTAACCGTTGTCACGTCCGGGCGAAGGTTGAATGGGCATCAACCAGATCGCCGTCATGCCGAGACCTTGAAGGTAGTCGAGCCGACGCATGAGTCCCTGGAAATCACCGACACCGTCGCCATTGGCGTCCATGAAGGTCCCTACCGATAGACAGTAGATGATGGCGTTCTTGTACCAGAGGTCGTTGAGCATATGGTCCGCACGTGGCGCCAGGCGGTCGACTATGTAGAGGAATTGAAATGCCGGAGCTGAAGTGGTGGCAACGCGGTGTGATCTATCAGATCTATCCTCGCTCGTTTCAGGACAGCAATGGCGACGGCATCGGTGATCTCGTCGGCATTGACGCACGTCTTGAATACGTCTCCGCGCTGGGCGCCGACGCTGTCTGGATTTCGCCCATCTATCCATCTCCCATGGCGGACTTCGGCTATGACGTGGCGGACTACTGTGACATCGATCCCATGTTCGGCAGCCTGCCGGAGTTTGAGCAATTAGTGATCCACGCCCATCACCTCGGCCTCAAGGTACTGCTCGATTTCGTGCCGAACCATTCGTCGAACCGGCATCCATGGTTCGAGGAAAGCCGCTCATCTCGCGACAATCCGAAGCGCGACTGGTATCTGTGGCATGACCCCGCGCCCGACGGCGGCCCACCGAACAACTGGCTGAGCCGCATGGGTGGTTCTGCGTGGGAGTGGGATGAACATACGGGCCAGTACTACTATCACGCGTTCCTGCCCGAGCAGCCCGATCTGAACTGGCGTAATCACGATGTACGCCGCGCGATGGATGGCGTGTTGCGATTCTGGCTCGATCGCGGTGTCGACGGATTTCGCGTGGACGTGTTGTGGCTGCTCATCAAGGATGACCAGTTTCGCGACAATCCACTGAACCCCGCATATCAACCTGGTGAACCGGAGCATCATCGGTTATTGCAGACCTACACGGAAGATCAGCCGGAAGTGCACGAGATCGTGCGCTCGATGCGGGCCACGCTGGACGATTATGGCGACCGTGTGCTGATCGGCGAGATCTACTTGCCGGTTACGCAACTGATGAAATACTACGGCGCGGCCGGCGATGGGGCGGACATGCCGTTCAATTTCCAGTTGCTCAATGCGAGATGGAGCGCAGCCACGATTGCCGGCATGATCCGGGATTACGACAGGGCGTTGCCTGAGCATGCCTGGCCAAACTGGGTCTTGGGCAATCACGACAATCCGCGGATCGCATCGCGCGTGGGCGCTGCTCAGGCACGCGTGGCCGCTGTGCTGCTGCTGACGTTGCGGGGAACGCCGACGATCTATTACGGTGACGAAATTGGCATGACGGATGGGGACATCGAACGGGATCAGGTCAGGGACCCGGCTGAACTCAGGCAACCAGGCATGGGTCAGGGACGCGATCCCGAGCGCACGCCAATGCAATGGGAGCGCTCGCTGCCGAACGCAGGCTTTACGGACGGCAAACCGTGGCTACCCGTTGCGACGAACTCGAGCGTGCGCGAACAGGACGGTGACACGTCGAGCATGCTCTCGCTCTACCGGCGCCTGCTTATCCTGCGTCGTAGCCATGCCGCTCTCGTGCAAGGCACGATTGCGAATGTCGTCGCAAACGGTGACGTGCTGACTTACGAACGCCGATACCGTGACCAATCGCTCTTCATCGCGTTGAACTTCGGCGTCGAATGCGCCATGGTGCAGTCGCGGTCCGGCGTGGTGGTGCTGTCGACGTCTACACGGCGCGACGGCGAAGTCGTTGCGGCAGGCACCATCCCTCTCGCAGCTGGCGAAGCAATCGTCGCCTCTGTTTGATGCTGCCCGACGCGAAGGCTTGCCGCCGCGAACTGCGCGTTATGAGAGCGGGCTACCTCGTTCGATAACCGCGGGCAACGTAAAAGTACGTCACACACCTGCCATGCGGAAATACATGTCTGGACATTCGTCCGGTCGCGTCCAACTGCGCAGTAAATGCTCCGATTCTCTGTGCGGTACTCGTCGGGCACATTTGACTTTCTGTCGACTGGCGAACGTCGAGATGCATGCATGACTCATCGGGGCTCGATCTGGCCAAGCCGCTGCGTCAGCGATTGCGGATGGCCATCAAAAAGCGCCGCGTAGTACACCGTGTTCGACAATACATTCTTGACGTAGTCGCGGGTTTCGTTGAACGGAATCGTCTCCGCGAAAATGGCACCTTCCACCGGACGCGGCAGGTTGGCCTGCCACTTACGCGAGCGCCCAGGGCCGGCGTTATAGCCGGCCGTCGCGAGTACGGCAGAACGGTCAAGCTGGTTGTAAATCATCGATAGATAGTACGTGCCGAGCAGGATGTTCGTGTCGATGTCGTTCATCCTCGCCCGCGAGATCGTACCGAGCCCGATCTTCCTCGCGACCATCGCGGCCGTGTCTGGCATCACCTGCATCAGACCGCCCGCGCCAACCTCCGAGCGCGCATTGATGATGAAGCGCGACTCCTGACGAATGAGGCCATACGCCCATCCGACGTCGAACCCGGTGGACTGCGTATCGCGCTCGACAATCGTGCGGAATGGCGCCAGGTACCGCAGCGAAAAATCATGTTCCGCCTGCGTCCTGTCGGCAGTGCTCACAGCCCGGTCGTAAAGCTCGATGCGGCGCGCGTACTCGGCGACTGCGAGCAGTTGTCGGTCGGTCATGCCGCGCAGCTGCCAGTTCCATTCGCGGTTGCCTTCCGTACGCAGGTGCAGCGCGTAAAAGCGTTTCGCCAGCTCGAAGCCTGGTATCCGGCTGGCCCGCTCAACTTCTTCGTCGGTCGCCCTGGTTTGTGGCGGGATCACGACCTGCCGGCCGAGCGCCTCGGAGGCCAACTGGCCATAGAAGGTGTAGTTACCCGCGATCGTTCGGAAAGCCTGGTCGGCCGCTGCCACCTCGCTGTTCTGCTTCAAAGCGCGCGCGTACCAGTACACCCATCCTGGCTGCGTGCGTAGCGCGGCCGGCATCTGCTCGATTGACCAGCGCACCATGGTCCAATCTCCGGCCAGCAGCGCACTGCGCGTGCGCCACTCGTAGGCCTGACTCGACAGGGGCGCGTTTGCCGACAGCCGGTACCAGTTGACTGCGCCCGATAGCTGCCTGATCGCTGCCTGATAGGCAATCGTGCCCCAACCGATAGCCCGTTCCGCCAGGGTGAGCGACGGTGCGATTGCGGTGAGGGTAGCCTCGGCGGCCTCCGGATCGCCGACCGCCAACTGTGTGATGGCGAGCAACGCGAGCTGATGGGAGGCTGCGTCCAGCTGGATGCCTTTCGCGAGCAACAGGCGTGGCTGGTTCGTCGCCTGGTCGAAGAGCAGCGGATCCGGGCGCGCCGCGCCCAGCGCATCGACCAGTCTGCCGCCCGTCGTCGTCGCGCCCTGTTCATAGGCCTGGCGAATCAGTTGCCAGACATCGTCCGGAGTGAACTGCTGGTTACGGTTGAGCGCGCTGATCAGATCGACGCAGCCGTCACCGTGCCACTTCGGCTCGACGAGCAGCGCCCGCGCCGCGTCAGCCACATTTTCACCTCGCGTGGCGCGGGACTCGAGCGCATAGCACTTCACCTGCGTGTCGTCGTCCAGGACGAACTTTGCATATTGCGAATCGAAGTTTTGCCAGTCGTGGCGCGCCCCGAGCACGCGAAGGTAGTCGTTGCGCAGACGGTCGCCAATTGCCTGTCCGTCGTAGCGTTGCAGAAATGACAGCACGGGTGCGTCCGGCGCGTCAAGATTTGCATGCCCCGCGCCAGTGAACAGACGCGGCTTGATCTGGAAATAGCTGAGATAAGCCGGCGCCGGATAATTCGGAATCAGGCTTGCGAGGTGCGCGGCGCGCGCGGGGTCGTTGTCGCGTGCAGCGTCATGCAACCTGATGAAAATCTGATCGTCGGCGGATAGCGAGGGGAACGGCCCGGGATGTCTGGCTAGCACCGTGCCAGACATGAACAATGTCACGGCGACGAAGGCAAAGCCAACGGTGTGAGACACCCGGTGGAGTCGTGTGGACATCGCTGTTTTCTCATTGTTTGGGTGCAGAACATTGAGCCCAAGCTTAGGCCGCAACCCGGCGAAGCGAAGCTTCGAAAAGCACTGGACTCAACCCGCAATTCGGCTCATTGCGAGCCGGATGCCTGGACCACATCGGCGCTTGCGTGTCGGTTGTTTCGTTGAGTGAGAAAGACTGGAAAGACCTGGCGTGGAGACTGAGGGGAAGTCGTCTCCTTCTACGGCGAAGTTCAGAAACCCGAAGACGGGTGCCGTCCGGTCTGACTACGCGACCAATAGTACCTGGTGAATTGGCGGCTGCACACGGCCCCATCGAGCTGCTTCGGCGTGCATCCGGTGAGGGCAGCAGTAGATATCGGTTTGCTCGGAGATATCGTCGTCGTTGCCGACGTGCGCTCGGGGGCCGCGCGCAGCGCGACCTCAACGTTCTTCGGGCATCCCGGGCGATCAGCGCACGCAGATAGACGTTGCCACGCCAGTCGATCCGCCCGAGCGGGATCTGCCGACGTTCGCCGCAATTGCAGATTCAAGCCGCGGGCAATCTCCGCAGTCTCCAGCGCCACGAGTCGTCGAATTAACAATTTCCACGTGGCCCTAAAAAAATAATTTGCACGCAAACCTTTGCGTCATCCTGGCGCAGGGTTCGTCACCCTACAGTAAAGCCCAACCGCGCCGTAATGCGAAATGCATAGGCGCGAAGTGTGTGTCCTGTGCTATCCGGGGAGGCGTCGTTCCGGACACCGAACGGCTTGACTCACCGGTTCGCGTACAACAGGTAACAAGTAGAGTCGATATATGAATCTCAACACTCTGTCGGTAAAGGCCAAGCTCACGGGAGCTTTCGGCGTGCTTGCCGCTGTCGTTCTGATCGTGTCGGGCATATCGCTGAAATCGCTGAACGACGCCAACGACCGGTTCGCAAGTTTCGTGTCGGGCGTCAATGCCCGCGCCAACATGGCCACACAGGTTCGAACCGCGGTTGACCGGCGCGCGATCGCAGCGCGCAACATGGCGCTGGTCACCACACCGGGCGATTTCGAAATAGAAAAGGCCGCCGAAGCGCAAGCGCAGATGGAGGTGCAGGCGAACCTCGCGAAGCTCAACGAGATGGTTTCGTCCGCGTCCGATGCGACTGAAAAAGCCCGCGGCCTCGTGGGCGAAATCAACCGGATCGAGGCCGCGTATACACCTGTTGCCAACGCGATCGTTGCCCTCGCCGTTGCAAACAGGCGCGACGAAGCGGTCAGGAAAATCAACGACGACTGCCGGCCGCTGCTTGCCGCGCTGGTCAAGGCATCGAACGACTACGCGGAGTACACGCGTGCCCGTGCCGATGAACTGGTTAGCGAGTCGGAGGATCGTTATACGACGCAGCGGAACCTGCTGATGGTGATTTGCCTCGCCGCCGTCGCGATGGCGATCGTGGCGGGCCTCGTCATCACACGGGGCCTGCTGCGCGCCCTGGGTGCCGAGCCAGCCGAACTGGGGGCCGTCACGCAACGCGTCGCGTCGGGCGATCTCAGCCCGGTCGCGGGTGCGAAGAACGCGCATGCCGGGAGCGTGCTCGCCTCGATGGGGGACATGCAGGCCAGTCTCGTCAGTCTGATCGCGCAGGTCCGCACCGCGGCGGACAGCATCGCGACGGGTTCCAGCCAGATCGCTTCGGGCAACGTCGATCTTTCGTCACGGACCGAACAGCAGGCTGCATCACTACAGGAAACCGCGTCGAGCATGGAAGAGCTGACCGCGACGGTGAGGCAGAACGCCGAGAACGCGCAGCAGGCCAGTTCGCTCTCCGCCAATGCATCCGAAGTGGCGCACAAGGGCAATGAGGTGGTCGGACAGGTCGCCGGCACGATGGGCGAGATCAGCGCGAGCTCCAGCAAGATTGCGGATATCACCGGGATCATCGAAGGGATCGCGTTTCAAACCAATATCCTGGCGCTGAACGCGGCGGTGGAAGCGGCGCGCGCAGGTGAAGAGGGCCGCGGCTTCGCGGTGGTCGCGAGCGAAGTGCGCAGCCTCGCGCAGCGATCATCCAGCGCAGCGAAGGAAATCAAGGAACTGATCAACGCTTCCGTGCAGAAGATTCAACACGGTTCGGTGCTTGCGGACGAGGCGGGAAAGACGATGTCGCAAGTCACCCGGGCCGTCGCGCGGGTGACCGACATCATGGGGGAAATCGCCGCTGCGTCGACTGAACAAAGCCGGGGTATCGAACAGGTCAACCAGGCCATCACGCAGATGGACGAAGTCACGCAGCAGAATGCCGCGCTGGTAGAGGAGGCGGCGGCGGCCTCCCGATCGCTCGAAGACCAGGGGCGCCAGCTCAATCAGGCGATTGCTTTCTTTCAACTGGATGCCGGAGGCGGTTCGCCCGCGACGGGCGGAAGGGCGCCACGCGCGCCATTTGTTCGTTAACCGGGCTGCGAGCCCAGCGGGCGATGGTAAGGGGAGACACGGCCTCCGACCTCCCTTAGGTCAAACTGTACGGATAGCCCCAACACATATCGCGCGTCTGTTGGGCGACGTGCTTCATCGGGGCGCTTGCAGCACCGCGCCCGTAAAGCCAATTTCTCGTTTAATCAATGGCATAGCGCGATACGGCGAATTGGCACGTCCCATGCAATGTTGGTTTCAAGCCAGCGTTGCCTTGCGCCGACAGGCGCAAAACGGCATCGGGAGGCTTCGAAACACCGGGCGCATCGGCGCCCGGTGTGGCTTCCGGGAGTCTACCCATGCCGCTCGCTCGACTGCTCCTCTGCTTTCGCCAGTGCCTGCTCGTGGCCGCGGTGCTTGTGCCCGTCGTCGCGGGCGCGGCGAATCTGCCAGCCGCATCCCAACGCGATGCGTCCGCCACGCGCGACGCGGGTCCCAGCGATCCGGCTGCGCCTCACGCACTGAAAGCCGGTATCGAGCGCCTGCGCGCCGGGACGTGGTGGGAAGCCAACCGCAAGATCCGCCCGGAACTCGCGCAGGTCGGCGATCTGATGTTTCTCCTGCCGCTTGCCGACAAAACGCTCGAACCCTCGTCGGATGCGATCGGCCGCGTGCAGCGCCTGCGCGAAGCGCTGCGCAGCCACCTGACGCGCGAGCCCGCAGGCTGGGGCCGCCTCGTTGCGCAGGTGCGGGCAGAGCGCGCGAAGGCCGGCGATGCGTCAGCCGCGATCCTCGCCGACGCGCTCGTCAACGAGGTCCGCTACCGCGACGGAACCGACGGCAGCTACTACGCGCCGGCCCGGTTCTTTGCCGAAAGCGGCGTGTGCAAGGATTTCGCCGTCGCCAAATATCTGCTGCTGCGCGACGCGGGTTTCGACATCGCGCGGCTGCGTCTCGTGTCGCTGGCGCCGCGCTACAACAACACGCCGGACGACTGGCACGTCATCCTCGTCGTGCAGATCGACGGCGCGAGCGAACCGCTGGCACTCGATTCACCGAGCGGGCCGGCCACGAAGCGCACCGGCGAAACGGCCGACGAAGCATCGGCTTCGAGCGGTCCGTCCGCGTTGCTTGCCGCGATCCTCGCCGGCCGCACGCCCGCGAGCGCGGTGCTGCGCGCGCCCGCAGGACCGCTAGCCGCGTCGCTCAGCCAGTCGGGCCAGGCGCGGCGGCCGCTTGCGACCGTGTTCAACGAGCAGGGCAGCCGGTCGTTCGAACGCGCCGCACCGGGCGCGCTGCGGCGCGCGTCGACGGCCGCGCGAGGCGCGAACGCGACGTATGTCGACGAGATGGGCGAGTCGTGGAAAGTCGACGGCTCCGCGACGTTTCCGAAGTGGCGGGTCGCCGTTGACCCGGCCGATGCGCTGGCGAAGCCGGGGCCGGCGGCAGGGCTGATGCGCGTGGCGGCACGCTGACTGAGCTTTCGCCGCAAGGCCGTGACCAGATCTAAATCGACAACAATGAATTGCCCTGTTGGTGCTCACTTCCGGGCGGTCGCCGATCTACACTGCTTTCACTGAGCCAGCAAAAGGCTGCGCGCGAAAAACACTCCCCGGAGAAAAATCATGAAACTCGTTAAGTTCATCGTCGCTGCATCGCTGTTGGTCCCGGCTGTCTCTTCGTTCGCTCAGTCGACGCCGCAGGCGATGAACGACGACGTCAGAGCACAACTCGCTCAAGACAAGACGACCTACCGATATTCGGATTCCAGCGATCGGAAGCAGGCTTCGATCAGTGATGCCAAACGGAGTGCGACGCTGCCGCATCAGATCACCGGCATGGACATGGGTCGGTACTCGCTATCCGTGGTACGCCCTTCGTTTTAACAGCGGTCAGCTTGTCGACCTTCACGTGCCGCTGACGGCGCCTGGCAACCTGAGCGCCGTCAGCGGCAACTGCCGCATCTAACGCTAGCAGGCGTCGTACTGCAGATACTTGTGAGCGAACGCGATGGCCATGCTGCCCTCGCCGACCGCGGAAGCGACGCGTTTGACAGGGCTCAACCTCACATCCCCACAAGCAAACACGCCAGGCACACTCGATTCGAGCAGGTAAGGATCGCGACTACAGGACCAGTGTCCCGCCTTGACGACATCGTCGCCGGTGAGAACATATCCGCGCGCGTCGCGAGCGATTTCCGTCGGCAGCCATCCGGTTTCTGCGTCGGCGCCAATGAACACGAACAATCCACCACAGTCGCGCCGGCTCACCTCCGCGCCCGGTCCTTCGCGTATGTCGATCGCGGTGAGATGGGTGTCGCCGTGTGCGCCGACCACTTCCGAACGCAATTGCACCGCCACGTTTGACTTGCTGCGAAGCTGCTCGATCAGATAGCGCGACATGCTCTTCTCTAGTGAATCGCCTCGCAAGATGAGCGTGACCATGCGTGCATGATTGGCAAAGTACAAAGCGGCCTGGCCGGCCGAGTTTCCACCGCCGATCAGATAGACGTCGAGTCCGTGCGTCGCGTTCGCTTCGCTGCGTGACGCGCCGTAGTAAATTCCTTTACCGATGAACCGGTCGAAGCCATCGATCGCGAGGCGGCGCCACGTGACGCCCGTCGCGAGAATGATCGTTCGCGTATGGATGACGTCGCCGCCATCGAGGTGAACGTTACGCCCGTCGACATCGATGCGAGCGACTGACCGCGTCACCAGAATCTCGGCACCGAGCCGCCTTGCCTGCTGCAACGCGCGGCTTGCGAGTTCGTCGCCCGACACGCCGTTGGGAAAGCCGAGGTAATTCTCGATGCGCGAGGACGTTCCGGCTTGCCCGCCTGGCGCTTCGCGCTCCACCACCATCGTGCGTAAGCCTTCCGACGCGCCATACACTGCCGCAGCCAGACCTGCGGGGCCTCCACCGATGATCAACGTGTCGTATGCAGCAAGGCGGGGCTGCGTCTGCAGACCCAGTAGCCCGGCGAGCTGACGTGTCGCCGGGCGGCAAAGCACCGTCCCGTCGACCAGCCGCAACGCCGGGCAATCGTCCTCTGGCGGGCGAGTACCCGGCCAGCGCGCGGGCAGTTCGGGCGCATCGGGCGTCATCCAGTCGCAGCTGATCTGGTTGCGGGCCAGAAAGTGGCGCAGCTCGGTACAAGCTGTGTCCCAGCGATTGCCGACAAGGGTCACGCGAGGCTTGGGCGTCTCGGCGGAGAGGCCCTGCAGTCCGCCGATGCGCTCGCGGGCGAGGGCGCCCATCTTCAACGCAATGTCCGGCGCAGCGGCAGCGAGTGTGTAGTAGCGCTGCGCGTCCACGCGCATGACACGCGACGGCTCCGCAGCCCGATAGGCGCCTGGAAACGGTGAACTCAGCGCGAGCGGCACTTCGCCAAAGATGGTTCCGGGCAGACGCCAGCCCAAGGTGCGCTCGATGCCGTCGAACGTCTTGATGACTTCCATCTTGCCGGTCAGAACGGCGTACAGCGCCCGCTCGCCACCTTCATGGACCGCGAATTCACCCGCGCACAGATGCAGGTCTGCCGACGTGTGCGCGAGATGCTCCAGCTCGGTGTCGGAGAGTGTCGAGAACAGGGGAATCGCCCGGATGTCGTCGATGGTGAGCATGGCTTCGTCCAAACAGAGCAGATGAGGTGAAGCTCGGTCAACGACCTTCGGGACGTGTGCCCGACCCCAGGGACATGCGCCGCCGGGCGCACGGATACGGCTCGAACGGCGATGCGAATGCCTATCACAATCGCACTGCAGACAGCAGGCAGACTTAGCCAGTATATGACCTTCGGAGGCGAATGGTCATCCGCTGCAGCCAGCCTTAACCGCTCGCCGATGACAACCCGAAACGCTTGCGCTGCAGGAACCGGCGCACGGCCGGATCGCGCGCGAGGCCGATCGCGAGATCGTAAGCATGGAGCGCTTCGGCCCTGGCGCCGCTACGCGCGAGCAGATCGGCGCGCGCGGCCCAGTACGGCTGGTAGTCGGCCAACCGCGGGTCGTCTGCATAGGGCGCGAGCGCGTCGAGCGCCGCCTGCGGGCCGTCCCGCTCCGCCAGCGCGAGCGCGCGGTTCACGGCGACCACCGGCGACGCTGCAATCGTGAGCAGCGCATCATAGAGTTGGACGATCTCGTCCCAGTTCGGGCGGCGCGTGCGGCAGCGGTACACGTGCGCCGACTGGAGCGCGGCCTCGAGCTGAAAACGTCCGATTGCGTTGAGCGCGTTCGCGCGATGCAGCATAGCGTCGGCTGCGTCGATCATCGGTGCGTTCCATGTCGCCGGGTCTTGAGCCGACAGCGGGACGTAGTCGCCCACTGCATCGCGTCGCGCGTCGCAACGGGCCTGCGCATACAGCATCAGTGCGAGCAGCCCCAATGTCTCTGGCTCCTCGGGCAGCAGTTCGACGAGCAGATGTGCAAGAAACAGCGCCTCGCCGGTGAGATCGCGCCTTTCGGTATCGCCGCCAACCGGGTCGGTCCATCCTTCCGCATACGCCGCATAGACCGCTTCCAGCACGGCATCGAGCCGGCCGGGCAACTCTTCGCGTTCGGGCACGCTGAACGGAATGCCCGCTTCACGGATCTTGTTCTTCGCCCGCACGAGGCGCTTGCTCATCGCCGCGGGTGACATCAGGAACGCTGACGCAATCGTCTTTGCTTCGAGCCCGAGCACCACCTGCAGCATCAGCGGCGTGCGAATCGCGGCCTCGAGCGCAGGGTGCGTGCACGCGAACAGCAGCGCAAGCCGCCGGTCGGGCAATGCGCCTGCTTCACGCTCGTCGATTTCGTCGGCGAGGATCGCGAGCTGGTTCACCACTTCGTCGCCGACGCGGCGATGGCGCGCGCCGTCGATCGCCCGGCGGCGCGCGACCGTCATCAGCCACGCTTCGGGATTCGCCGGGCAGCCGCGCTCCGGCCAGTCGGCGAGCGCGGCCGCGAACGCGTCGGCCAGCGCGTCCTCGGCCGCGGCGACGTCGCGCGTGCGCATCGCCAGCAGCGCGACGAGTTTGCCGTAACTGCGACGGGCGACCGCCTCGGCAATCGAACGCGCGGCGCCGTCAGCGTCACGGTCGCCGCCGGACGGACTCATGCAGCGGATGGCGCATCGTAGGGCGCCGTCCAGACCGGGCGCACTTCCATGAGGCCATGCGCCGCGCCGGGACAACGTGACGCCCACGCGATCGCCGCATCCAGGTTGGGCACGTCGATCAGGTAGTAGCCGGCGAGCTGCTCCTTCGAATCGGAGAAGGGGCCGTCAAGAACCTGCGGCTTGCCGTCGACGAGCCGCACCGTGGTGGCCGTGTTCGTGTGCTGCAGCCGGTTTGCGCCCGCCAGCACTTCCGCTTTTTTCAACGATTCGGTGTACGCCTGATACGCGGCGACGCCTTGCTGCCGCTCGCTGTCCGTCATCTGGTTCCAGCGGCCTTCTTCCGAATAGATCAGCAACAGGTATTGCATATGAGCCTCCGTCATGGAATTGAGGCGGGTGATGTCATCAGGCCGCCATCACAATGACGCGTGGGCCGCATGCTGATGGACAGGCTACGTCGAAAAGTTGCGCACGCCACCGCCGCCTTACCCATACAGACTAAAGTGCTTTATACGGCACGGGATTGTTCGGGCTTCATGGCACACTCTCACGAGCAGGAAGCGCGTTTCATTTGAAACCACGCTCTGGCGAAGGTTCACAGTCGTGCCGATTGCTGCAACTGCAGCATGCGCAACCGGCATCGATGGGTAACAGAGGTCGTCTCGGCCGATGCCATTGCAGGTGGCTTTCGTTAGAATCTGAGTTCGATTCGTTTGTTCGTCTATTACCGGAGGCGAATGTGCCAGGTTTACTTCCCAATGTCGACCGCGAGGGGCTCCTCGAATACTCGGTCGTGTACACCGACCGATCAATCAATCACATGTCGCAACTCTTTCAGGGCGTCATGCGCGATATTTCCGCCGCCCTGAAAAAAGTCTACAACGCGAAGGCGGTCGTTGTTGTCCCGGGCAGTGGCACGTTCGGCATGGAAGCCGTTGCCCGGCAGTTCGCGACGAACAGAAAGTGTCTGGTCATCCGCAATGGCTGGTTCAGTTTCCGCTGGTCTCAGATATTCGACATGGGCGGCATTCCGTCTGAATCGACGGTGTTGAAGGCGCGTCCCGTCGAATCAGGAAGGCAGGCCGCCTATGCGCCGGCTCCGATCGAAGAAGTGGTCGCGGCGATCAAGGAAAACAAGCCGGATCTGGTGTTTGCGCCGCATGTCGAAACTGCGTCCGGAATGATGCTGCCGGATGACTATATGCGCGCGGTGTCCGACGCCGTGCATTCAGTAGGCGGCATGTTCGTGCTGGATTGCATCGCCTCCGGTACGGTCTGGGTGGACATGCAGGCCAGTGGCGTCGATGTGCTGATCAGCGCGCCGCAAAAGGGATGGAGCGCGTCGCCATGTTGCGCACTGGTGATGCTCAGCGCGCTTGCCCGCGAAAGAATCGACTCGACGACCAGCAGCAGTTTCTCTTGCGATCTTCGCAAATGGCTGCAGATCATGGAGGCCTACGAGAACGGCGGGTTCGCGTATCACGCCACGATGCCCACTGACGGTCTCGCGGTACTGCGCGACGTCATGAAGGAGACCGAGGCATACGGCTTCGACAAGGTGAGAGTCGAGCAACTCGAACTCGGCAAGCGCATTCGCTCACTCCTGACGGGCGCGGGTTTCAAAAGCGTGGCGGCGGAAGGTTTCCAGGCTCCGGGCGTCGTGGTCAGCTACACGGACGACGACGGCATACGATCCGGGAAGAAATTCGCCGATGCGGGCCTGCAGATCGCGCCTGGCGTTCCCCTTCAATGCGACGAGGGTGATGATTTCAAGACCTTCCGCGTCGGATTGTTCGGGCTGGACAAACTGCATGACATCGAAGGCGCTGTCGCCAGGTTCGCCAAGGCGTTGGACAGGGTTCGTTAAAGCGCTTTCCGGAGCTTGTGCGCATGGCGTGTTCCTGCAAATGCATTGGCGGCTGGAAGAATCCGGAGCATGGCGGAATTGCTATGCGCACAATCCGGCCATAGCCGCGTGCCGTGCGTCGGCTCCACGATGGTTCGCTGCCATTCGCAAAGCGGCATCGGCGAATGGCATTTCTTGCTGTCAATGAATGAGTCTTACCGACCCACGTCTGACATCCGGCGCGCCATCCTCGTTATCCTCATCAGTGTCACCATCGGAATAGCGCACCTTATCCGGACGCGGGGTCGGCGTCGATCACCGTCCGGTCCGTATCGCACACTCACGTCACGTCTGGCGCCGGCATCTTTCGGCCGCCATCAGTTGCAGGCGAACTGCGCAGTTCAGCGTGCGGCGTTCAGTAACCGCCGCCTGACGAATTGGTTGAACTGCCCGACGCGCCGTTGCCGCCTTGATTCATGTCGCCCGCAACCGCGGATACTGAAACCACGGCCATTCCGAGGCAAACGAGACACGCAAGAACCATCCGGATCAGCTTCATGATCATTCCTCCTGGCGTAGCTCGCAGGCAGTCCCGCAGAGGGATATCCAGCGAGGCATGAACCGCGCTATTAACAAACACACCGACGTGCCGGTGCATGGCGGACGCGTCGCGCGGTGAATCGCGAACGCAGGCGTCGACATAACCGTAAACGTCGCGCGGCGACGCCTTATTCCACTGGCCAGTCTTATTCTGGAGCGGGATGAAAGAACTCGACAAGCACCACGAGCCCCGCGCGGATATTCACTTTGATAAATGAACGACTACTGTATGGTTTTTCGCCTACTCTTTGATCGGTTGCCCGCGAAACACGTAGTGCGAGTCAGCCGAAGTTACTACCCAGGAGGTGGGCCATTATGAAGACCTTAGTCCACGCAGTTTGTGCGGTCGCCGTGATTGCTGTGCCAATTGCATCGTTGGCGCAGTCGGACGGGGCGATGTCCCGCGCGCAAGTGGAAGCAGAGATCACTCAGCTTCAGCAAGCCGGCTACAACCCGGCCAATGCGAATACCGTCGATTTTCCTGTCAATCTGCAGGCCACTAACACAAGTGCCCCAGGTCAAGGCAGCGGCTACGGCCCGGGGACCAACGGTTCGTCGCAGATGGGCCGTCCGGCCATCACGAGTACGAGCGGGATGAAGCCCGTGTTCTTTGGTGGGTCGTAAGCTTTTTCGGTTCACCAGGTTGGGCGACGAGGAGCACGCCGTTTCTATCTGGCACGATGCGGGTGTGTCGTGTCATGCGCGTCTGCCGAATGGTTGCGGCTGCTTCCTGAGCGGGTTCATAGGTTTTCGATGACACCAGCGGCCAGCTTGCGCAGTTCGTCGAACTGCGTAACGAGTTCGAGGCACAGAATAAAGGCGAGCATTGCTGAAGGCCCCGGGCGATGTTCGATCCATCGCAGTGCCGAAGTCGCATAGCGCAGGCGGATCGCATCTCGCGTCATGACATAGGTAATGCCGATTCCCACAGCGGCGCCCACCAGCAAATCGGTTGGGTAGTGAAAGCCGAGATAGGCACGCGGGACGCAGATGAACAGCACGGTATAGAGAATCGCCAGCACACCGATGCCACGCCACACAAGGAAGATGCCGGTAGCGACCGCCATCCATAGCATCGCGTGATCGCTTGGAAAGGAACTCCATTTCGTCAGCAGTGCGTCCTTGATATTGCTACCTGCAAACTGCAGATGCAGTTCGGTGCTATAGATGGGACGGACTCTGAACGGCAACCAGTGGGTCAGCAGTCTTCCGACGAAGAGTGCCACGATTCCACTGATAAGCGTTGCGAGCACCATTTCTCGCCGCCATTCGCGGCGCTCGCCCTGCCGAAACCACATCCACCACAACACGGGAATGAGTACGAGACCTTTGAAGGTGTAAAGGTCCGCAATGGCTTCTATGGTTCGGGTGGCGAAATGACTGAAATGGATGTTGGACAGATATGTTTCAATAGACGAATCAAAGCTATTCATTTAGTAGGAAGATAGTGCTAGTCGCGTTGGGTTAGCATAGCCCACTGCATGCACCGCATTTTTTTGTGCTTACTTTTCCTGACAACTTTTACGGTGCAATTCTTCGCCAACCTTCAATGATGCTTTCTGCGCGCATACGCTGAATTTCGGGCAATGAGGCTTCATCGGCTGGATCGTCAAGCGCGGCAGCGAGCGCCCGCCTGCGGGCCGCGAATAGCGAAGGTGCCCCGGTGCAATCCGCCATGCTCCCCAAATCCGGGCGACGCCGGCGCGTCTCATGAGCGATATCGCTCGATGATCTCGAACAGTCGCCGACACGATGTAGCGAGGTGCTGTTCAGGAGCGGTAGCCACCCCGAGCAAAAGGCCGGGTAAAGTCCAGGACGGATTCGCGAACCACACGGACAATGGCGATGGCGCCATGCCAACGGTCATCGCTTCACGAACGATCCGCACGTCCGGTGCGCCGTCGGGGAGTCGAAGCAGGACTGCCAGGCCGGCGTTGACCCACTCCGCGTCGCGCATTCGCAACTGCTCGCATAGTGCGTCGCGCTGGGCGGAATATAGACGCTTGAGCCGACGCACGCGCCGGATGTAGTGGCCGTCACGCATGAATTGAGCCGTGGCGAGTTGAATGACGGGCGAAGGCGCGGGAGCGAGTGTTGCGGCGACTTCGGCGAATGCGTTCGCCAGTTCGGTCGGCGCCACGACGAATCCGAGCCGCAGTGCGGGGCTGACGGTCTTGCTGAAAGAACCGATGTGGATGACCCGTTTGCCCTCGCCCAGCGACGCCATGGCAGGTGCCGGCCTGCCTTGAAGTTGTAGATCGCCAAGGTAATCATCCTCAATGATCCAGGCGTCCCTCGAAGCCGCCCACTCGAGCATCTGAAGACGTCGCCTCAACGACAGGGTCGATCCCAGCGGGGCCTGTTGACCGGGCGTCAAAACGGCTAACGCGGCGTCCGCAGCCTTCTCGATACCATAGTCGACGTTGAGACCGTCTGCATCCACCGGGATCGGCACGATATTCAGGCGTGCGAGCTCCAACCCTTTGCGCGTGACCATGAAACCGGGCTCTTCCATCCAGACTTTCTTACCGTCCAGATTCAATACCCGCAGCGCAAGGCCTAAACCGGAGCTGTATCCCGACGTGACGAACACCTGCTCCGGGTGGCAGTGGAAGTTTCTGGCAATGGATAGATTGCCCGCGATTTCCCTGCGCAGTTCGAATTCCCCTCTTGGGTCGGGATAGAGCAGGGACGATAAACATCCCGTTTTCAGTAGATTGGACGAGCGCGCCCGTGAAAAAAGCTTCTCCGGTAGCCCTTCAAACGCTGGAACGCCGAGCTGGAAGATCGCCGGTCCCGCGTTCATCTCCTCATAGGCCCGCATAAACGCCCCGAGCCGCGGCGCTTTGGGTAGCGTTGCCGCCACGCGGAGCCGCGGGGCCACGCGGGTGCCGCCTGCCCCGAATGTTTCGATCATCTGTGCATCGGACAACCGTTCATATGCCGCTTGAACCGTTCCGCGTGCCACGCCGAGCTGCGCGGCCAGGTCCTGCCACGAAGGCAGTCGGGTGCCGGGAGCGAGCACACCTGACTCTATGGCCCTACTGATGCTCTCACGAATCTGTTCTGCCAGAGAAAGCTTAGCTGTCCGGTCCAGCTGAATCTGCAAGTCCGAATCCATGTTCTTAGTACACACAAAAGTGGGTGATCTTGGTTCTTCTGTTCGTACCATCGATGGTACAGAATAATCGCACCATCGTTGATATCAATGTAAGGCCAACGCGGAGAGCGCTGCTCATGATCATTCGACCGATTCTGTCCGCGTTCTGCGCGAAAGCCGATGACATGTGGAAGGTACGCGGCAGGAGTCGCCACTCTGATCCTGAGCAGGCGCTCGACGCCGCAATTGGCCTGTGAAGCAGCCGGAGAAAGAGGCATGAATATCCTGCATATCGATTGCAGCGCGCGACGGGAGTCGCACAGTCGACAGTTGTCGGCGGCCGTCGTCGAAAGGCTTCTCGCGATCGTCCCCGACGCGCACATTCGCCGCCGGGATCTGGGCTATGAGCCGATACCTCATCTCGGGGCTGCCTATGCCACCGCGCTTTCGACGCCCGCGACGCTGGCCGCAGCAGGGCGGTCCGCCGACGCGTTATGTCTGGCCGAGCAGCTCATCCAGGAGGTCGAGCATTCCGACGTCATCGTCATCGGAACGCCGATGAACAATTTCACGGTGCCGTCTGTCCTGAAGGCGTGGATCGATCAGATCCTTCGTGTCGGCCGCACGATGAAGTCCACGCCGGCTGGGAAGGTCGGATTGCTTCGGGACCGTCCGGTATTCATCGGGATCGCTTCGGGTGGTGTATTCACGGGCGATCGAGCCAATCAGCCGGATTTCCTCACGCCTTATCTGAACGCTGTACTTGGCTGCATCGGCCTCAATACAGTCCATTACCTGCCGTTGCAGGCCACGGCTTTTATGGATGATGCTCGCGCGGCCGAACGTCGCCGCTCGCTCATCGCCACGATCGAACCAGCGATGGCAAGCCTCGTGCGCTACGCCGTTTGAGCAGACGAAAATCGCAATTTAATGGGATCAATGCGGTGCCAGGTACTACTACCTGAAAGATGTTCTCGATGCCGGATACCCGGATGGGTGTTCGACAAGGTTTTGATGATGAACGATGCGCGACCATGCAAAACGAACGTTCGCCCTTGCACATTTCAATCGTGGAGAAGCTGTCGACGACGACAATCAGCATACGCTGGAGCGATCCGTGTCTGGGTCATTACGCAAATCAGATCTGGGGTATCGGTCTCGCGCGTGCGGATGCTATTTGTGTGCTGTCCGGAAAGCCGATACGCCGCGGGGACTCGGTATTTCGTCCGCGCGTCTATCAATCGCAAGTGCCCATCAATCGCCATCGGATGATCCTGGCTTCAGCGGTATCGGGCTTTCTCCAAAGATCATCACGTTAAAAGGTACTAAAGTATGAGCAGGTCACGAAAGGTTGTCGTCGTAACCGGCGCGTCGCGCGGGATTGGCGCCGCGATCGTTCGGGCATTCCGCGAGCTCGACTATGCCGTCGTTGCAACCTCACGTTCGATCAAGCCCTCGGACGACGCGAACGTCCTGACGGTAGCCGGTGATATCGGTGATCGGGCCGTTGCGCAACGCGTCATTGCCGAAGGCATCGCCCGATTTGGCCGGATCGACACGCTGGTGAACAACGCGGGCATTTACATCGGAAAGCCTTTCACCGAACACACATCAGAAGACTACGCTGCTGTGATGGACGTGAATATGAGGGGCTTCTTCTACATCACGCAACTCGCCATTGCCGAAATGGAAAGGCATTCGAGTGGTCACGTGGTTAACGTGACAGCCAGCATCGCTGACACTGCTTACACCGGCGTGTATTCGGTGCTGGCAGCGCTGACCAAGGGCGGTCTGAATGCCGCTACAAAGTCACTCGCGATCGAGTACGCGCGCAAGGGGATTCGCGTGAATGCCGTTGCGCCCGGCATCATCCGATCGCCGATGCATGCACCGGAGACTCATGATGCACTCGGGGCGTTCAATCCGCTGGGACGCATAGGGGAGATGAGCGATATCGCCGACGCGATTCTCTTTCTCGATGCCGCACCGTTTATCACAGGAGAAATCCTGCACGTCGACGGCGGGCAAAGTGCCGGCCGCTAAGACGCGCCGACGCTGATAGCAAAGCACAAAGCGAGTGGCGCTCAATCATGCAATCTTCACACGCAGGCTCGCGCAATAGCCTGATCACATGTCGATCTTCCCTGTGCTGAGGCCGAACGGAGTCCTATGTCCCAAGTCGACTGGCTGAGTCATCTGTTGCAAATGATCACCATCACCGGGCGGTTGGAGATCCGTTGCACCTATGGTGCGCCATGGCGTGTGGCCTGGGCCGAGTCGGCAGCGAACGAGATTCCCTACCACGTCGTGCTCAAGGGACGGGCCATCGTTGAGAATCCGGCGACAGGGACGGCCAGAGAGCTGGTGGGCGGCGACATCGTGCTGATGCCTCACGGATCGGCACATGTTCTGCACGACGGCAGCGGACGTGCCCCTGGGCCTACTTACGAACGCGAAAATTCTGCTGGGTTGACGCTCAGTGAGAATGACGGCACGGGCGACCATCTGGACATGTTGTGCGGACGATTTTTCATTGAGCCACCCCATGATCGGCTGATTCGCAATTACCTGCCCACGGATCTGGTAGTACGGACCATGAATGACGATAGTGAAAAAATTATCGCGTCTGCTTCGACTCAGCTTGCCAGTTTTGTGGGGCTGATGCGCGAAGAGTCCACGGGCGACAAGGTGGGCGGATACGCGATCCTCAACGCACTCAGCTCGGCGCTGTTCACCCTCGTGCTGCGCGAGGCGAGCGGATCAGAACAGGCTCCGGCAGGCTTGTTGGCGCTCGTCGGACATCCACGTCTGGCTCCCGCCATTTCAGCCATGTTCTCCGATCCCGCCCGGCCCTGGAGTCTGCCGGATCTGGCCGGCTTGTGCAGCATGTCACGCGCCACCTTCATGCGGCACTTCCAGGACACGCTCGGGCGCTCGGCCATTGACTTGCTGACTGATATCCGCATCAGCCTGGCTGCCAACGCGCTGAAGAATTCGACGATGAGCACCGAGGCTGTCGCCGAATCGGTTGGGTATCAATCCGTCTCGTCATTCCGGCGCCTGTTCGCCGACCGGATGGGAATGACGGCTGGTGAATGGCGCCGTCTGGCGCGCAAGTGCCCGTCATAGCCTCGAACCCTCGCTTCGCTTTCGGTGTGAAGCGTGGATGAGCGTTAGCCTGAACCTCGATCCCGATGAGACGCCATGCCTTTGTTCCGTGTTTTGAAGTGAAGGAAATCGTCTGTGTTCACTTGATCCTTTTGGATATTTTTTTGAGTAAATGCAGGCGTGAAGTTGCGGTCCAGTGAGCCTAAATTAGAGGCTCACAACCACCTGATGAAGACCACGCACCGAAAGCACTCGTGCACTACAACCTCTCTCAACAGCCATAGGAACCACCATGACCAATGCAGTCATCGAATGCATTCTGAGCCGCAGCGCCGCCAAGTATTACGATCCCGCTGCTACCTTGAGCGACGAACAGATCCGCGAGCTGGTGCAGATCGGCACCAGTGCGCCGACCTCCTTCCACTTGCAGAACTGGCGCTTTATCGCCGTGCGCACGCGTGAAGCCAAGGCTCGGCTGAGTCCGATTGCCTGGAACCAGCCCGCAGTCACCGATGCGGCGGTTACCTTCATCGTCTGCGGCCAGCTGGTCGATACGAGCGTCATACCGGAGCGCCTGGCTCCGCTGGTGGAAGCGGGCGTGATGCCGGCCGCGATGGTGCCGGAATGGGAAAACCCCGCGCGCGATCTGTACATGGCATATCCGCAGCGCCGGCGCGACGAGGCCGTCCGCACCGCCACCTTCGGTGCGGCAGCGATGATCTATGCAGCCCGCTCACTCGGACTAGGTTCGACGCCGATGATCGGCTTCGACGCCGAAGCGGTGCACCGCGAGTTCGGCCTGGCCACGGACGAAGTGCCCGTCCTGCTGTTGTCCATCGGAGCGGAGCGACCAGGAAACTGGGCACAGAAGCCGCGCCGTCCGGTGGCCGATGTATTGGCGCTCGTATAGGCCCGTCGTCGAGGCGTTGATCGCATGGATTGACCAGGCGGTCGTTAAAACGGGAGGCAAGCGCAACGTACCTCCTGGTTGAAGACCTGACCCGCTTCGACCCGGGGCCAGGCAGGAAGTAAGTAAGCAGAGGGAAGGGTTGCACCTGAACTTTCCCCAGGCAGTGAAACCCGTAACTTATAGAGACTATGATGACAAGGACTACTATCTTAAAGCAGGACCAGGTACCGAACGATTCGAAGCCGACACTCGATGCGTTCACCAGGAATATCGGATTCACCCCGAATATGATGGCGGCCTTCGCGCAGAGCCCGATCGCGTTCAACGCATGGGCGACCCTGCTCGGGTCCTTGAGCAAGGCACTTGACGTGAAGACGCGAGACAGCATCGGCCTGGCTGTGTCCGAAGTGAACGGATGCAACTACTGCCTGACGGTTCACAGCTTCACGGCTGAGCATATGGCGAAGCTGCCGGCCGATGAGATCGTTCTCGCCCGGAAGGGTCACGCAACCGATCCGAAACGGGACGCCGCGGTGCAGTTTGCGCGCAAGGTCATCGAAACCCGGGGCCAGGTCAGTGACGCCGATCTGAAAGCGGTCCGCGATGCCGGCTACACGGATGCAAACGTGATGGAAGTCGTCGCGCTGGTGGCCATGTACTCCCTGACGAACTTTTTCAATAACGTGTTCGATCCGGAGAAGGACTTCCCCGCTGTTGCGCCGGCAGGCTCGATCTGAACGCTGTTCAAGCAATCGAGGCCCTCCGCGTTCGTCCGTGAGAAGCCCAGGAGGGCGAGCAGTTTTGCCCTCCCGTGAATCGTCGTTGTCCGTTTTCCTGGTGCCGATGGCTCTGCCACGGAGCCAGGGGGAAGGGCAGTGCAGCGCGGGTTGGAAGTGGCGGTGGCCTGAGGCAAGGCCGGCATAAAAACACCGAAGTGCAAAAGACTAGCCGATACTCAGAAGGAAAAGTCCATGAAGATCCGAACCATCATCGCTGCCAGCTACGTGACACTCGCCATCGTGACGGCCTGCTCCGCCTCGGCCCACGACGGCGCAGGGGAAACCGTCACCAAGAACTTCGATGGAGTCATTCCCAATGTTCCCGGCAAGTCGCTGATTGCTGTGGAAGTCGACTACGCGCCGGGCGCGGCTTCCCCGCCTCATTCCCACGCGAGGTCGGCCTTCATTTACGCCTACGTGGTCGCGGGTGCGATCGAGTCGAAGGTGAATGACGGTGAGACGCACATCTATCGGGCAGGCGAGAGCTGGTCCGAACCGCCGGGCGCTCTCCATTCGATCAGCCGCAACGCGAGCAAGACCGAGCCGGCAAAGCTGATCGCTGTGTTCGTCCTCGATACCAACGACAAAGCGCTGACCTCGCCGATCAGGTAACTACGAAGAGGAAAGCAACATGAAACAGTCCGCCCTGATCGGCGACAGAATCGCCGACAAATCTTCACAACCCGATGAGCGCACTGTCCGCGACTGGATGGGGCCGGAGGCGTTTGAACATTGGGTCGAACTACGTCACTGGATCGAGGCATCCTACCCCGGCGTTTTCGCGCCAGACTGGCTATATGGTGGCAAGAAACGCGGTTGGTCACTGCGCTACAAGAAAACCAAGGCCTTCTGCACTCTGCTGCCGGCATACAGGTTGTTGTCGGTTCTGGTGGTCTTGGGGCGAGTTGAGCGAGAGAACTTCGAGGCGCGGCGTTATTCCTGGAGTCCACAGTTGGTCAAGCTCTACGACGAAGCCCACGCATACCCTGATGGGAAATGGCTGACTGTCCCGATCTTATCCGCGCATGATCGACATGAGGTGGAAGAGCTGATGAGTATGAAGCGCCCTGCGCCTTCACGCGGTTGATCGTCGCGGAAGTTCTAAAAGCCGCGACACACTCCCCGGCCCCGATCGCACGGACGTTACAGTGAACAGACACTGCCGTGTGTTTGCAGGTGAATCAGGTTGGTCTCTCGCGCCTTTGCCCCGGCAGGACGTCTACTTTGCGGACATCCGCCGAGGAGCGGCAAACCCTGCTGACCGTTGCTCACGCGTGACGAGCCTTCGGGTTTTTTTTGCCTTTGCGTGAGGCGGAGCGCTGGCTGGCATCCTTTGGAAAGTGATGTGGATTGCGAAGGAACTCGATCAGCCGTGTCTCGCATTCGGAAAACGAGTACCCGCGCCGCTGCGAAATCATGAACGTGAGGGGGCGCATGTGCCATGCGCGCCGTTGGAGTTCGACAAGCGTTCCATTCGCGAGGTCTTGCGCAACCAGATGATGCGGCATGTGCCCCCAGCACAAACTTCCCCGGAGCAGATCGTGCTTCGCGCCGAGGTCATTCACCAGCCACTGGCGTTCACTGGCGATGCCTTGTTGTGTCTTATCCGCATCGGGCTGATTGTCGGTTACGACGAGCTGGATGTGCCGGCCGAATTCCTCCCGCGGGATCGGCGCCGCGATCGCGGCCAGCGGATGCGATGGCGCACAGACGGTCACCATTTGCGCTTCACATAAATGCTGCCTTTCTATGGTGCCTGGGCTCAGCTCCGGCACGTCCGTGATCGTCACCGCCAATGCGCACGTGCCTTCGAGCACCAGGCGCTCGCCGCCCTGCATGGTCGTCATGCGCAGATTGATCGCTACCGTTGGAAAGTCGACCTGCAGGGTGCGCAGGCATTCAATCAGGTGCGCACGCGGAAAATAGGTATCCACGGCAATCGAGACCTGTGGTACCCCCGCTTCGGCAATCGCGACCGCGCGCATCTTCATTTCCTCGGTGCGTGAGATCACCCCGCGAGCATCAGGCAGAAGGCTGCGTCCCGCGGCCGTCAGCGTCGCTTTGCGAGCGTTGCGCTCGAACAGCAGCACATCAAAGGCACTCTCGAGCGCGCTGATCGCGTGACTGATCGCCGACTGCGCACGCCGCAGCTCCCGTGCGGCCCCGGAAAAGCTTCCCTGATCACACACGGCGACGAAAGCCCGAAGTTGATTGATGGTGACGTTGTCGAGCATAGGTATCTAAAAAGTAGATGGTATTGATAGATTTTTAGTCAATTGGCTTCATGAATCAATAGCTTCAGAATCGTGTTGTCGCTTTTGTTTTCGAAGGATGCATGACATGAAAAGACTGAATGGAAAGACGGCCGTGATTACCGGCGGCGCGACCGGGATCGGCCGCGCCGCCGCAAAGCGCTTTATCGAGGAAGGCGCCTTCGTCTTCATCTTCGGCCGCCGGCAGGAGGCGCTCGATGCCGCTGTGGCCGACCTCGGTTCCAACGCCCGCGCGGTGAAGGGCTCGGTCTCCGATCCGGCCGATCTCGACCGACTCTACGCGGCGGTGAAGGCCGGGCGCGGCACCCTCGACATCGTCTTCGCCAATGCCGGGGCGGGAAGCCAGCTTGCGCTCGGCAAGATCACCGCCGAGCACATCGACGAAACCTTCGACACCAATGTGAAAGGTACGATCTTCACGGTCCAGAAGGCGCTGCCGCTGATGGGCGAGGGCGGTTCGATCATCCTGACGGGATCGAGCGCCGGCACCACGGGCGCCCCGGCGATGAGCGCCTACAGCGCGAGCAAGGCGGCAGTGCGCAACCTCGCGCGGACCTGGGCGGAGGACCTGAAGGGCACGGGCATCCGGGTCAACGTGCTGTCGCCCGGAGCGACGGCGACCGAACTCGCGAAGGAAGCGCTGGGCGAGGAGGGTCAGAAGGTCTTCGCCTCGATGACCCCGCTCCAGCGCATGGCCGATCCGGCGGAGATCGCAGCGGTGGCCGCCTTTCTCGCGTCGCCGGACAGCAGTTTCATGACCGCCAGCGAGGTCGCCGCCGACGGCGGCCTGGCACAACTCTGACGCGCTACGCCCGACGGGCCACTCCATGCGATATCAGGAGCCCGCAGGGCGTGCCACACCGAAGGAAAACTGATGAGCTACGCAATTATTGGTTTCGGCAAGATCGGCCAGGCGCTTGCCAGGGCGTTTGCCCGAAGCGGCATCGAAGTATCCGTTGCAACTACTCGCGATCCGGAAAGCTTTGCATCCGCTGCCGCTGCGATCGGACCTACGATCATTCCCAGAAAACTGACGGAAGCGGTCAAGGCGGACATCGTCTTTCTGGCTGTCGGTTTCAAGTCGCACCGGGATGTCGCGAAGGCGCTGCCCACCTGGCAGGGGAAGATCATCGTCGATGTGACCAATGCCTACGGCGTGCCCCCTGAGGAACTGGGTGGACAACCGTCTGCCAGAGCCGTCGCGCAGGCTTTCACAGGCGGCAGACTGGTCAAGGGCTTCAATCATTTGCCCGCGGCCGTCCTTGGGCAGGATCCCGCCGTACATGGTGGCAGGAGAGTCGTGTTCCTGGCGAGCGACGATGACGGCGCCGCAGCGGAGACTGGTGCGCTTGCGGAAAACCTCGGTTTCTCGCCGATCAAGCTTGGCGGCCTTTCGGAAGGTGGACTGCTCGTGCAGGCGCGCGGAAATAGCTGGGGTCAACTGATCTTTCAGGACCTGGTCAAGTTCGACTGATCCTGCCTCGTGAACACAGGGCAGTCACAGTTTGACTGGCGAAAGCAGGACAGGCTACGGCTTCACCAGAAGCCGAGCATCTTCCACCAGAGGCTGCCCACCACCGCGAAGATCAGCAACTCCACCACACACATCACAAAGCCGACGCGCCACCAGGTTCCCATCGTGACGTAGCCGCTACCGAAGATGATCGGCGACGTGCCCGTCGCATAGTGGGTCAGCGTCATCATGATCGCCGAGCCGGCCGCCATCATCAGCATGAACGGCGCCACATAGCCGGGTGGCATCAGATGGACCCCGACCGTCAGGAAGGCGAGCATCATCGCACTGATGTGCGCCGTCGTACTGGCAAACAGGTAGTGTGAAAACACGAAGGCCAGTACCAGGATCGTGGCAGTGGCGCCCCAGCCGATGCCGCTGGCAACGATCGCGCTCTTCATGGCTTCCGAGAACCAGGTGATCACGCCTTGCTTGTTCAGTTGCTCGGCCAGCATGATGAGCGCACCAAACCACACCAGCGTGTCCCAGGCGCTCTTCTCCGACAGCACATCGTCCCAGTCAATGGTGCCGGTGATGATCAGCAGGAACAGCCCGACGAAGGCGACCACTGTCGGATCCAGGATGAACGACGGACCGAACACCATCGCCGGCACGTCGGCCCACAGCAGCAGTAACAGCGCGAAGGTCCCCAGCATGACCATTTCCTTCGGTGACATGGGGCCCATCTTCGCCAGTTCGGCGCGGGCATACGCTACCGCATTGGGTGTGGCATGGAGCTGCGGCGGCGCCAGCACGTAGATCACGAGCGGCATGACCAGCATGCATAGCAGGCCGGGCAGCAGCATGCACAGCGCCCAGCTCGTCCAGGTCAGATGCAGGCTCTGACCGGTCGCCTTGGCGATGTAGTCCACCACCAGCGGATTGGGCGCGGTGGCGGTCAGAAACATCGCCGAGGTAATCGGGTTGGCGTGATAGTTGACCATCGCCAGGTAGGTGCCGACCTTGCCCTCGGTTCCCCTGGCGGGATCCGAGTCGAAAGCGTTGGCGATCGACTTCATGATCGGATGGACGATGCCGCCACCGCGCGCGGTATTGCTGGGTGTGAACGGCGCCAGCACCAGTTCACAGACGGCCAGACCATAGCCGATGCCTACCGTGCGCTTGCCGAGCAGTGAGATGAATATCAGGCCGATGCGACTGCCCAGGCCGGTCTTCTTCAGCCCGCGGGAGATCAGAATGGCCACCACGATCAACCAGATCAGCGGACTGTCGAAGGCGGTCAACGCATCGGCGATCGCCCCCTTGGACGAGGTCGAGGTCACCTGTGACAGCGAGAGGACGACGATTGCCATCACCGCCATGACCCCGATCGGCATGACCTTCAAAATAATCGCAACGATTGTTGTTAGAAATATGGCAACGAGGCCCCAAGCCTTGGGCTTCAGCCCCTCCGGCACAGGCAGCAGCAACAGGGCTACCAGCACGGCCGTTGTGATCAGCGCGGGACCCAGCCGGAACGGGACAACGCTGTTGAAGTAGCGGAACGTCGCTTTCAGTCTCGAGAGCATTCTGCGATCCTTCCCGGAATAGTTGGCCGCGTCCGCTGGAACATAGTTCAGGGCGGTGCGTTTGGCAACGTGCAGCTTGCCTCGCCTGCACGTGCGGGAAGACGCAGACCCTGAGCCGTCGTGACGCATCCTCACTGGACCTGTCGGTGATTGTGGGAGCGCATAACGTCGTCCCGGAAGTCGACAGCGTCCAGCTAAAGCAAAAATCAGCTTTGAGTCACCTTTGGGTTCACCAACGCCAGCCGTCTTAAAGAACCTCGGACCATTGTCGTTAACCGGAAAGTCAAGGTAGTCTCGACATCAGGCACCAAGGCACCGTCCTTGCGTACGTAGCCGTCGTTTCGCGTGTTTCTCAGCGCCTGCTACGCCAATACAGGCAAAAATTGCCGGTAGGCCACCTTCAAATGATGCGGTAAGCATGTCGGAGACTTCGTTTGGCCAGTCGTGTTTTCAGTCGGATCTCGCTTCCCATCCGCGTGACGCTGTTTCTCGTCGTCGTCTGCGCGCTGTTGATCGGCAGTGACGTATGGCGCAGCGTCACGTCGCGTCAGGACCAGATGGAGGAAATGTCCGTGGCGGCCGCGAACCTCGCGCGCGCCATGGCGCAGCACGCCGACGACACCATCAAGCAGGCCGACACCACGCTAGTCGGCGTCGTGGAGCGCGTCGAGCATGACGGCGTGAGTCCTGCTGCGCTCGACCGGCTGCATCGGCTGTTCATGCAGAACGTGACGGAACTGCCGCAACTGAACGGCCTCTATCTCTACGACCGCGACGGCAACTGGCTCGCGAACTCGCAGCCCACGCTCGCCAGGACCTTCAACAACGCCGACCGCGAGTATTTCGTCTACCACCGCACGCACACGGACCGCGGTCCGCACGTCGGCATGCCCGTGAAAAGCCGTTCGACGGGGAAATGGATCATCCCCGTATCGCGCCGCATCGACGGACCGGACGGGCAGTTCGCGGGCGTTGCGCTCGCGACCATCGACATCGATTTCTTCTCGCACTTTTACGACAGCCTGGACATCGGCCGATACGGCGCCGTCGCGCTCGTCGCGGACAACGGCATCATGATCGTGCGCCGTCCGTTTGAAGCACGCTTCGTCGGCAAGAACATCACCGACACGATGCTCTTCAAGGTCCATCGGCAATCGGGCGAATCGGGCCGCTTCGTGTCGAAGTCCGCGCAGGACGGCGTGACGCGCCTGAACAGCGTGCGCAATCTGAGCCAGTACCCGCTGTTCGTCGCCGCGGCGCTTGCACAGGACGAGATCCTCGCGCCCTGGTGGTCGGACACGTTGTGGCATGCGGCAGGCACGACCGTGCTCGTGCTGATGCTCGCCGTGTTCGGCTGGCGGCTGGTGCGCAACGCGAACGCTCGCACGCGCATCGAGCGCAAGCTGGCCACGAGTCTCGAAACGACGCGCGCGATTCTCGACACGGCCGTCAATCCCATCCTCACGCTCGACCGCTCGGGCGTGATCCTGACGCTCAACCCGGCGGGCGAGAAGGCCTTCGGTTATGCGGAACGCGAGATCGCCGGCAAGGATGTGCGCGTGCTCGTGTCGGGCACGGTCAACGAACTGTTCACCCGCTACGCGTCGCAGTTCGCCGAGAACGGCAACCAGGACGCACGCGAGATCGCCAGCGAATGCGAGCTGGCGGGCCTGCGCAAGGACGGCAGCGAGTTTCCCATCCATGTGTCGACGGGGACGATGGTGACGGGCCGCGAGCGCCGCTTCGTCTGCGTGATCACCGACATGTCCGAACAGATTCGCGAGCGCGCCGCGTTGTCGGAAGCGCGCGACCAGTTGCTGCTGGCTGCGGACATCGCCGAACTGGGTATCTGGTCATGGGAGTTTGCGAGCGACGCGCTGCGCTGGAACCCGCGCATGTTCGAGATTTTCGGCTACGCGTCGACACCTGCTGACGGTCTGCGCTTCGAGCACTGGCTGTCGCGCGTGTACGAAGAAGACCGCGCCCCCGCAGTCGAAAAACTGGAAGCGGCGTTTGCCGGGAAACTTGCCGCGAAGCACATCGATCTGCCGCTTTACCGGATCGTGCTGCCCGACGGCGAAATCCGCCATATCCAGACGACGTTCACGGTTCAGTACGATGCCGCGGGCAAACCCATCGGCATGACGGGCGTGAATCACGATGTCACCGAGCCGCGCAATATCGAGCTTCGGCTGCGCGACGCCAAGCAGCAGGCCGACGCGGCGAATGCGGCGAAATCGGCGTTCCTCGCCAACATGAGCCACGAAATCCGCACGCCGTTGAACGCGGTGCTCGGCATGCTTGATCTCGTGCAGTCGACGGGACTCAACGAGCGGCAGGGCGGCTATGTCGTCAAGGCCGAAACGGCCGCGAAGTCGTTGCTCGGTTTGCTGAACGATATTCTCGATTACTCGAAGATCGAAGCCGGCAAGCTTCAGCTCGACACGCATACGTTCGAAATCGAGCCGCTGATGCAGGATCTCGGCGTCGTGCTCTCGGGCAATCAGTACGACAAGGAAGTCGAAGTCCTGTTCGACATCAGCCCGGACCTGCCGCCCGTCGTGATCGGCGACAGTTTGCGGCTGCAACAGGTGCTCGTGAATCTCGCGGGCAATGCGCTCAAGTTCACGATCAAAGGCCAGGTCGTCGTCAGTTTCACGCTGCTGTCGCGGCTCGATAACGGCGTGCGCGTGCGCATCGCGGTGACGGACAGCGGCATCGGTATCAGCGAGGCGCAGCTCACGCAGATTTTCGAAGGCTTCAGCCAGGCCGAAGTGTCGACCACGCGCCGTTTCGGCGGCACGGGCCTCGGCCTCGCGATCAGCCGGCGGCTCGTCGAACTGATGGGCGGCAGGCTCGAAGTGGCGAGCGAACTCGGCAAGGGCAGCCGCTTCTGGTTCGACATCAATCTCGGTGTCAGCGACGTGGTGCCCGCGGATCACTTCGATCTGTACCAGCCGCGCGACCGGCGCTTGCGCGTGCTCGTCGCCGACGACAACGGCATTGCGCGCGAAGTGCTGTCGCGCACGGCGCGTGCGCTCGGCTGGGAGGCGGACGTGGTGCCGGGTGGCATTTCGGCCGTCAAGCTGACGAGCGCCGCCGAGCGCGAGAACGAAGGCTACGACGTGATCCTGCTCGACTGGCGCATGCCCGACCTCGACGGCCTGGCGGCGGCGCGGCGCATCGACGAAGCGCGCGCGGGCCGCAGCACGCCCGCTATCGTGATGATCACCGCGTACGGTCAGGAAGTGCTCGCCGCCGCGCAGGAATCCGATGACATGCCGTTCGATGCCTTCGTCACGAAACCCGTCACGCCGAAGCAGCTTGCGCAGACCGTGCAGCGCGTGCTGACGGGCCAGAAGACCACGCACGTGAAACGGAGGCCGGCGCATGCACCGGCGGGCGCGGGACGCCTGGCCGGCCTCACGTTGCTGGTCGTCGAAGATAATCCGTTGAACCGCGAAGTGGCCGAAGGCTTGTTGAGCCGCGAAGGCGCGCAGGTGGCGCTCGCCGAAAGCGGCCTGGAAGGCGTCGAGAAGGTGCTGACGGGCACGCGTGTGTTCGACGCCGTGTTGATGGACATGCAGATGCCGGACGTCGACGGTCTCGAAGCGACGCGGCTGATCCGCTCGCATGAGCGCTTCGCCGCGCTGCCGATCATCGCGATGACGGCCAACGCGACGCGCGCGGACCGCGACGCGTGTCTTGCGGCGGGCATGAACGACCATGTCGGCAAACCGATCGACGTCGCGCAACTGGTCGACGTGTTGCTGACCCACACGCGAGCCGGCGCACCGCCGGCATCGACGGTGAACGCGAGCACCGTCGATGAGCCTGCCGTGAACGAATTGCTCGAACGGAAGGAATCGGTCGTCGGGCGCTTTGGCGGCAGTGAAGATCTGATCCGCAAGGCGCTTGGCGTGTTCGTCAGCGAAATGGAACGGCATCTCGACGATTTGCGCGACGAAGCGGAGCACGGCGGCACCGGGCGCAGCGCGGCGCTGCTGCATGCGATCAAGGGCAGCGCGGGCACGATGGGCGCCAAGGCGCTTGCCGATGTCGCGGCAGCGCTCGAACATCGCGTGATCGAGGCGGACGGAGAAGACTCAGCGGCATGTGTCTCGCACGCCGAAGTGGACAGACTCGAACGGCTGCTGCTCGACAGCGTCGCGCAGTTGCGTGTCGTGTTCGGCAGCAAGCAGGGCGCGCAGGCGGCGAGCGCCGCGCAGCTGCAGACGGACGAATATCGCGAGCGGCTTGGCCGTTTGCTCGAACGGCTGGAGTCGTCCAATCTGGAAGCGCTCGATCTCGCCGAAACGCTCGCGCCGCATGTGCCGTCGGCGTTGCAGCCACGCTTCGACCGGCTGCTCGCCGAGATCGAAGCGCTCGATTTCGTCACGGCCGCCGCAAGCACGCGCGAGATGCTGGATAACCTGACATGCTAGAACACATCCCCGGAGACTGGGCTCACACCTTCACGCGGCGTCCGAAAGTGCTCATTGCTGACGATCAGCCCACGAACGTCCGCGCGCTGCATGCGCTCTTCAAGGACGACTGCGACGTGTTCATGGCGACCAGCGGCGCGCAGACCCTCGAGCTATGCAGCAAGGTGATGCCCGACCTGATCCTGCTCGACGTCGTGATGGACGGCATGGACGGCCACGAAGTATGCCGCCGCCTGAAGGCCGATCCGCTGACGCACACGATTCCCATCATCTTCGTCACCGCGCAGACCGACGAGGCCGACGAAGAGTACGGCCTGTCGCTCGGTGCCGTCGACTTCATCACGAAACCCGTCAAGCCGGCCATCGTGCGTGCGCGGGTGCGCGCGCATCTGTCGCTGAAGATGCAGGGCGACGTGCTGCGCTCGATCGCGCTCGTCGACGGGCTGACGGGCGTCGGCAACCGGCGCAAGTTCGAAGAGGATTTCGACGCGAGCTGGCGGCACTGCCTGCGCGAATCGGCGCCGCTGTCGCTGGTGATGGTCGATGTCGATTACTTCAAGCGCTACAACGACCGTTACGGGCATCAGGCGGGCGACCGCTGTCTGCAAACCGTCGCAAAACGGCTGACGGAAACGCTGCGCCGCCCTTACGACACGGTCGGCCGCTATGGCGGCGAGGAGTTCGCCTGCCTGCTGCCGAACACGCCGCTCGAAGCGGCGGCGCGTCTTGCTATGCGCATGGAAGAGGGCGTGCGCGCGCTCAAGCTCGAACATCTCGATTCGGGGTGCGCGGAGACGGTGACGATCTCGGCGGGCGTCGCGACGCTGATCCCGACTGACGACGCGCAGCCCGCCGAACTCATCGATGCCGCCGACCGCCAGCTCTATGAAGCGAAGCACGCCGGACGCGGCCGTGTCGCTTCGCCGATGCGGATGATGGAAGGTTAGGCCGGCGCGTCGTCGCGGCGCGTCACGTTCTTTCGCGCGGCATCGCTTGCAGCGTATCGACGATCTCGCGCATCAGCGCCTTGCGGTCGTCCGACGCGCGCTGCACCATGCCGACCGTGCGCAGCGTCGGCGGGCTGGCAATGGGGATCACGCGCAACAGCGGGTCGTTCAGCCAGTTGCCGCGTATCAGCAGCGGCAGCACCGCGACGCCGACCTTCTCGCGCACCAGCGCGACGATCGTTTCGATCGAATTGAGTTCGAGATACTCGTTGACCATCAGGCCCGCTTTCTCCAGCGCCTGCTCGACCACCTGGCCGGTGCGCACGCGCCGGTCGAAACGCAGAAAGCCGTGGCTGCGCAAGATGCGCTGCGGGTCATTGTCGGCGACGTCGCGGCTCACGATCAGCATCATCGGTTCGGTGTAGAGCGTGGTCCATTTCAGCGTGTCGGGCAGTGTTTCGTCGGCACGCGCGACCACGGCGGCAACGTCGACTTCGCCGACTTCCACCATGTTCGCCAGTTCGTCGGAGCGTGCCGAGAGCAGGCGCACGTCGAGCCGGGGATGAGCAGCCTTTAGTCGCGCCACCGCCAGCGACAGCGCCCCGATCACCGACACCACCGCGCCGATGGTGACAGGCCCTTCCATCGCATCCGTCGGCTTCCCTTCCAGTTCTGCAAGCAGATCGAGAATCTGCTCGACTTTTGGCCAGATCGACTGGCCGTGCTGCGTCAACGTAATTTGTCTGCCTCTGCGATCGAACAGCTGCCGCCCCAACGCCTCTTCGAGTCCGCGCATCTGCAGGCTGACGGCGGCTTGCGTCAGCGCGACCTTATCGGCGGCGGCCGAGAACGAACCGGTGCGGGCAACGGCCTTGAAAGTCTTCAACATGCGAAGCGTCGGCATGGGCGGTTCCGGATCCGAGTTTCACGGCCGATCGCTCGATCGACTCATGAGAAAAACTTAAGTATGGAAAAGAAAGTTTAATATTTTTTGTACGTAGGCCGCCAGTATGATCGTTCGATGACGATCTGCAAGGACGAGCAATACGATGCGGAGTACCCAGGCATGACCGGTGCTGAACGCCGGCCGGTTCTCGATGTACGCGGCTTCTCGTTGAAGTTTTCGAACGCGCCCGATGTGCCGAATGTCGTCGACAACGTCTCGTTCCCGGTTCATGCGGGCGAGACGCTGTGCATGGTCGGCGAGTCGGGTTGCGGCAAGAGCGTCACGTCGCTGGCGCTGATGGGGCTGCTCGCGAGTCCGCCCGCGCGGCGCGTCGGCGGCACTGCGCATTTCGAGGGCGTGGATCTGTTCGAGTTGTCCGAGCGCGAACTGGCCGACATTCGCGGCAACCGGATGTCGATGATCTTCCAGGAGCCGATGACCTCGCTCAATCCCGCCTACACGATCGGCGAGCAGATTGGCGAGAGCATCCGGCGGCATCGCGGCGTCAGTCGCGCAGAGGCCCGCGAAGAAGCGCTGAAGATGCTGCGCCTCGTCCATATTCCCGCACCTGAAACCCGGCTCGACGCGTTCCCGCATCAACTGTCGGGCGGCATGCGCCAGCGCGTGATGATCGCCATGGCGCTCGCCAACAGCCCGCGTCTGCTGATCGCCGACGAACCGACCACCGCGCTCGACGTGACCATCCAGGCGCAGGTGCTGTCACTCGTGCGCACGCTGCAGAAAGAAACGGGCACGGCGATGCTGCTGATCACGCACGACCTCGGCGTGGTCGCTGAAGTCGCGGATCACGTCGCGGTGATGTACGCGGGCAGGATCGTCGAATACGGCACGGTCGCCGATCTGTTCGACGATCCGCAGCATCCGTACACGATCGGTTTGATGGGCGCGATTCCGTCAGTCGGCAAGCGCGAAGGCTCGCTCGCGACCATTCGCGGCTCGGTGCCGTCGCCCGAACAGATGCCGCGCGGCTGCCGCTTCGCGCCGCGCTGTCCGTTCGCGGAGCAGCGCTGCATCGAAGCCGCGCCGCCCGATAGAACGCTCTCGGGCGAGCATCGCGTCGCATGCTGGCTCGCGCCTGTCGAGCAGCTCGTCAAGCCTGTGCAGCAGAAGGAACTGACATGACGAGCGCGACGCATATCGCGACACCCATCCTCGAAGCGAGCGCGCTGACCAAACGCTTCGGCGGCGAGCGCCAGATGTTCGCGCGCACGCCGACTGTGCACGCCGTCAATGAAGTGTCGTTCGCCGTGCAGACGGGCGAGACGTTTGCGATCGTCGGCGAATCGGGCTGCGGCAAGTCGACGCTCGGCCGTCTGCTGCTGCGCCTGATCGACGCGACGCAAGGTCACGTGCTGTATCAGGGCGAAGACATCACGCACTGGCAGGGCGCAAAGCTGCGCCGCTTGCGCCGCGAGATGCAGATCATTTTTCAGGACCCGTTCGCGTCGCTGAACCCCGGCATGACCGTCGGGCAGATCATCGCCGAGCCGGTGGCGTTTCATGGGCTCGCGCGCAATGCGTCGGAGCGCCGCGATCGGGTGGCGCAACTGCTGACCAAAGTCGGTCTGCAGCCCGCGTATGCGGAGCGCTATCCGCATGAGTTTTCGGGCGGGCAGCGGCAACGTATCGGCATTGCGCGGGCGCTGGCGGGTGAGCCGAAATTGATCGTCGGCGACGAGCCGGTGTCGGCGCTCGATGTGTCCGTGCAGGCGCAGGTCATCAATCTGCTCGAATCGCTGAAAGCGGAACTCGGTCTCACGCTCGTGATGGTCGCGCACGATCTCGCCGTGATCCGCCATATGAGCGACCGCGTCGCGGTGATGTATCTCGGCGAAATCGTCGAACTGGCACAGGTCGACGAACTGTTCGACGCGCCGCTCCACCCCTACACGCAGGCGCTGTTGCGCGCGATTCCCGCCAGCAGTCCGCACGAGCGGCGCACGAAGCCCGCCTTGCAAGGCGATCTGCCGAGCCCGACCGCGCCGCCGCCGGGCTGCCGTTTTCATACGCGCTGTCCGCACGCGAAGCCGCGCTGCTCGCAGGAGCGTCCGATCGCCGAAACACTGCCGGGCGGACGACAAGTTGCCTGTCATTTCTGGCGCGACGTGCAGAACGCGGGCGGCGGCGCGCCGCTCGCCGCGAGCGTCAGCACGAAGCTGAACGAGCGCCTCGCGATCTACCGCGAGAAGCAGGCGGCACTGACGGCGAACCCATAGCACAACCCTCTGATGGCAACCCGAACTGCAACAAGGACATAACGCATGCGAAGAATGTTGATTGCCGCCGCGCTCGCATTGGGCGCTTCCGCCGCGATGGCCCAGAGCACCATCCGCATTGGCTTGCAGGACGATATCGGCTCGCTCGATCCGGCCCGCAGCGTGCAGTTCGTCGACCGCATCGTGTTTGCGTCGCTGTGCAATTCGCTCGTGGATGTATCGCCCGATCTGAAAATCGTGCCGATGCTCGCCACGTCGTGGACGACGAGCCCCGACGGCAAGAGCCTGACTTTCAAGCTGCGCCAGGGCGTGAAGTTCCAGAACGACGAGCCGTTCAACGCGGCGGCCGTGAAAGAGAATCTCGACCGCTACCGCAGTCTGCCGACCAGCAACCGCAAAAGCGAGTTGTCATCCATCGATCACGTCGATGTCGTCGACGACAGCACCGTCAAGATCGTGTTGAAGCAGCCGGACGCCGCGCTGCTCGCCACGTTGTCCGATCGCGCGGGCATGATGCTCGCGCCGAAGACGCTCGCGGACGCCGCCGGCGTCGGATCGCACCCTGTGTGCTCGGGGCCGTACAAGTTCGTGCAGCGCGTGCAGAACGATCGCGTGGTGCTGGAGAAGTTCGCGGGCTATTGGGACGCGGACAAGTACCCGATCCAGCGCGTCGTGTTCCAGCCGATTCCGGACAGCACCGTGCGGCTCGCAAACCTGCGTTCGGGCTCGCTCGATATGCTCGAACGTCTCGCGCCTTCCGATGTCGCGTCGGTGAAGGGCGACGCGAACATTCAGTTCAAGCCGGTGACGGGTCTCGGCTTCTACTACGTGACCTTCAACATCAACAACGGGCCGCGCGGCAACAATCCGCTGAAAGACAAACGCGTGCGCCAGGCGTTCGAACTGTCGATCGATCGCGAGGCCATCGATCAGGTGATCGGCGCCGGCATTTTCTCGCCGGCCAACCAGGGCATTCCGAAGTCGAGCCCGTACTACAACACGTCGCTGCCGACCACGAAGCGCGACGTCGCGAAAGCCAAAGCGTTGCTGAAAGCAGCAGGGCAGGAGCATCCGACCATCGAGTTCGCGTATCCGAACAACACGGTCGCGAGCCAGATCACACAGATGCTGCAGGCGATGCTGAGCGAGTCGGGCATCACGCTGAAGCTGCGTCCGAGCGATTACGCAACGGAACTGAACGCCGGACATAGCGGCGATTTCGAGGCGATGTACACGGGCTGGTCGGGCCGCGTCGATCCGGACGGCAACCTGCATCAGTTCAATACCTGCGCGGGCAACCTGAACTACGCGCATTACTGCAACCAGCAGGTCGACTCGCTGCTCGATAACGCGCGCACGCGGCTCACGCCGGCCGAGCGCAAGACGGACTACGACGCCGCCGGCAAGATCCTCGCCGACGACGACCCGATCGTCTATCTGTACGCGCAACCGTGGCCGTTCGTGCTGTCGAAGAAAGTGCAGGGCTTCACGCCTTCCGCCGACGGTCTCGTGCGCCTGCGCGGCGTGTCGGTGAAGGGCTGAGCGTCATGCTGCGGATCATCGCGAATCGCATGCTGGTGGCCGTGCCGACGCTGATCCTGGTGTCGATGCTGATTTTCGGCCTGCAGAAGCTGCTGCCGGGCGACCCGGTGCTGGCGATGGCGGGCGAAGATCAGGACGCGCAGGTCATCGCGACGCTGCGCGTCAAGTATCACCTCGACCAGCCCGTGCCGACGCAGTACGCGCTGTGGGTGCGCGACGTCGCGCGCGGCGATCTCGGTTCGTCGCTGCGCACGGACGTGCCCGTGCGCTCGCTGATCGCGCAGAAGCTGCCCGTCACGCTCCAGCTCGCGGTCATGGCGATGATCCTCGCAATCGGCATCGGCATTCCGGCCGGCGTGATTTCGGCGGCGAGCCGCGGCGGGCCGCTCGATTACGCGGCGAACATCTTCGCGCTCTCGGGCATGTCGATACCGAACTTCTGGCTCGGCATCATGCTGATCTTCATTGTCTCGGTGCGCTGGCATCTGCTGCCGTCGTCGGGCTATGTGTCGCCGGGCGAGGACTTCTGGCTCAGCATCAAGACCATGCTGATGCCCGCATTCGTGCTGGGCGCCGCGCTCGGCGCGCAACTGATGCGCCACACGCGCAGCGCGATGCTCGGCGTGCTGCGCACCGACTACATCCGTACTGCGCGCGCGAAAGGTCTGTTGCGCGGCGCCGTGGTCGTCAAGCATGCGTTCCGCAATGCGCTGATCCCCATTGTCACCGTGCTCGCATTGCTGTTCGGCGAACTGCTCGCGGGCGCCGTGCTGACCGAACAGGTGTTCACAATTCCCGGTTTCGGCAAGCTGGTCGTCGATGCCGTGTTCAATCGCGATTACCCCGTCGTGCAAGGCGTCGTGCTCGTCACGGCGCTGGCGTTCATCGTCGTGAATCTGTGCGCCGACGTGCTGTATATCCTGCTCAATCCCCGACTGAGGCGCAGTTGATGGCTACTTCAATCGATGCACGTTCCGCCGCAGCGGCGACGCTGCCGCGCCGCAAGCGCCGCGGCCTCGTGCGCTTCATGCGCAACAAGGCGGCCGTGTTCGGCGCGCTGCTGGTCGCGCTGATCGTCGTGATGGCCCTGTTCGCGCCGTGGCTCACGCAGTACGACCCGGTGCAGGCGAGCTTCATGACCGTGCGCCAGGCGCCGTCGGCGGCACACTGGTTCGGCACCGACGAACTCGGCCGCGACGTGCTGAGCCGTCTGCTGTACGGCGCGCGCGCGTCGCTGCTGGCGGGCGTCGTATCGGTCGGCATTGCCGTGGTGCTGGGCGTGCCGCTCGGGCTGCTCGCGGGCTACTTCGGCAAGCTCGTCGACGGCGTGATCTCGCGTATCGCCGACGCGCTGCTGTCCATTCCGTTCCTGATTCTCGCGATTGCGTTGAGTGCGTTTCTGGGCCCGAGCCTGACGAACGCTATGGCCGCGATCGGCATTTCGGCGATGCCGCGCTTCATCCGCCTCACACGCGGGCAGGCGATCAGCGTGAAGGCCGAAGAGTACGTGGAAGGCGCGCGCGCGATCGGCCTCGATCACGGGCGCATCATTCTGCGCTACATTCTGCCGAACGTGCTGCCGCCCATCATCGTGCAGGCGAGTCTCACGGTGGCGAGCGCGATCATCGCCGAAGCGAGCCTGTCGTTTCTCGGGCTCGGACAATTGCCGCCCTCGCCGTCGTGGGGATCGATGCTCAACACCGCGAAGGATTTCGTGAGCCAGGCGCCGTGGATGTCGATTTTCCCCGGCATCGCGATCTTCCTCGCCGTGCTCGGCTTCAACCTGCTCGGCGACGGTCTGCGTGACGCGCTCGATCCGCGCGAGTCCTGATTTATTTACACAGCGCCGTTGCTCAAGACGGCGCTGTGGCTGAACTGGCAAAACCTGAGAGTGACAACATGACAAGCTTCAACTGGCAGAACCCGTATCCCACGCTGCGCATGCCCGTCTTTGCGCGCAACATCGTGTCGACTTCGCAGCCGCTCGCCGCACAGGCGGGCTTGCGCATGCTGTGGAAAGGCGGCAATGCCGTCGATGCCGCAATCGCGGCGGCTGCGGCGATCACCGTGGTCGAGCCGGTGTCGAACGGTCTGGGCAGCGATGCATTCGCGCTCGTGTGGGACGGCAAGAAGCTGCACGGCCTGAACGCCTCGGGCGTCGCGCCCGCCGCATGGAACGTCGATTACTTCAAACGCAAATACGGCGAAAACAATGGCGTCGCCACGCAGCCCGTGCGCGGCTGGGATACGGTGACGGTGCCGGGCGCAATCGCTGGCTGGGAAGCGCTGCATAAGAAGTTCGGCTCGCTGCCGTTCGCGGACCTGATGGAGCCCGCCATCGAGATCGCCGAGCGTGGCCACGCGGTGGCGAGCGTCGTCGCGCGCAAGTGGGCGGCCGCCGTGCCCGAACTGAAGAACCAGCCGGGGTTCGCCGACGCCTTCATGCCGCATGGCCGCGCGCCCGAAGTCAGCGAACTGATCCGCATGCCGGGCCACGCGAAGACCCTGCGCCTGCTCGCGGAAAAAGGCCCGCGCGCTTACTACGAAGGCGAAATCGCGGAGCGCATCGCGGCCTTTGCGCGTGAAGCCGGTGGCGCGATGACGTTCGACGATCTGCGCAACTATCAGCCCGACTGGGTCGAGCCGATCGGCAAGGACTATCGCGGCTACACCGTGCACGAAATTCCGCCGAACGGGCAGGGCATCGCCGCGCTGATCGCGCTCGGCATCCTTGAACAGTTCGACGTGGCTTCGATGAAGCTCGACGGCATCGAATCGCAGCATCTGCAGATCGAAGCAATGAAGCTCGCCTTCGCCGACGTCTACCGCTACGTCGCCGATCCGCGTTCGATGGAAGTGACGCCCGAGCAGATGCTCGACGACGCCTACCTGAAATCGCGCGCGAAGCTGATCGACCCGAACCGCGCGACGCAGTTCGACTTCGGCATGCCGAAGACGGGCGGCACGATCTACATGTCGGCGGCGGACGAGCGCGGCATGATGGTCAGCTTCATCCAGTCGAACTACATGGGGTTCGGCTCGGGCTGCGTCGTGCCCGGCATGGGCATTTCGCTGCAGAACCGCGGCTGCGGTTTTTCGATGGACCCGAAGTCGCCGAACGTCGTGGAAGGCGGCAAGCGGCCATTCCACACGATCATCCCGGCGTTCCTCACGCAGCAGGTGAATGGCCAGCAGGAAGCCGTGATGAGCTTCGGCGTGATGGGCGGCGACATGCAGCCGCAAGGCCATTTGCAGACCGTCGTGCGGATGCTCGACTACGGCCAGCAGCCGCAGGCCGCTTGCGACGCGCCGCGCTGGAAGGTCAACCGCGACTTCTCCGTCGACATCGAAGCGACGCTCGATCCGCGCGTCGCGAGCGAACTCAAGGACCTCGGCCACACGATCAAGTCGATCGACGATCCGTATATGGATTTTGGCTCCGGCCAGTTCATCTGGAAGCTCGACCGCAACGACCCCGATCGTGGCTATGTCGCGGCGAGCGACAGCCGGCGCGACGGTCTCGCAGCGGGGTTCTGAGCGGGCGCTCGCGGCGTACTGCGAAGAACCAATAAGGGGGCGAAAGCGCTTTCGCCCCCTGATCAATCGGGAACTGTCCCCTCGCCGTCCTTGCGTTCGACACGCCGCGCGGCTTTCTCCACGGCGAGCCAGTACTCGCGCATCGCGCCGATCCGTTTCTGGTCCGCGTGCACCGACGCAATCGCCTGCTTCACGCGCGCCTTGAGCACGGTGGGTTGCGCGCGATTCAGCACGCTGTCGGCGAGACCGTTCAGCAGTGCGCCTTCATAGTCGGCGTTGTCGCTGGCCGCGCCGTCCGTCATCAACAGCACGGGCACGCCTTCGAGCCGCGACTCTTTCTTCAATGCCGCGCATAGCTGCAAGCCGCTCGTGTCCGACAACGCGGCGTCCACGAGAATCACGGTCGGCAGGCTGTGCAGCGCGCGTTCGAGTGCTTGCGCGCCCGTCGTCGCGGACGTGCAGCGGCCCAGATCGTGCAGCAGGTCCTGCAGGCGGCTCGAGCGGGCGGGATCGCTGTCGACGACCAGAACGTTGTCCGGCAACGCGCCGAGCATGGGCGGCAGGAACAGGCCGGCGCGAAAGCTCTCCGACTGGTTCAGGATCTTCAGCCGCCTGCGCAGCTGCGTCTCGACGCGTGCGCGCAATTGGGTGGCGTTCAGCGGCTTCGTCACGTAATCGGCTGCGCCTAGCCGGAACGCATCGATTTCGAGCGCGGGCGCGTCGTGGCTGGTGACGAAGATCACCGGGATTTTCGCGAGTTCGCTGTCGGCCTTCAGGATTTCGCAGAAGTCGAAGCCCGTCATGCCGGGCATGCTGGCGTCGAGCAGAATCAGGTCCGGTGTGGACTGGCGCGCGAGGAGCAGACCCATTTCACCCGACAGCGCAAAGCGCCGTTCTCCGTAACTGGAAAGCATATCGCTCATGATGCGCACCGTCGCGACGTCGTCGTCGACGATCAGGAGCTTGAACTTGTACGCTGACATGTGATGCGTAACGCCTCGGAATGAATGCCGAACGCAGCGTTCGACGACGCCGCTTGCGATGCAGGGTATGACCGCTGGCCGACCTCAAGAGTAGGCGGAGATGCATGCAACGGGCAATAGCGATTTCCCGATATTGATCGCGAATACTCGTGCGTCCCATCCACTCAGCGTGTCATGTGACGCGCGCATGTCAAGTGTTCGGGTTTTTCCGGCGATCACTTCATGCGTTTAGCAATCAGTGTCACGAACGCTTCTGCGACGCGCGGCAAGGTGCGGCCGCGTTTCCTGATCAGCGCGATGGGCCGCACGAACGAAGGATCGTCGATGGGCTTCGCGATCAGATCCCGTTCGGCCAGCACCTCGCGGGCCGTTGCCGGCAGGATCGTCACGCCGAGCCCGCCGCGCACCATCGCGACGGCCGTCATCATGTAGGTCGGCTCGCAGGCGATCTCGGGCGCGCAGCCGGCCTGTTCGAGCGCGGCATCGACGACGCTGCGAACGCTCGTGCCTTGCGCCGTCAGCACGAGCGGCGACGCGGCGACATCGCTGACCGATACGCGACGCTTGCGGGCCAGCGCATGGTCTTTCGGGCACACCACCACGAGCCGGTCGGCGCCCTCGACCAGCACTTCGAGCGCCGCGTCGAAGGTGTCGCCGCCCGTCAGCCCGATATCGGCCTCTTCATTGCGCACGAGCGCATTCACCGTGCTCGCGACGACGTCGCGAATCTGGAACTGCGCCTGCGGCACGCGCTTTCTGAACGCCTGGATCAGATCGGGCAGCGCGCTCGCCGCGAACGTCGGCAGACACGCGAGGCGCACGGTGCCGCTCGATCCGTCGCCGAGCGCGCGGGCGTCGCGCAGCACGCGCTCCATGTCGTCGAGCGAGCGCTGCAGCAGCGGCAGCAGTTCGCGGCCCGTTTGCGTGAGCGCGACGGTGCGGCTATTGCGGTCGAACAGCCGCGCGCCGACGGTCTCTTCGAGCCGCCGTATCTGCACGGTGAGCGCCGGCTGCGATAGATGCAGGCGGGCGGCGGCGCGCGTGAAATTGCCCGCGTTGGCGACCGTGACGAAGGCGCGGATGTCGCGAAGATTCAGATCCATAACGGTTTTTGATTGCTGCGATCAAATCATTTCAATTGTGTTATTGCTGCGCTGAACTTACGCTCGAAGCCATTAAAAGACAAGATCTGGAGACACGCACATGCTGCCTTCACTGGGGCTCATCACCATCGCCGTACTGCTCGGCGCCATTCTTTCGAAGCGCATGTCGCCGCTCGTCGCGCTGATCATCGTGCCGATTGCGGCGTCGCTGATCGGCGGGTTCGGGCTGCAGACCAGCAAGTTCGTCGTCGACGGGTTGAAGAGCCTGGCGCCCGTGGTCGGCATGTTCGTGTTCGCGATCCTGTACTTCGGCACGATCACCGACGCGGGCACGCTCGATCCCATCATCGACCGGATTCTGCGGGCGGTCGGCACGCGGCCGACGCGCATCGTGATGGGCACGACGCTGCTGGCGCTGCTGATCCATCTGGACGGCTCGGGCGCCGTCTGTTTTCTCGTCACGATTCCGGCGATGCTGCCGCTCTACGAGCGTCTGCAAATGGACAAGCGCGTGCTGGCGGCGGCCGTGTCGCTGGCGGCGGGCATCAACTTCCTGCCGTGGACGGGGCCGATGATCCGCGCGTCCGCGTCGCTGCATCTGCCCGTCTCGGCGCTCTTCAATCCGTTGATCCCCGTGCAGGCGATCGGTCTCGTGTTCGTGTTCGGCACGGCGTACTGGCTGGGGCGTCGCGAAGAAAAGCGGCTCGGCGTGTCGGGCGCGGCGGGCGGGATTCCGATGCCGCAACGCGAGCTGACGCCCGAGGAGCAGGCGCTGCGCCGTCCGCAGAACTTCTGGTTCAACATCGTGCTGACGGTGATCGTGCTCGGCACGATGGTCGTGATGGGCGAGAAGATCCCGCCCGCGATCATGTTCATGGTCGGCCTGTGCATCGCGCTGATGGTGAACTATCCGAACGTCGACATGCAGCGCAAGCGCATCGATGCCCACGCACGCGCCGCGCTGATGATGGCGGGCATTCTGCTCGCGGCCGGCGTGTTCACGGGGATCATGCAGGGCAGCGGCATGCTGAAAGCGATGGCGCAGGCCGCTGTCGGCTTCGTGCCGCCTGGCATGGCGGGTCACATTCCCGTCGTGCTCGGCCTGCTTTCGATGCCGCTCAGCATGCTGTTCGACCCCGATTCGTTCTATTTCGGCGTGCTGCCTGTGATCGCCGAAGTGGCGGGGCAACTCGGCGTGCCCTCCGTGCAGGTCGGCCAGGCGGCGCTGCTCGGTCAGATGACGACGGGCTTTCCCGTCAGCCCGTTGACGCCCGCGACGTTTCTCGTGGTCGGCCTGTGCGGGATCGAACTCGCCGAGCATCAGAAGTTCACGTTTCCGCTGCTGTTCGGCGCGTCGATCGTGATGACGCTTGCGTGCGTCGTGCTGGGTATTTTTTCGTTGTGAGTTTTAGCAGAGGGTGGTGCGGCAATGACAGCAAATCAGCGCGAACGACGCGTCAGGCTCGGAGCCGGCGCAGGTTACTCGGGCGACCGTATCGAGCCCGCCGTCGAACTGGCGGAGCACGGACAGCTCGACTTTCTCGTGTTCGAGTGCCTGGCTGAGCGGACCATCGCGATCGCGCAGCAGGCGAAACGCAAAGATTGGCAACTCGGCTACGATCCGCTGCTCGAAGCACGCATGCGCGCCGTGCTGCCCGTTGCCGCGCGCAACGGTGTGCGGATCATTTCGAACATGGGCGCGGCCAATCCGCACGCGGCCGCGCGCAAGACGGCGCAGATCGCGCAGTCGCTCGGTCTGGGCGGCCTGAAGGTCGCAGCGGTGAGCGGCGACGACGTGCTCGACGTCGTGCTGCAAGGCCAGTTCCGTTTCGAGGAGTCGGGCGATGACGTCGCGGCGTATCGCGAGCGCATCGTGTCGGCGAATGCCTACCTGGGCGCAGCGCCCATCGTCGCCGCGCTCGATGCGGGCGCCGATATCGTGCTGACCGGGCGCGTCGCCGATCCGTCCTTGTTCACGGCGCCGCTGATCCACGCGTTCGGCTGGCGCATGGACGACTGGGCGACGCTCGGGCAGGCGACGGTCGTCGGGCATCTGCTCGAATGCGCGGGGCAGATCACGGGCGGCTATTTCGCCGATCCCGGCTACAAGGACGTGCCGAAGCTCGCGCGGCTCGGTTTCCCTATCGGCGAAGTCACGGCGGACGGGGCCGTCACGATCACGAAAGTGCCGCATGCGGGCGGCCGTGTCAGCGCGGCGACCTGCAAGGAACAACTGATCTACGAGATTCACGACCCGGCCCGCTATCTGCAACCGGATGTGGTCGCCGATTTCACCGGGGTCGACGTCGCGGAAGAAGCGGTGGACCGGGTGCGCGTGACGGGCGGCAAGGGCACGGTGCGCACGGATACGTTGAAGGTGTCGGTGGCGTATGCGGATGGCTACATCGGCGAAGGGCAGATTTCGTACGGCGGGCCGGGTGCCGTCGCGCGCGCGCGGCTCGCGCTCGACATCGTGCGCGAGCGACTGGCTCTGACGGGCGTCGCCGCGAGCGAACTGCGCTTCGATCTGATCGGCGTCGATTCGCTGTACGGCGAGACGGCCGCGGACGAGCGCGGCGAGCCGTACGAAGTGCGCGTGCGCGTCGCCGGACGCACGGCCACGGCGGAAGAAGCGCTGCGCATCGGCAATGAAGTCGAAACGCTCTATACGAACGGACCGGCGGGCGGCGGCGGTGTCACGAAATCGACACGCGAGGTGCTCGCCGTGCAATCCGTGCTGTTGCCGCGCGCCGACGTGAAACCGTCATTCGCTTTCGTGGAGGCTTGACATGCAACTACGCGAACTCGCGCATTCGCGCACGGGCGACAAGGGTAATACGCTGAACGTGTCGGTGATCTGTCACGACCCGCGTCATTACGAGCATTTGCGCACCCATCTGAGCGCGGCGCACGTGAAGGCCTGGCTCGCGGATTTCGTGCATGGCGAGGTGACGCGCCATGAGTTGCCGCGGCTCGCGGCGTTCAATTTCGTGCTGCGCGATGCGCTCGGCGGCGGCGTCACGCGCTCGCTTGCAATCGATGCGCACGGCAAGTCGGTCAGCTCGGTGCTGCTCGGCATGACGGTGCCCGATCCGGACTGACACGGAAGCGGCAAGCGGTTTCACGGAAATGACCGTGAAATCCGTTACTTTTTGCATGGAAGGACAGGCGGCGCGTTGTACGGCAGGAACACGTCATTGCGCAATCCCGTCTAGAATCGCCGGGCGTCGCTTGCTGGCCGGGTTTGTTTCCGGCTTCGGCATCGGCGGCGCGCAATACCGTTTCGACGGGCGCCGTTCAGCGAGAACGCTGCCCGCTCCATGCCTGAAAGGACCGCTGTCGTGTGGCATTTCCCCACCGCTATCCCCGCTTCGCTCGGCCCGTGGGCCGTGTTTCTCAGCGTGCTCGTCACGCAACTCGGCGTGCCCGTGCCGGCCGCGCCGATGCTGATGCTCGCCGGGACGATGGCGGCGATGGGGCAGGTGTCGTACGCGGGGGTATTCTTCGCGGCCGTCGGCGCGACGCTGCTCGCCGATTCGCTATGGTTCTTCGTCGGACGCGTGCGCGGCCGGCGGCTGCTGAACGGACTCGTGCGCTTTTCGCTGTCGCTCGATACGACGCTGCGGACGGCGCGCGGCGTCTTCGAGCGGCATGGCGCGCCGATTCTCACGCTCGCCAAGTTTCTGCCTGGCCTCGGCCTGATTTCCGCGCCGCTGCTCGGCACGACGGCCATCGCGCCCAGCGTGTTTCTGCTGTGGGACGCTATCGGCGCATCGCTGTGGACGGGCGTGTATCTGATCGGCGGCGCGGCGCTGCATGACCAGATCGTGCAGGCGATGCTGCTGGTCCGGAACAACGGCGGCACGATCTTCGACGCGTTCGCGGCCATCTGCGTGACGGTGCTCCTGTATCGCTGGGTGCGGCGCGTGCAGTTCCGGCGCCTGCTCGCGAAGACGCGTATCAGCCCCGACCAGCTCGACACGATGATGCGCTCGGACGCGCCGCCGCTGATCTTCGATGCACGACCGCGCAGCGTGCGCGAACAGGAGGCGTACCGCATCGCGGGCGCCTATCCGCTCGATCTCGACTCGCCGGACAAGCTCGACGCCGTGCTGCTCGCGCATCCTATCGTCGTGTATTGCGTCTGTCCGAGCGAGGCGACGGCGCGGCGCATCATCGCGCAGTTGCATCGCAAGGGCATCCGGCATGCCCACGCGCTGAAGGGCGGGCTGGACGCGTGGGAAAAGCGCGGCTATCCCGTCGAGCCGCTGCCGTCCGATTTCTACACGTCGCTGGAACGGCTCGCGGTCGACGTGCCGGAAGGCGAATACACGGTACGCGCGACGATGGCGAGCTGAGGCTTCGGCGAATCGTTGTCATTGCAGCGATTCGTCCGTAAGCCGCACGACCGTTCGCAAGACCTTCTACAGACGGCAACGCTGCAATTTTTCCCCTTCGACGGGCGTTTCCGCGCCTCGCAAAAACGCCTGAAAGCCCCGTCCCACAAGGCGCCGGGCGCCGTGACATAGGCTGAAATAACTTCCGCATAGCCTGTAACGACGGCTATCACTACAGTGCGCTTATCGGATGCGATGCACTGACTGATCCAACACCACCGCAGACGATACCTCCCGCCACAACCGTTATGGCATCGTCATGGAACACTTCGGAAAACTTCCTCTTTACGCTTCGGCCGTCATCGTATTCGTGTCGCTGATCGAAGCAGTCGTGCTCAGCAGAAAAAAACGCAGCACCGCGACGCCGTTCGCGTGGTACGAAGTCTGGATTTCGCTGTTCGACCTGGTCGGGCGCAAGCTGCTCGCGCTGTTGCCGCTCTCCCTCGCGACACCCGTCTTCGCCCTCGCATGGGACCACCGGCTCTTCACTGTGTCGATCAATAGCGCGCTGATGGTGTTCGCGCTCTTCATCGGACAGGAGTTCTGCTACTACTGGTATCACCGCGCGTCGCACCGGATGCGCTTCTTCTGGGCCACGCATGCCGTGCATCACTCGCCGAACCAGTTGACGCTGTCCACTGCCTACCGCCTCGGCGTGACGGGCAAGCTGACGGGCTCGGCGATGTTCTTCACGCCGCTCGTGTTCCTCGGCGTGCGTCCTGAAGTCGTGCTGCTGACGCTCTATATGAACCTGCTGTACCAGTTCTGGCTGCATACGACGTGGGTGCCGAAGCTCGGCTGGCTCGAATACGTGTTCAATACGCCGTCCGCGCACCGTGTGCATCACGCTTCGAACGTCGAGTATCTCGATGCGAACTACGGCGGCGTGCTGATCATCTTCGACCGTCTGTTCGGCACCTATGTCGAAGAACGCGCCGAGGAACCCTGCCGCTACGGTCTTGTCACGCCGACCACGTCGCGCAATCCGTTCGTCGTCGAGTTCGAGCACTGGGCCACGCTGATTCGGGATGTCGTCACGGCGAAGAGCGTGTGGATCGCGATCAATCATGTGATCCAGCCGCCGGGCTGGTTGCCCGATGGCGGCGGCGAAACGACGGAAGAGCTGCGCCGCAAGAGCAAGCCGGTGCGTAGCGAGGTCGAGACCGTCAACGGTTGAGGCCACAGCAAGAAGCAGAAGCGGGGCGCGCAGTGATCTGCGCGCCCCGTCTGCTTTTGCATTCCGGATCAGGCGCTGCGCTTGCTCAAGTCTTTTGCAAGCGAGTATTCATTCTGGGTATGCGCGTGCTTCTTTCAATTGAATGACGTGGGCCGACACGCCTGCACGCTATGGGCCAATGGAGTAGTCTATCGACCTGATCTTTGCATCCGCGTTTGCGCTCGCACCGAAGCTTGCGAGCGATCTGCATCATTCACCGTTTCATCAATGAGGCCAACATGGAATATCGACACCTGGGCGCGTCAGGATTCAAGGTGCCCGTACTCAGCTTCGGCACGGGCACGTTCGGCGGCAAAGGCGAATTTTTTCAGGCGTGGGGCGCAACGGATGTCGCCGAAGCACGCAAGCTCATCGATATCTGTCTCGACGCCGGCGTCACGATGTTCGACACCGCCGACATCTATTCGAACGGCGCATCGGAATCGATTCTCGGCGAGGCATTGAAAGGGCGCCGCGACAAGACCATCATCTCGACGAAAGCCACCTTTCGCTTCGATGAAAACGATCCGAATGCCGTGGGCTCGTCGCGTTTCCACCTGATCCAGGCAGTCGATAACGCGCTCAAGCGTCTGCAAACCGACTATATCGATCTATTCCAGTTGCATGGCTTCGATGCGAAGACGCCCGTTGAAGAAACGCTCTCGACGTTGAACGATCTCGTGCGGGCGGGCAAGATCCGCTACACGGGCGTGTCGAATTTCTCGGGCTGGCATCTGCAGAAATCGCTCGATGTCGCGGACCGCTATGGTTATCCGCGATACGTGGCGAACCAGACGTATTACTCGCTGATCGGACGCGACTACGAATGGGAACTGATGCCGCTCGGCATCGACCAGGGCGTGGGCGCTGTCGTGTGGAGTCCGCTGGGCTGGGGCCGTCTGACGGGCAAGATCCGTCGAGGCCAGCCGCTGCCGGACCAGAGCCGCTTGCACAAGACAGCGGACATGGGCCCGCCCGTGCCGGAAGAATATCTGTATCGCGTGGTGGATGCACTGGACGCGATCGCTGAAGAAACGGGCAAGACGATTCCGCAGATCGCGCTGAACTGGCTGCTGCAGCGGCCCACTGTATCGACGGTGCTGATCGGCGCGCGCAACGAGGAGCAATTGCGTCAGAACCTCGGCGCGGTGGGCTGGAATCTCACGCAAGAGCAGGTCGCGAAGCTCGATGAAGCGAGCAAGGTCCGGCCGGCGTATCCGTACTGGCATCAGGAAGGATTCGCGGAACGCAATCCGTTCCCCGTATGAGTTGAGTTGCATCGTAGGGCCGGCGCGTCATCCTGTTCGAAACGGAACGTGCGCCGGCTTTCGGTTTCCTTCGACAGCAATGTATCCAGGCGCGCTCGAACGTCACGAAGCGGACGCGAGCGCAGTGCATCGAATGGTCAAGAGCGAGGCCAGATATGCCGACAGTGCTGCTTGTAGATGACGACGTTGAAACGCTGGACGCATGGCAATGCGTGTGTGAAGCGCATGGCTATGCGACCTGTCTCGCGGAAGATGGGCGCGCCGCGCTGGATATGCTGCGCGAGCGCGACGTGGATGTCGTCGTCGCAGACTGGCGGATGCCCGTGATGTCGGGCAGCGTGCTGTGCCATCACGTGCGCAACGAGCAGAACCTCGCGGAGATCGTGTTCATTCTCGTATCGGGCGAACCGAGCCCGCCCGCGTTCGTGTACTACGACGGCTTTTTGCGCAAGCCGCTGGACCCGACGGATCTGCTGTCTGCCATGGACAGGCTGTTGCTGGAACGCGCCGCTGATGGGAGGCGCAGACGCAACGTCTCTACCTCCTCGCCGAAGAACGGATAACCGTCGGCGCTGATCACGTGCAATGCGTGATTAGCGCGCAAGTCGCTTTTCGCTTTCGAGCACGCGCCGGTGTGCTTCCTGTCAGCCGATCACAAAAGCACTTTTAATCTGTCTGAAAGCAATCCAGCTTCGGCATGCGTTGCTTTTGCGTTGCACGTCTGCGCCCTTCGGCACCGGTTATTTTTGACACTCCTATGATGAAGACGCTGCTGAGCCTGGCGCATGCGAGGTTGCCAAACCGTCGTCCGTTCTTTTATGATCGCGCGCCAAAAAACGCTTTACAGCGACAACACGGAGCCAAACCGACATGAAGAAATCTTTACTCGCCCTCGCAACCCTCGGCGTTTTTACCGCTTCCGCGCATGCGCAAAGCAGCGTGACGCTTTATGGTCTTATCGACACCGGTCTGGTGTACACCAATAACCAGCAGGGCCACAGCAACTGGCAGATGGTGACCAGTTCGACGCAGAACACGGTGTTCGGGCTCAAGGGCTCCGAAGATCTCGGGGGCGGCCTGCATGCCGTGTTCAAGCTCGAGCAGGGCTTCTTGCTGAACAACGGCGCGCAGGCATTTTCGGGCAGTGCGTTCGGTTCGCAGGCGTGGGTCGGCCTGCAAAGCGATCCGTACGGCACGTTGACGTTCGGCCGGCAATTCGACGTGATGAACGACCTCGTCGGCCCGCTGACAGCCGAGTTCAACACATGGGGCGGCAGCATGGCCGCGCATCCGTTCGAGAACGACAACCTTGCCGCGAACTCCGTCGTCATCAACAACTCGGTCAAGTACACCAGCCCGACGTGGAGCGGCGTCACGCTCGAAACGATGTATAGCTTCAGCAACAAGGCAGGCGACTTCGCGAACAATCGCTCGTATGGCTTCGGCGTGTCGTATGTGATGGGCCCCGTCAATCTCGCCGCCGGATACCTGCAGTTCAACAATGCGGGCAACGGCACCGGTGCGGCCACGTCGTCGGATACGACCGCGAACTTCATCGCCGAACGTCAGCGTATCTGGTCGGTTGGCGGCAACTACACGTTTGGTCCGGCGACGGTCGGTCTGGTGTGGAGTCATTCGCAGATCGATAACGCGGCGGGTGTGTTCTCGTTCGGCACGGGCACCTATCTCGGCTCAAACGATTCGTCGGCGGGAACGCTGGCCGGTTCGTTGCGACTGGATAACTACGAGGTGAACGCGAAATACGCGCTGACGCCGGCGCTGAGCGTATCGGGCGCATACACGTACACGCACGGCGCGTACAACGGCTCGTCGCCGGGATGGAATACGGCAATGCTGCAAACCGACTACTCGCTCAGCAAGCGCACCGACTTCTACCTCGAAGGCGTCTATCAGAGCGTGCATGGCGCACCGACGGGTTCGGTGCTCTCGCATGCGATGATCAACACGCTGTCGCCGTCGTCGACGGATACACAGGTTGCCGTGACGGTCGGGCTGCGTCACGCGTTCTGATCTGTTCGATGTAGCAAGCGGGCGTCAGAACAGATGCCGCAAGCCAACGCGCACGGCAAGCTGCGAATTGGCGCCCGTTCCCGAATTGCCGATAAAGCTCGAACTCGCGCCGATTTCGGCCTGCACGGGCACTTCGTGTCCATTGACGACGTTGCTGCCCGATGCCTTCTGATAGATGGCAAGTGCATACACGTCGGTTCGTTTCGACAGGGCATAGTCGACGAAGCTGTTCACCTGATGCCATTTGCCGCTGAACTCGCCGCTCAGATCGGAGAACGTGTAACCGAGCCCGCCGCTGAATGCGTTCGTGAACGCATATTTTCCGCCCACTTCATAGTTGTTCACTGTCGACTCGTGTGACGCGATCTGCGTGAGTTGCGTATGCGTCCAGTTGCCCCACACCTTGCCGCGCCCAATCAGATAGCTGCTGCCGATGCCGAAGGTGCGCAGATCGCGCAGCGGCCCCGTATTGATGTTCGCGATGCTGGCCGTGAAGGCGGGCGTCGCGCTGCCGGGAAAGCGGATATCGGTGTAGGCGGCGCCGATCGCGAACGGACCCGGCGTGTAGTTGACGCCGGCGCTAAACGTTCTCGATGAACCTTGCGTCGTCGTGGTGCCCGTGGTCGTGGTGGGTGAGCCCGAGAACGCGCCTGCCTGATTCGAAAAGCCATAGAGCACGCCGAACGTCAGGCCATTGAAGTTCGCGCTGCTGAACTTGACCGAGTTGTTGATGCGGCTCGATGTCAGCTGATCCAGATCGTTGATGTGATAGGCGTAGTTGCCAGCCGGCGTCTCGTGGCCCATCGCGTAGTTGTGGAGGTAGTCTCTGGACAGCGAGTACTGACGGCCGAACGTCAGCGAGCCAACGCCGTTCCTGTTCAATCCGACCCAGGCTTGTCGTCCGAACAGCGCGCCGCCTTGTGCGATCGTGCCGTCGCCGGAACTGAAACCGCCTTCGAGCGTGAAGATGGCCGAGAGGCCGCCACCGAGATCTTCCTTGCCGCGAATACCCCAGCGGCTGCCTTGCGCGACACCGTCGGCATATCGGACGAGAGAACCATGTCCGGTCGACGTGGCGACATGGTTCGCATAGGTGATGCCTGTATCGATCAAACCATACAGCGTCACGCTGCTTTGCGCGTGCGCGACGGAACCGGCCAGGCTCAATGCCGCAGTAGCAAGCGTTCTTCTTAACATCCCAATTCCAGTCATAAAAAGAGTTCAACGATCGATCGCTCGATCTCGGATCGATATGTCGACGGGAATATAACGGATGGCAAAAAATTTGTCGCAAGGCAGGGCGAATGGGTACGTCAAGGCATGCCGTGCATTTTCTAAAGCAGTTGTAGTTTTAGAAAACGTATTTGCGTGAGAAGCGATATATGCGGGAGAGGCGAGAAAGATGTATTGAATCAGGAGGTCTCACGCCGAGTCGCGATGCGATCACGGACTTCGTCGAAGACGCTGCAGCTTGAGCCGTCTGTCCGATTCTTCATATCAACCGTGCCCCATCTACGATCCTCATAGCGCATCCATGGCAAACTCCAGCTTTGCCATCTCTGCCCTGTTATGCCTCGCCCCTCCGCTTGCCGGGAAGGGAAAGGACACACACCTTATGGACGCCGACGCCCACGCCTTCAACCAGCTTCGCCCGCGCCTGCAGAAAATCGCCTACCGGATGCTCAGTTCCGTCGCCGAAGCCGAGGACATCGTGCAGGACGTCTGGCTGCGCTGGCATGCCGCCGACCACGCGAGCATCGACAACGCGGAAGCGTGGCTCGTCTCCGTCACGACGCGCATGTCCATCGACCGTCTGCGTGCCGCCAGGATCCAGCGCGAGCACTACACGGGCATCTGGTTGCCCGAGCCTGAAATCAGCGATTCGCCCGCTACGCCGGAGGAAATGAGCGAGCGCGCCGACGATGTATCCGTCGCGTTCCTGCTGCTGCTCGAACGGCTCACGCCTGAAGCGCGCGCCGCGTTCCTGCTGCGCGAAGTCTTCGATGCGGACTACGACGAAGTGGCCAATGCGATCGGCAAGACGGAGTCCGCCTGCCGTCAACTGGTGAGCCGCGCGAAGGCGCAACTGCGCGACGAGCGCCCGCGCTACGCGGTGCCGCGCGAGACGCATCGCCAGTTGTTGCAGAGCTTTGCGCAGGCGCTCGCGAGCGCCGACTTCCACGCCATCAACGCATTCCTCGCCGAAGACGCCACCCTGATCGGCGACGGCGGCGGCAAGGTGACGAGCTTCCCGAAGCCGATGGTCGGTGGGCGGCGCATCGCGCAGCTTTTCTACGCGTCGTTGCTGCGCTTCCCGGGCGGGGTGCATGTCAGGCTCGTGACGCTCAATGGTCAGAGCGCGCTGCTGCGTTATATGGAAGGCAAGCTGGAATCGGCGATGTCGTTCGAAACGGACGGCGAGCGCATCGTCAGCATTCACGTGCAACGCAATCCCGACAAGCTGGCGCGCATCGCCGCCGCTTACGGCGAACCCTGAGCGCACTTCGCGCCGCTGCGATGACTTCGCCCGCCCGCACCTGATGGCGGGATTGGTGCCGGACGGGCAACACCGTGAGCCCGTCCGCAAGCCTACCGCGGCGCGCGTCCCGAACCTACCATGACGACGTGCGGTTCACTACCGCGAACGGCATCCGTCCGGCACGGATGCATCCGTCATCGTCGCCAGGAGAAGTCATGACTCAGCGTATCAACTACTTTCAACAATCGCCCGAGCTATCGAAGAAGTTCATCGAGTTCAGCAACCAGCTGAAGGACTGCGCGATCGAAGAACCGATCCGCGATCTCGTCAACATTCGCGCTTCGCAGATCAACGGTTGCGGCTTTTGCCTCGACATGCACGTGAAGGAAGCGACCATTCACGGCGAGCGCGCGCTGCGCCTTCACCATGTGGCGACCTGGCGCGAGTCGACGCTGTTCTCGCCGCGCGAACGCGCCGCCCTCGCGTGGACGGAAGTGCTGACGACATTGCCCGAGCACGGCGTGCCCGACGATATCTACGAGCGCGTGCGCGGCCAGTTCTCGGAAAAGGAACTGTCGGACCTGACGTTCGAAGTGATGTCCATCAACGCCTGGAACCGCGCGAACGTGGCGTTCAGGACGGTGCCGGGATCGTTCGACAAGGCTTTCGGACTCGACAAGGCGAACCTCGCCTGAACGGGCGCGGCGTCCCTGTTCCACCTCGGCCTGTGCGGGCCGCGTCCATGTGAGGAGCGCATCATGTTTCGCTCGAAGAGAATTGTCGCAGCCCTGCTCGTCATGGCGGGCGCGTTGACCCACCAGGCCCGCGCCGAGGCGCCGGCGGCTATCGTGACCCCTGTCATGACCAAGCCGCTCGACGACTATCCCGGCAAGGAAGCGTTGATGATCCTGGTCGAATATCCGCCTGGCGCCGCGGACCCGGTGCATCGGCATCATGCGCATGGCTTCATCTACGTGCTGGAAGGATCGATCGTGATGCAGGTCAGAGGCGGCAAGGAGGTCACGCTGACGCCGGGCCAGTCCTTCTATGAAGGCCCGAACGATGTCCACACGGTGGGCCACAACGCGAGCCAGACGAAGCCGGCGAAGTTTCTGGTGCTGCTGCTGAAGGACAAGGGCGCGCCCGTGCTGGTGCCGGAGAAGTAACGCGCGAGCGGCCTCGCACGTGGCCGCAAAAGAAAATCGCCGGGCGATGTCACAAACGCAAGCGCTGAAACGTCTAGTCGGATAAGGACCTCCACTCTTCGCGCTTCCATGTCAGACTACGCACCGCGCCGCTCCGTTACGGGCGCCGACGATCCGATTGCTAGCACGTTTGCAACCAGTTTCGCCGGCGTCGTTTCCTTTCTTGCCGTTGCCAACGAAGGCAGCTTCGCCAGAGCAGGCGATCGCCTCGGCATCGGCCGCTCGTCCGTCAGCCGGAACGTGCAGAAGCTGGAGGCCCAGCTGGACACGCGCCTCTTTCTGCGCACGACCCGCAGTACGTCCCTGACGCGCGAAGGCGAGCTTTTCTTCGAGAACTGTCAGGCGGGCGTCGAGCGCATCGTCCAGGCGCTCGAAGAGATGCGCGAGCTGCGCAGCGGGCCGCCGCGCGGGCGGCTGCGCATCTACTCGACGCCGGGCTTCGGGCGCAGGATCGTCGCGCCGTTGCTGCGCGGTTTTCACGCGCAGTACCCGGATATTTCGCTGGAACTGCTGCTCAACGACCGTCCCGCCGACTTCACCGTCGATCGCATCGACGTATCGTTTCGCGACGGGCGCATGGAAGACAGCGAGATCGTCGCGCGTCAACTGATCCCCATGCAGATGCTCGTCTGCGCGTCGCCCGCGTATGCAGCCGCGCACGGCTTGCCGCGCGCTGTCGATGAACTGGCCGATCATCGCTGCATCAACCTGCGTGCGGCATCGGGGCGCGTCAGGGAGTGGGAGTTCAAGGTCGACGGCCTGCCGCTGCGCCGTCAGCTGCATGCGCCGCATACGTTCAACGACCCCGATCTGATTCTCCAGGCCGTGCTCGATGGACAAGGCATCGCGCAACTGCCCGGTTATCAGGTGGGCGATCTGCTTGGCGAGGGGCGTCTCGTCACCTGTCTCTCCCAATATGCACCCGACGACAGCGGCCACTACATCTGCTATCTGAGCCGCAAGCATCTTCCGGCGCGCATCCGCGTGTTCGTCGACTACATGACCGAGCACACGCGAGCGCTCGACCTGCATTGCCTGACCACGCTGGATGCGATGTCGACCGTCGACTGAGCGTGGCCATGCTTCGATTGGTGTCCGCAGGGCAACACGATGGGTACCTTCGCAGGTCTACTGCATCGAAGCGCGCGCGCCTACGATGCTTCCTGTACGGACGCCGCGCATCGCGGCAAGTCCGGCAAAGCAACCGGCAATGACGTGTTCTGGTCTGCCGGCTTCGAACGCCTGGAAGCGGCCAATGCGCCGCGCAAGACATTGGAGAACATCATGAAGATCGTTGTGATCGGCGGCACGGGATTGATCGGCAGCAAGGTGGTCAAGCATCTGCGCGGGCGTGGTCATGAGGTCGTTGCCGCTTCACCGGCATCGGGTGTCAACACGATCACGGGCGAGGGCCTGAGCGAAGTATTGGCGGGCGCGAACGTCGTGGTCGATCTCGCCAACTCGCCCTCATTCGAAGATGCAGCCGTGCTCGAATTCTTCACGACGGCAGGCAAGAACCTGTTCGCTGCCGAAAAGGCCGCAGGCGTTCAGCATCACGTGGCGCTCTCGGTCGTCGGCACGGACCGGCTCGCGCAAAGCGGCTATTTCCGCGGCAAGATCGCGCAGGAAAAGTTGATCCGCGAATCGGGCGTGCCTTATACGATCATTCACTCGACGCAGTTCTTCGAGTTTCTCGGCGGCATTGCGCAGTCGGGTGGCGAGGGCGAGACCATCCGCCTGTCGCCCGCGTACTTCCAGCCCATCGCATCGGATGACGTCGGCGCGGCCGTCGCGGACTATGCCGTCGAAGCGCCGCGTAACGGTATCGTCGAGATCGCGGGACCGGATCGCGTGCGACTGGCGGACATGGTGCAACGCTTCCTCGATGCCACGCACGATTCGCGCAAGGTCGTCGCGGATACGGGCGCGCGTTACTTCGGCGCAGAGCTGGACGACGACACGCTCGTGCCCGGCGCGAATCCGCGTCTCGGCGCGTTGAACTTCGACGCGTGGTTCTCGCAATCGCAAGCCGCGCGATAAGCGGCGCATGCGGTGACGTGCGATGCACGTCACCGCGACGGCGCTTCGCTTTCAGCAGGACATGACGACGGCGTCCGCCCGTCGAACAGCACCGCCATCCCGCAGTCCGATGTCAACATGCGCCGCGCGTCATGTCCCACGCCGGGCACTTCCACTACACGCTGAGTCAGCCCGACGGGATACCGGCTTTGCAGGTAATCGAAGTACCCAAGCCCACGCGCGAGCCGAAACGGACCTTGCGCCATCGCCGCACAGGAGCGGTCGATAAAGTGCGTGCGCGGGTCCACGTCATCCATGCCGAGCAGATAGACGACATCGCGCTTCGCGTAGCGAGCCTCGATATCTGTCGCATCCTGCGCGGCAACATAAGCTGGTGGGTCGACCATGCCGTATTTCCATTCGACAGCGCGCGGACAAGCCTGCGCATCGACGTGCTGGAAAACGCCGCGCGATACGGGACGTGCATCGTCGAAGTACAGATAGCTCGACGGATTCGCGACGACGTACCGCACGCGGATGCCGTCGCGCGCCAACGTTTCTTCAGCGCGCCCGGCCACGGCATAACGCTGCACGACCTGCGCACCCGCCGAATGCCCGATCACCGTCACCATCGATAACGCGGGATAGCGCCGCCGGTCATCGAAGTGTTCGAGCAGGGCATCGAGCGCCGTGAAAGAACTGATCGATGCGGGGCGGCGCGCGGGCGCACCTTCCTTCCATCCGGCTTCGGACCACGCAAGCGTACTCGCGGGCATCTGAAACGCGCGGAGATCGCGCGTCGTCAGAAACTGCGGCGCGACGATCATGCTTCGTGTCGCGTCCGCGCCGGCTGCGGCGAGTACTTGCTGCCCGGTGGCGAAGTACTGGTCGGCGTTGCGCAGCGTGCCGTGAACGATGATGAATACGCGGGTGACGTCGGGTTCTGCGCCGTCGATGTTGCGATCGGCGTAGAGTGGCAAGGTGCCGTCGCCGTCGCCGTCGGGCGTAGGGACGCGCATGGCCTGATCGGCGACATGCGCGACGGGCGCATCCTGTCGCGACGGCGCAGCGTTCGCGGCGGCCTGCGCGAAGTTTGCCGCAGTCAATGCCAAAGCGATCCATGCCGCGGCGAGCAACGCGCGGCGTGCCGGTTCTGAAGACATATCGAATGCCTCGTGACGTACGTGCGTAATTAAACGCGCGACGCAGCGCATTCCGTCGCACGAATCGGGTGCGTCGCGGTACGCGAATTGCTGTGTGGTGATGCTGGAAATCCGCCGACACGCGACTTTCGCCGCTGTACGGCTGAAAATCTTCGCGGTCGCTCGACCGCCTGGGAGACGTCCATGAACCGTTGGCACCGTTCGTTCTCCAATCCGGGCAGTTCCCGGCATGCCGCGATCCTGTGCATCGTCATAGCGATTTGCGTGTCGTGCAGTGGGGGCGGCTCGTCGAACAATGCGAGTACGGACGGCGGCAGCGGCAGCGCCGGCTCGGGCAGTTCGGGCGGCTCGGGTGGCTCGGGCAGTTCAGGTGGCGCGGGCGGCTCAGGCGGCACGGCAGCGGCCGCCGCCGACGTGCTGACCTTCCACAACGATCTGGCCCGTACCGGGCAATATCTTGCCGAAACCACGCTGACGCCTGCGAACGTCAACGCCGCGAGCTTCGGCAAGGTGGGTTTTTTATCCGTCGACGGCAAAGTCGACGCGCAACCGCTATATGCCAGCAATGTGCCGGTGAACGGTGCGGCGCACAACGTCGTGTACGTCGTGACCGAACACGCGAGTGTCTACGCATTCGATGCCGACACCAACGCCCAGCTATGGCAGCGTTCGCTGCTCGGCGCGGGCGAAACGACCAGCGACCCCCGCAACTGCGCGCAGATTTCCCCTGAGATCGGCATCACGGCGACGCCTGTCATCGATCGCGGGCGCGGGACCAACGGCGTCATGTACGCGGTGGCGATGAGCAAGGACGGCGGCGGCACGATTCATCAGCGCCTGCATGCCGTCGATCTCGCCACGGGCGCCGAGGTGCTCGGCGGACCCACGGAAATAACGGGCAGCTATCCGGGCAGCGGCGCGAACAGCAGCAACGGGCTCACCGTCTTCGATCCGCAGCAATATGCGGAGCGGCAGGCGCTGACGCTGGTCAACGGCAACGTCTATCTGGCGTGGACATCGCATTGCGACCAGGGCGTCTATGCCGGCTGGGTGATGGCCTACAACGCCGATACGCTCGCGAAGACGAGCGCGCTGAACCTGACGCCGAACGGCAGCGGCGGCGCGGTCTGGATGGGCGGCGGCGGGATGGCATCGGACGGAACGTCGCTCTATCTGCTCGACGCGAACGGCACGTTCGACACCACGTTGAACGCGCAAGGTTTTCCATCGAATGGCAATTTCGGCAACGCGTTCGTCAAACTCGGAATCTCGCCGCAGCTGGGCGTCGCCGATTATTTCGCGACTTTCGACACCGTGTCGCAATCCGCGCGCGACGCCGATCTCGGCTCGGGCGGCGCGATCGTGCTGCCCGATCTCGTCGATGGGAGCGGCGTCACGCGGCATCTCGCGCTCGGTTCGGGCAAGGACTCGAAGATTTACGTCGTCGATCGCGACAACCTCGGCAAATTCAACGGCTCGAACAATGCGATCTGGCAGGAGATCGACGCGCAACTGATAGGCGGCGTGTTCACGACGCCGGCGTATTACGGGAACGTCGTGTACTACGGCGCAGTCGGCGACAACCTCAAGGCGTTCCCCGTCAGCGGCGCGCGTCTTTCCACGACCCCCGCGTCGCAAAGCGCGTTCAAGTTCCCGTATCCCGGCACGACGCCGAGCATCTCGGCGAACGGCGCGCAGAACGCGATCGTGTGGGCGGCGGAGAATGGATCGGTGGCGGCGCTGCATGCGTTCAATGCCGCGAATCTCGCGCAGGAGCTGTACAACAGCAATCAGTCCGCTTCGCGCGACACGTTCGGCGCGGGCAACAAGTACATCACGCCGATGGTCGCGCATGGACGCGTGTACGTCGGCACGACCAATGGCGTCGCGGTATTCGGGTTGCTGAAGTAGAGCGGGGGCGGCCTGGCGCGCTGGCTAGCACGTGGCCCGCGCCTCGGCCAGCAGGCGATGAACCTGCGCGACCACGGCCGCGCCTTCGCCCACTGCGGACGCGACACGCTTGGTCGACCCCGAGCGCACGTCGCCGATCGCGAAGACGCCGGGCACGCTGGTCTGCAATGACATCGATTGCAGCCCGGCGCCGGGAATGTCGGGGCCCGTCAAAACGAAGCCTTTGTCGTCCAGCGACACGCCGCATGTCTTGAGCCAGCCGGTGTTCGGCTCGGCACCGATGAAGACGAACAGATGATGCGTCGTCATGCTGCCTTCGATACCGCCCGCGCCCCTGTAGTGCACGCGTTCGAGCCGCGCATCGCCTTGCAGCGCGGTCAGTTCGATGCGCGTGTGGAGCGTCACGTTCGGCAGCGCGAGGATGCGTTCGATCAGATAGTGCGACATGCTGTGTTCGAGGCTCGCGCTGCGTATGAACATATGCACATGCTCGGCGTGCGACGCAAGAAACACGACCGCCTGGCCCGCCGAATTGCCGCCGCCGATCAGCAGCACGGGCTCCTTGCGGCACAGGCGCGCCTCGATCGGCGTGGCCCAGTAGTAGACGCCGGCGCCTTCGTAGCGCTCCAGCCCTTCGACATCCGGGCGCCGATACTCCGCGCCGCTCGCGATCACGACCGTGCGCGCCGTGATGCGCCGCGAGTCCGTGAGTTCGACGACGGGCGGTTGCCTGTCGCAATACAGGGCACGGACCTCGCACGGAATACCGATATGCGCGCCGAACTTCTGCGCCTGCACAAATGCGCGGCCCGCGAGCGCGTGCCCGGTGATGCCCGTCGGAAAGCCCAGGTAGTTTTCGATGCGCGAACTGGTGCCTGCCTGGCCGCCGGGCGCGCGGCAATCGAGCGCGGCCACCGACAACCCTTCCGAGGCCGCATACACGGCCGCCGCCAGCCCCGCCGGGCCTGCGCCGACAATGGCGACGTCGTACACATGCGCCGGATCGAATTCGGGAATCAGCCCGAGACAGGACGCGAGTTGTCCTTCGTCGGGATTGCGCAGCACCGTGCCGTTCGGGCAAAGGACGAGCGGGAAGTCGTCGGGTTGCGGCGTCAGGCGTTCGAGCAGCGCGATCGCTTCGGCATCCTTGTCGGCGTCGAGCGTCATGTTGGGGAACGTGTTACGGCGCAGGAAGTTTTGCAGCGTGGCGAGCCGCCCGCTGCTGGATGGCCCGACCAGCACGACGCCGTGTCCGCGCTCGATCACCAGAACGCGCCGCAGAATCAGCGCGCGCATGATCTTCTCGCCGAGGTCGGCCTCGCTGATCATCATCGCGCTCAGTTCGTCGGGCCGCAGCAGGATCGCTTCGACATCTTCGACCACGTGCGCATCGACGACGGCCGGCTTGCTGGAGAGCTGCGTGACATCCGACGTGAACTCGCCGCGTTGCGTGTAGGTGTGAATGATCCGCTCGTGGCCGAGACCGTCGCGCCCGACTATCCGCACCTTGCCCGACAGCAGCACGAACACGCCGGGACACAGGCTGCCCGCGCGATAGAGCAGGGCGCCCGTCGTGTAGCGGGACCGCTCGCCGAAGCGTCGTATCCGCTCGATTTCCGTTTCCGAGAGGACGGGAAACATTTGCTGGTGCCGCGGATGATCGCGCACGCTCGGGTCTTCGAGGAGATCGCCGTCGAAGAGGTTTGCGTCCGTGGCTGGCTCATGGGCGGGCGCTGCGTCTGACGGCGTTGACTCGTTGCTCATCGCGGGCTTCCTCCGGCGAATGACGGGTGGCGCGTGGGCGGTGCGCAAGTGTTGGCCGCCCGTAAGCCAAGCATACTTCCATCATCCGATTCCTGCGTGCGATGGGCCGGTTTGGCGGTTTCGTATGGAGCCGTTTCATTTGACCCCGTCGTATCGCATCGTGGGTTGCTATCGAAAGTGTGTGAGCGATTAAATCGTATGCGATTGACATGATGAGATGTTTCGATCAGTATGCATCGCATGCGATCGAATCGCATGAGCCATATCACCCGGTATCCACTTTCGACCAAGGAATCACGATGACCAAAATTGAAAAAGTCCTGTTCACGGGCAAGACGCACACGACGGCGAGCCAGCACACGGGCGCTTCGCGCGGCCATGAAGAACGGCTCGACCTCAGGCTGTCGGCGCCCGGCAACGACGCGCATCCGCAGCATGTGTTCGAAGCCGCCGATCCGCATCCGACCGCGGAGCAACTGTTCGCGGGCGCGTGGTCGGCCTGTCTGATCACCGCGATTGGACTTGCGGCCAAAGCGAAGAAAGTCGCGCTGCCGTCCGACCTTGCGCTCGATATCGAGATCGATCTCGGCATGACGGGCAACGCGTATTTCCTCGGCGCGCGGATCGACGTGACCATGCCGGGCGTGGCGCGCGACGTCGCCGAGGCAGTCGTGCATGCCGCGGACGAAATGTGTCCGTATTCGAAGGCCACGCGCGGCAATATCGACGTTGCGATCAATGTGATCTAAGCAAGGCTTGCGGCTGCGCATGTGTCTGCGCGTCTGAAGAACGCCTGGCCCAAAAGGGCGCGCTAGAATAAAAATCCGCGCCCTTTCTTTCGACGGCAGACGGCCATGAACCTGTGCATCGCCCGCGTTGTTCGCTCCACGGTGTTTGCCATGTGTGCTGCGTCGCTCGCCGCGCTCGCGGCGTGCGGCGGCAGTGTCTGTATCGGCGTCGACGGTTGTGTGGGCGGAACTGTGACGCAGAATCTCGCGCTCGCGGGCACGGCCGCCACCGGCAAGGCGCTTGCGAGCGCGAACGTCAACGTGGCCTGTGCGCAAGGTTCGGGGGCGACGCTATCCGATGGTGGCGGACGCTACAGCCTTGCGTTCAACGCGACGCCTCCGTGCGTGATAACCGTGACTTCCGGCGGCACGACACTGCATTCGCTCGCCTTCGCGGGCGGCACGTTCAACACGACGCCGGAAACCGACCTTCTGCTCGTCTATCTCGCCGCGCAACTCGGCACCACCGAGTCCGGTCTGATTGCGAATTTCGCCAGCAACGCGCAGTTTCAGCAGGCGCTTGCGAACCAGAGCAATGTATTGAACGCACAATCGGCCGTCGTCGCGAATCTGCAGCAGCACTATGCGGTCACGCTATCTGCGCCCGCTTTTCTGACGACGCCCTTCACGGTCGGGCAGGCAGGCGTCGACAGCGATCTCGACGCGCTCGCGAAAGCGGGCGCCATCGATTCCAACGGCATGCCCGATCCCGCCGCGATTGCGCTGATGGCCCAGGCGGGTGCTGCGCATCCGCTTGCGAAAGCGTCCGCGCCTTTATCGGGCGGTATGTAGAACCCGCATCACGCGATCGGCTCCGTCGTCATGGCGCGTGTAAGGCCATGCATCGGACGACGCATCGCGACATCGAACGGATTCACCTGCGGACCGATCAGATCGGCTTGCCGCTTGAGGAGTTCGACGACCATCGGCAAACGGTCGTCGCCCAGACGCGCCGACAGCGTGCCGACGCTCAGCGCCGCCACCGCGCAGCCCGTACGGTCGATGATCGGCACGGCCACGCCCGCCATCCCTTCCAGCACGCCGCTATTGCGCCCCGCGTAGCCGAGTTGCCGGACGCGCTCGATTTCCGTGCGCAGATAGACTTCGTCGAGCACGCCATAGCTGCGCAGGCGCGGCACGTTGAAGCGAATGATTTCTTCGCGCTCGGCTTCGGGCAGGAACGCGAGAATCGCGAGGCTGCCTTGCCCGACGCCCAGCGCGACGCGGCCGCCGATATCGCCCGTGAACGAGCGGATCGGAAACGGGCCTTCGCACATGTCCAGACACACGGCATCGAAGCTGCTTCTGACGAGCAGAAAGATCGTGTCGCCGAGACTCGCGCACAGCCGCAGCAGGGCAGGGCGGCACAACGCGCGCATGCCGCTCGGATTGCCGGCCTGCGCGGCCAGCGCAAAGAAATCGACGCTCAGCCGATACAGCTTCGTACCCTGATCCTGTTCGACGACCCCTTCGGCAATCAGCGCATGCAGGATGCGATGCACGGTGGCCTGCGTCAGCCCAACGGCTTTCGCAATGCGCGTCACGCGGCCGCCGTCCGGTTGAATGTCTCCGAGCACGCGGATCACCGCGAAGGCTCGCTGCAACATACCCGTGCCGGGAGCGTCGGCTTCGTTCGAAGAATTCATTGGCGATCTCGGTTTCGATTCCATTGAACGGAATACTAGCCGATGTTCTCACTGAAAAACAAACTGGCGTCGACAAACCCGTCGTGTACGCCTGTGTGCACATATTTCAGTATTTTCACTGACGCCACGCAGCGGAATAGAACATACAAGCAGACGTAAAAGTATTCCACTAAACGGAAGAAATGCGATCTTTATATCGTTGATTGGAATTTGACATTGACGCTCTGGAATTTGGCTAGCTAGAGTCGGCTCAACAGACACCAGTCGATTCAGCCGGTGCCGTGCACCGAAAGGCCAGACCATGTCGTTCCTCACATTGACCGACGTTTCGAAGACGTTCGGCGATCTGCATGCCGTGACGGGCATCAATCTCGCGGTGGAAAAGGGCGAGTTCGTGTCGCTGCTCGGCCCGTCGGGTTGCGGCAAGACGACCACGCTGCAGATGATCGCAGGCTTCATCGAAACGACGCGCGGCCGCATCACGCTCGACGGCCGCGACATCACGCATATGAAGCCGAACCGACGCGGCCTTGGCATCGTCTTTCAGAGCTACGCGCTGTTCCCGCATATGAGCGTCGCGCAGAACGTGAGCTTCGGGCTGGAAATGCGCGGCATCGATAAGACCGAGCGCGCCGACCGCGTGCGCGAAGCCCTGGCTTTGGTGCGGCTCGATGCGCTCGCGCATCGCTTTCCGCGTGAATTGTCGGGCGGTCAACGGCAGCGCGTGGCGATTGCGCGTGCAATCGTGATCGCGCCGCCCGTGCTGCTGCTCGACGAACCGATGTCGAACCTCGATGCGAAGCTGCGCGAGGACATGCAGTTCGAACTGCGCTCGATTCAACGCAAGATCGGCACGACGACGATCATGGTCACGCACGATCAATCCGAAGCGCTGTCGATCAGCGACCGCGTGGTCGTGATGGAAGCGGGGCGCATCACGCAGATCGACACGCCGTATCGCGCGTACGAGCGGCCCGAGAATCTGTTCGTATCACAGTTCATCGGCAAGGCGAACATGCTGGCGGGCAAGGTCGTGTCGCGCGACGGCGACGCGATCGGTATCGACCTCGGCCACGATCTCGCGGAGACGGGCAGCATGGCGCAACTCGCCGCGCAAGGTCAGGCCATCGACGTCGGCGACGCCGTCACGCTCTGCATTCGCCCGGAAAAACTGCGCCTCTGCGCGCCCGACAAAGGGCGTCTTGCGGGCAACGTGACGAGCCGGTTCTTTCTCGGCAGCCAGTGGCTTTACCGGCTCGACAGCCGCGTCGGCGAGATGCTGGTGTGCTGCCAGAACGAGGGCAACGAGCCGTTTTCGGAAGGCGCGAAAGTCGGCATCGACTGGCATAGCGACTCGCTGCGCCTGATCGGTCAGGAGCGCGCGCATGGATAGCACGCTGCCCGCCACGCAAGGCGCGAACCGCAGCGCGGCGCGCGCGCCATGGCGCGCCTTCGTGCCGCTCTGGCTGATGAGCGCGCCCGCGTTGATTCTGTTCGCGACGCTCGTACTCGTGCCGCTCGCGATGACGCTCGCGCTGACGTTCTACCGCTTCGATCCCGCCGTCGGCCCGATCGCAGCATTCGACTTTCACAACTACGTCGACGTGCTCGGCTCATCGTATTTCCACACGATCTTTCTGCGCACCTTCGGCATTGCCCTGCTGACGACCGTGCTGTGCGTCGCGATCGGCACGCCCGAAGCCTATGTGCTGTCGCGCATGCGCGACCCGTGGCGCTCGCTGTTCCTGCTGGTGATTCTCGCGCCGCTGCTGGTGTCGGTGGTGGTGCGCGCGTTTGGCTGGAGCATGCTGCTCAACACGAACGGCCTTGTGAATCAGGCGTTCGCGTTGTTCGGCCTCGGACCATACAAGCTCGAATACACCACCTTTGCCATCGTCATCGCGCTCGTGCACGTGATGCTGCCGTTCATGGTGATCCCTGTGTGGACCGCTTTGCAACGGCTCGATCCGCAGACGGAGAACGCCGCGTTGTCGCTGATGGCATCGCCCGCGACGACGCTGCGCCGCATCGTGTTGCCGCAACTCGTGCCCGGCATTCTGTCCGGCAGCCTGATGGTGTTCGGCCTCTCGGCGAGCGCCTTCGCGATTCCCGGCCTGCTCGGCGGACGTCGTCTGAAAGTCGCGGCTACGGCTGTCTACGACCAGTTCCTGAGTTCGATGAACTGGCCGCTCGGCGCAACGATCGCAGTGCTGCTGCTGGTCGCGAACCTGGTGGTGATGCTCACCTACTACCGCGTGCTCGAGCGGCGCTACACGCGCAGCATGGGCTGACGCGAACCCTACAGGCGAAACATCATGCGCAAGAACGGCCCCATTGCACTCGCGTTCCACACCATCGTGATTCTGTTCGTGCTCGCACCGCTGGCGATCGTCGTACTGGTCGCCTTCACGCCCGACGAAACCCTGACGCTGCCCACGCACGGTTTCTCGCTGCGCTGGTTCCGCGCGATTCTCGACTATCCCGACTTCATCACGGCTTTCTTCAACAGCCTGAAACTGGCGTTCGCATCGGCGACGCTGTCGCTCGTCGTGGCATTGCCCGCGGGCCTGGCGATTGGCCGCGCACGCTTTCCCGGACGCAATTTTCTCAACGCGCTGCTGCTGTCGCCGCTCGTGATTCCCGGCCTCGTGCTCGGCATCGCGATGCTGCGCTTCTTCGCGCTGATCGGCGTGACGGGTTCGTTTGCGTGGCTGATTCTTGCGCACATGGTCGTGATTACGCCGTTCGTGATGCGCCTCGTGCTCGCGTCGGTGAGCGGGCTGGACCGCAGCATCGAGCACGCGGCGTCGTCGCTGGGCGCCGATGCATGGACCACGTTCCGCCGCATCACGCTGCCGATGATCGTGCCCGGCATCACGGGTGGCTGGCTGCTCGCGTTCATCAACAGTTTCGACGAACTGACGATGTCGATTTTCGTCACGTCACCGCAGACGGTCACGCTGCCGGTGCGGATGTACATGTACGCCACCGAATCGATCGATCCGATGATGGCGTCCGTCTCCGCGCTCGTCATCTTCATCACGGCGGGCGCGATGCTGCTGCTCGACCGCGTCTACGGTCTCAACCGGATTCTGATTGGCCAGCACTGATGGCTTCTTTCTTTCCCGCTCACATGTCCAGTACTCACAGCCAGTTGCTGCGCGTGGCCGAAGCCGAACGCGCGCCGGTGTCGTTCTTTCTCGATGGCGTCGAAGTCGGCGCGCTGACGGGCGATACCGTGCTGACGGCGATCCTGATGCAGCAGCGTCACGTGCGTCATAGCGAGTTCAGCGGCGAGCCACGTGCGGGCTTTTGCATGATCGGCGCGTGCCAGGACTGCTGGGTGCGCTGCGAAGACGGCGCGCGGATTCGCGCGTGTTCGACGCTGGTGAAAGAAGGCATGCGGATCGTGACGAAGGGCGCGCGATGAGCAGCGGACAACAGGTGGTGATCGTCGGCGCGGGGCCTGCGGGGATTCGCGCGGCGCAGACGCTGGTCGCGGCGGGCATCCGGCCCATCGTGCTCGATGAAAACGCGCGCTGGGGCGGACAGATCTATCGTCAGCCGCCTGCCGATGCGGGCTTCCGTCGCAGCAAGGCGACGCTGTATGGCTTCGAATCGAAGAAGGCCGATGCCGTGCACGAGACGATGCGCGCGTTGCTGCCGCAGATCGACTATCGGCCGGAGACGCTCGTGTGGTCGTGCGAGGGCCGCAGGCTCGATACGATCCGCAATGGCCGCGAGGCGAGCGTGCCATTCACGCAGTTGGTGATTGCGAGCGGCGCGACGGATCGCGTGTTGCCTTTGCCTGGCTGGACGCTGCCCGGCGTCTATACGCTCGGCGGCGCGCAGGTCGCGCTGAAGGCGCAGGGCAGCGCGATCGGGCGGCGCGTCGTGCTGGCGGGTACCGGTCCGTTGCTGTACCTCGTCGCATATCAATACGTGAAGGCAGGCGCGCGGATCGAAGCCGTGCTCGACACGAGCGCGTGGTCGAAGCAGGTGGCGGCGGTGCCGAAGCTCATCAGCCAGCCGTCGACGTTCGCCAAGGGCGTGTATTACGTGGCGTGGCTCAAGGCGCGCGGCGTCAGGGTGGAGCGTGACGTGACGCTGGTCGGCATCGACGGCCCGGACGGTGTGGCGGGCATCCGCTTCAAGCCTTCGCATGACAATGGACGCATCGAAACGATTGCCTGCGATGCAGTCGGCCTCGGCTTCGGCCTGCGTCCCGAAACGCAACTCGCCGATCTCGCCGGATGCCGCTTCCGCTTCGATGCATTGAACGGTTGCTGGCTGCCCGAGCGTGACGCGTCAGGACGCAGCTCGGTGGCGGGCATCTATCTGGCGGGCGACGGCGCGGGCATCGCGGGCGCGGATGCGGCGGAACTCGCGGGCCGGCGCGCGGCGCTCGCGCTGCTCGACGATCTCGGCATCGCGCATCCTGCGGACGCGGAAGGCTTCGACGCCGCGACACTCGAACGACGCTTGCAGCGCATCGCCGTGTTCCGCGCTGGCATCGAAGCGGCCTTCGTGCCGCCGTCACAACCGGCAAAGCAGTGGCCCGACGAGATGACCGTCTGCCGCTGCGAAGAAGTCGATGCGGGCACGCTGCGGCACTGCATTCGCGGCGGCGAGGCAAGCGAGATCAACCGGCTCAAAGCCTTGACGCGTGTCGGCATGGGCCGCTGCCAGGGACGCATGTGCGGCGAGGCGGCTATTGCGCTGCTCAGCGAGGAAACAGGGTGTCCGGTGGAAAGCGTGGGGCGGTTGCGCAGCCAGGCGCCCATCAAGCCGATCCCCATTTCGCCGATGCTGTTCGACGACGACGTCGCCGCGATTCCCGAGGAGGCACGCGATGAGTGACGCCGTCCACTATCAGGTCGTGATCGCGGGCGGCGGGCTGGTCGGCTCGTCGGCAGCGCTGGCGCTCGCGCGGCGCGGCGTGCGCGTCGGTCTGTTCGAGCGGCGCTATTGCGGCGCGCAGGCCAGCGGCGTCAACTACGGCGGCGTGCGCTGCCAGGGACGCCCCGTCGAACAGATGCCGCTCGCAATGCGCGCGCGGCGCGTCTGGGACCGCTTGCCCGAACTGATCGGCATCGACGGGGAACTCGTCGTGTCGGGGCATCTGCGACTGGCGCGGCGCGACAGTGACTTTGCCGTGCTCGAAACATGGGCCACGATGGCGCGCGAACACGGCCTCGAAACCGAACTGCTGGCAGGCGCGGCGTTTCGCAAGCGCTATCCGTGGCTCGGCGAAGCGGCGTTGGGCGGTTCGCTGTGCATGAGCGACGGCCATGCGAATCCGCGCCTCGTGTCGCCCGCTTTCGCGCGCGCGGCGCAACGGGCGGGCGCCGTGGTCCGCGAGCACACCGCGCTGACCGACATCACGCACGATGGCACGCGCTTCCAGATCCGCGCGGGCGACGAGCGCATCACGGCCGACTGGCTGATCAACAGTGCGGGCGCGTGGGCGAACACGGTCGCGGGCTTTTTCAACGAAGCCGTGCCGATGAAACCGATCTACCCGAACATGTGGGTGACCGAGCCGCTGCCGCGTTTCGTCACGCACAACCTCGGCGTCGTGGGCGGCGGCGTGTACGCGCGCCAGGTCGAACGCGGCAACTGCGTGATCGGCGGCGGGCGCGGGCATGGCGACGGCGAATACGCGCAACCGTCGACGCGAACCACGCGCGCCGTGATGCGCGACGCGTGCGCGCTGCTGCCGGCCTTGCGCGACGCATTGCTGATCCGCACGTGGAGCGGCGTCGAAGGCGAGACACCCGACAGCAATCCCGTGATCGGCGCGAGCCAGAAGGTGCCGCGCCTGCTGCATGCATTCGGTTTTTCGGGCGGCGGCTTTCTGCTTGCGCCCGGTGTCGGCGAAGTGCTGGCCGACCTCGTGATCGACGGCGAGACCTCGACGCCGCTCGATGCGTTTGCGATCGGCCGCTTCAACCGAAGCGCGATCCCCGCTGTTCTTTAATCCTGTCAAGGAGACCCACAATGAAGCTGTCAAGCACGGTCGCGGCGCTGGCCGCTGTGTGCGCGATCGGGGCGGCTGCGCCCGCCTGGTCGCAAACCAAAACGTTATACATCGGCATGAACGGCGGCCCGATGGAGAAGGCGTACACGAGCCAGGTGCTGCCCGACTTCGAGAAGGCGAACAACGTGAAAGTGGTCGTGGTGCCGGGCACCTCGTCCGATGTGCTGGCGAAGCTGCTCGCCAACCGTAACAGCCCGCAGATTCACGTCGCGTTTCTCGACGACGGCGTGATGGCACGCGCCGTCAGTATGGGCGTGTGCCAGAAGCTCGACGATGCACCCGTGCTGAAAGAGCTGTATCCGTTTGCGCGCATGAAGGATGACATCGGCGCGGGCGTGCAGCTCGGCATGACGGGTATCGGCTACAACACGAAGCTGTTCGCCGAGAAGGGCTGGGCGCCCCCCACGTCGTGGATGGACTTCGCCAATCCGAAGTACAAGGGCAAAGTGGTGTTTCAGTCCGCGTCGAGCAGCACGTTCGGCCTGCACGGCTTTCTCGCGATCAACCGTTTGATGGGCGGCAGCGACCAGAACGTCGAGCCGGGTTTCAGCAAATGGTCGAGCACGGTTGGGCCGAATGTCGTCGAGTACATTCCCAATTCGGCGAAGCTCTCGGAGATGGTGCAAACGGGTGAAGCAGGTATCTTCCCGCTGACGCCGACGGCGGTCGGCGATCTGCAGGACAAGGGCATTCCTGTCGGCTACGCGAATCCGAAGGAAGGCGCGGTGCTGCTGCTGGTCGATTTGTGCGTCGTGAAGAACAACGCCGATCCGCAGCTTGCGCAAAAGCTCGCGCAGTTCCTGTTGTCCGCGCCAGCGCAATCGAAGGCGGCGGCAGCGGGCAAGCAGATCCCGACCAACGAGCACGCGACGATGACGCCCGCGATGCAGAAGAGCCTCGGCAATCTGGATGATCTGGTGAAGAAGGTGACGGTCGTCGATTGGGATTCGATCAACGCGCACCGTGCGCAATGGGATCAGCGCTGGAACCGGCAGGTCGAGCAGTAATGATCTGATGTGCGGCGAGCGGGCAGTGCCGCTCGCCGCCGTTCGGCCCAATTTCGCGCGCCTTTTCTGTCTGTGCCCCAGCGTACGGACAGGCATGAAAATATCCGGCGTGCCGACAAACCGCACACGAAACGTGTAATTTGTTCTACCCTATAAAAGTTACCTGCTGCGCATTCACGCTCGTCTCGCGTTGGTGCCGATCGGGAGCCGCCGCAAAGCGGTTGCGCCCCCGCCTGGTCGTACGGCATCATGGCCGGCGGCTAACGTCAGAAGCTCTCTAGGCTGATTCCCGATAACCCGCCGGCTGTCGTCACAGCGACAGCGGCGGCATCCGACGCATCGGTCGGAACCTGTTACCACGGAGAAAGAAGATGGCGATTCGACTAGGAGAAGTAGCGCCCGATTTCACGGCGGAGACCACGGAAGGCACGATACGTTTTCACGAATGGATTGGCGACAGCTGGGCAATCCTGTTCTCGCATCCGAAGGACTTCACGCCTGTCTGCACGACGGAGCTGGGCTACATGGCAGGGCTCAAGCCGGAGTTCGACAAGCGCAACACGAAGATCATCGGACTGAGTATCGACCCTGTCAGCGATCACCAGAAATGGGTGAAGGACATCGAGGAGACGCAGGGCAATGCGATCAATTATCCGATGATCGGCGATGCCGATCTGAACGTCGCGAAGCTCTACGACATGATTCATCCGGAAGCGGGCGGCGGGCCCCGCACGGCCGTCGACAACGCGACGGTGCGTTCGGTGTTCCTGATCGGGCCGGACAAGAAGGTCAAGGCGATGCTCGTCTATCCGATGAGTTCGGGCCGGAATTTCGACGAAGTGCTGCGTTTGCTGGACTCGCTGCAACTGAACGCGAAGCACACGGTCGCCACGCCCGTGAACTGGAAGCCGGGCGACGACGTGATCATTCCGACGTCCGTTTCCGATGAAGCTGCCAAAGAAAAGTATCCGCAGGGCTTCAAGACCTTGAAGCCTTACTTGCGTTACGTGCAGCAACCCAAGTAAGACCTTGAGGCGACCGTCCGGCGCGCGTGCTACCGAAGCCTGAAGCGCGTGCCGGCGTGATTTCTATTCGCATCAGAGACGTTTTCCCCCACACGTTCAGAGACCGTGAGCATGCTGATCTTCCGGCAGCTGTTCGACCAGCAATCGTCCACCTACACCTATCTGCTCGCTGACAGCGACACACGCGAAGCCGTGCTGATCGACCCCGTGTTCGAGCAGACGCGCCGCGATGCCGCGCTGCTCGACGAACTCGGCCTGCGGCTGCTCTATACGATCGATACGCACGTTCATGCGGATCATGTGACGGGCGCGTGGCTGCTGAAAAAGCGCACAGGCAGCCAGATTGCGATCTCGGCGGCGAGCGGCGCCGAGGGCGCGGACCGCTATGTCAGCCACGGCGACGCCATTGCGTTCGGCGCACGTCAACTGCGCGTGCGCGCGACGCCTGGTCATACGAATGGCTGCATCAGTCTCGTGCTCGACGACGAGTCGATGGCCTTCACGGGCGATTGTCTGCTGATTCGCGGCACGGGCCGCACGGACTTTCAGAACGGTAATCCGCATGCGCTGTTTCGCGCGGTGCACGAGCAGCTTTTCTCGTTGCCCGAAACCTGCCTGCTGTACCCGGCGCACGATTATCGCGGCCTGACGGTGACGAGCGTTGCCGAAGAGCGGCGCTTCAATCCACGGCTTGGCGGTGAACTCTGCGAGGACGATTTCGCGGGCTACATGACCAATCTCGGGCTCGCGCATCCGCGGCAAATCGACGTGGCTGTGCCCGCGAACCTGAAATGCGGCGTCGCGGCCAGCGATCCGTCGCTCAAGCCGCAACCCGAATGGGCGCCGCTGACCTATACGTTCGCGGGAATCTGGGAAATTCATCCGCAATGGCTCGAAGAACATCTGCAATCGGTGCAGATCGTCGACGTGCGTGAGCCTGACGAATTCAGTGGCCCGCTTGGACGCATTCCCGAAGCGAAGCTGATTTCGCTCGGCAGCCTGGCGAAACGCACGGCGGAACTCGACAAGGCGCGTCCAGTCGTGACGGTCTGCCGCGCGGGCGGCCGTTCGGCGCAGGCGACCGTGATGCTTCGCCAGGCCGGCTTCGAGAATGTGGCGAACCTCGCGGGCGGCATGTTGCGCTGGCGCGCTGAAGGGCGGGTCGTCGACAACGGCAGCATGTAAGCGCCATTTTCAACGGTATTTCTCCCTTTCGTCTGACACATCACGCTCGGGGCGCCTCTTCGCGAGGCGGAAAGAAGTGCGCGGGCACGTCGCGTCTTTTTCAGTTCGTCAGGTAGGTTCTTCCCATTTGAATGCGCGCTGTAAAAATGCACATGCTGCAAATGTGTAATGGGCACGTCTTTATTTCATGCAAGCAGGTAGAAACGGGTGAAAGCGAATGCACTTCTCAGCGAATCCAAATAATTCGACATGCTTATTAAATGCGATTCGATCCGTTTTTGAAGTTTGATCCTGCCCTTGGACAACACCTCATGGATTTCGGACAATCCTCTCGCGTGTACTCGCCATGCGCCGTTACTGCCGATCATACGTGCTAGCGTTAGTCGGGCGGTTCATGCATGTCGACGACAGGGAGGGATGATGGAGAGCGTGATCGAAAGACACACTGTCGACGATAAGATCGAGGTGCTTGCTACGCGCGTCGCGGTCGTCATCGCGACGAAAGGGCGTCCCGATGCGATACCCAACGTGCTTGCATTTCTCGCGCGTCAAACGATATTGCCTTGTGTCGTTATTCTTTCGGCCACGAATGAAGCTGATATTGGTGAAAAGTACTCGGCGCCTTTTCCCGTGATGCGCGTTTTCGGATCAGCTGGTTTGCCTGCGCAAAGAAATCGCGCGCTCGACGCGCTTCCGCGCGATATCGATATCGTTGTGTTCTTCGACGACGATTACGCTCCATGCCGCGACTGGATCGAGCAATGCGTACGGATGTTCGAGTCCAATCCACGCGTGCTCGGCGTGTCGGGGAAAACCGTGCAAGATGGCTCGAAAGGCTGCCCGCTGACATGGGATGACGCGCGGCGCGTCGTAACCGATGCGGAAAATACGGCGAGTGCGCCGCATACGCTGACGCCTTGCATTTCGCTGTATGGCTGCAATATGGCGGCCCGTTTGAGTGCGATGAGCGACCTGCGTTTCGACGAACGCCTCGTGTTGTATGGCTGGCTCGAAGACAAGGACTTCTCGTGCCGGCTCTCGAGTCGCGGTCCTATCGTGCGATGCGCGCAGATGAGCGGCGTGCATCTCGGCATGGCGTCCGGCCGCGTATCGGGGAAGCGGTTCGGCTATTCGCAGGTCGTGAACCCGAACTATCTGCGGCGCAAGGGCGAAATGTCGCGCCGTGAAGTGGCGCGTTATATCAGCAAGGCGCTCGTCATGAACGCGCTCAAGTCATTCAGACCCGAGCCGCATCTCGACCGTCAGGGACGTTTGATCGGCAATCTGCTCGGCCTGATCGCCATCGTTTCTGGATCGGGCGATCCTGAAAAGGCCGCGAAACTGTAGCGCGAGGCGCTCCGTCAGATCGTGCCGAACAACGCCCGTGGACGATCGCGCAACGCTTGCGCGAGCGTCTGCAGCGCGCTCACCAGCTGCTCACGCGACGATGCGCACGCGAGATTGATCCGCACGCCGTGCTCGACTTCCGCACGATCGACCGCAAAGGCCGACGATGGCATCACGATCACGCCGCGCGCTTTCGCATTCGCGGCGAAATCGTCGGCACGCCACGGCGGCGGCAGCTTGAGCCACACGAACATGCACGCGGGGTCGGACTCCAGCCACTCCTGCGGCAGAATCTGCCGCGCAAGATCATGACGCACGCGAATCTCGGCGAGTTGCGCGTCCATGATGTGTCGTGCGGTGCCGTCCTCGATCCAGATCGTCGCGATCAGCATCGACATCGGTGCGGGCATCCATGCCGTGGTGCGCACGGCTTCGGCGGCGAGCGCGGAACGCTCGGGCGGACTCAGCAGATAGCCGAGACGCAGCCCAGGCGCGAGTATCTTCGATGTCGCGGCGATGTGAAACGTCAGCTCCGGGCAGAGGCTTGCAAGCGTAGGCAGACGCTGCGAGACGAGCGGGCCGTACACGTCGTCTTCGATGATCGCCACGCCATAGCGCCGTGCGATATCGACGAGCGCCACGCGCCGCTCGAGGCTCATCGTCGTCACGGTGGGGTTCTGCAGATTCGGCACTGTGAAGATCGCCTTCACGGGCACACGGCTGCAAATGCGTTCGACTTCATCCGTGAGCAGTCCGTCGCGGTCGCTCGGCACGCTGACGATCTCGAACTGGAACACGGGTGCTAGCGCCTTCAGGCCGTAGTACGTGAGGCGGTCGGCGACGATCACGCCATCCGTGCCGATCAGGCTGTTGAGCACGGCATAGAGGCCATGCTGCGCGCCGCTCGTGACGACGAGATGGTCCTGCGAGGGCGTGAAGCCGGGCCCGGCCATCCACTTCGCGCCTGCGGCGCGTGCCCAATCCGGTCCTTGCGGCGGCTGATATTCCTGTAGCGATGGATAGCGCGGATCGCGCGGCAGATCGGCGAGCGTCGTCGCGAGGCACGCCAGGAACTCGCCTGTCGCGGGCCGGTTGACGGTCAGATCGATCGCGCCGCCCGCTGCGGCATTGGGCGCGCTGGATGTTTCGACGCGCGGCATCGCGCCGCCCGTCACGAGCGAGCCGCGCCGCTTGCTGCCGATCACGAGGCCGCGCAGCTGCAATTCCTTGTACGCGCGCGATACCGTCGACACATTGATGCCCAGCTCGGTAGCGAGCTGACGCTGCGGGGGCAGGCGGCTGCCGGGCGGATAGACGCCGCCGCGAATCTCATCCTCGATCGACGCCGATACCTCGATATAGGTCGCGCGTTTTGTCTGGACCGGCTCGTCGTTTGTCTGGCCCACCTCAGTTGCGGCGCCGTTGCTGCGTGCTGCCTTGTCTCTGCTGGAAGCCATTGTCTCGCCCTGTCTCCATACAAAACAGGCTTTGTCTGCCTGTCTGTGCCAGTTCGCCGGATTTTATACCAGATATGCGTCTCCGCCACCAGTTTCAAGCCTGGCAAGGAGTACGCCCAGTGACGTCAGGGAAAGTCCTGGACCACACAATGAGGTTTTTAATTGCACACAAAAAATTGTTGTGTGATTCTTTTATCGTGTTTTGTGTGGTTTGAATCTCAGGATCGCGTTTGAAGGGGATGTCACGTGGCAGAGAGCAGGGCAAACGCTCGCGCATCGCGCGACGCGGATCAGGGCGGGCGCACTGGCTTTAGGGCAGCAGCCGACGCAGGCACATTGCCGGGAGAGCGTTGATGGCCGAGATTGGCATCGTCGGGGCGGGTTTCATCGGGCTTGCCAGCGCCGGCTGGCTAATGCGCGATGGGCACCGCGTCACGCTGTTCGATCCGGCGGGCGTCGCGCAGGGCGCGTCGTTCGGTAACGCGGGCACGTTCGCGCCGTATGGCTGCATTCCCGTCAACAACCCTTCCGTGTTTCGCGATCTGCCGCGGTTCCTGCTGTCGAGCGAAAGTCCGTTCCGCTTGCGCTGGAGTTATTTGCCGCATCTGTTGCCGTGGCTCGCGCGCTTCATGGTCAGCTCGACGCGCAAGCGCTATGAAGCGAGTGCCGGCGCGCTTGCTGCGCTGCTCGCGCAGGCCCAGGTGGGCTACGCGCCTTTGCTCGAAGAACCCGGACTCGCGAAGTATGTGCGACCGCGCGAATGCCTGTATCTGTATTCGAGCGGCGCGTCGTTCGATGCCTCGCGTGCTTCGCTGGATTTGCGCAAGCAGCTCGGCGTGTCGTTCGACGTGCTGTCTGCCGCCGAGGTGCGCGAACTGGAGCCTGCACTTGCGCCGATCTTCGAGCGCGGCGTGCTCTTCAGCGACAGCTGGCACTTCTCCGATCCACAGGGCTTTTTGCTATCGCTGCATGAACGGCTCGCGGCGCGTGGCCTCGCGTTCGAACGCAAGCGCGTGAACGCGCTTGCGCCCACGGCAGACGGGGTCACGCTGACGACGGACGATGGCACGCCACGCCGCTTCGATCATGTCGTCGTCGCGACGGGCGCGCGCTCCGCGAAATTTGCGGCGCAATGCGGCGACCGCGTGCCGCTCGATACGGAGCGCGGCTATCACGTGCGCTATCGCGGCGCGGCGCAACTGATTTCGCGGCCCGTCGGCTGGGCCGAGCGCGGCTTCTACATGACGCCGATGGACGACGGCGTGCGCGTCGCGGGAACGGTCGAACTGGGTGGCTTCAGCGACGTGCGCAACCGTTCGCTGCTGGACCTGCTGACGTTTTCTTCGAAGCGCGCGTTGCCGGGGCTGACGCAGCCCGACAGTTCGTGGCTCGGCTTCCGGCCTACGCTGCCCGACGGCGTGCCCGTGCTGGGCCGCTCGAGCGACAGCGAGCGCGTGATTTACGCATTCGGACATCAGCATCTCGGACTGACGTTGGCGGGCGTGAGCGGGCGCATCGTGGCCGATCTCGTCGCGCGGCGCGCGCCGCCGCTCGACCTCTCGCGCTACGCGGCGACGCGGTTCTGAGGCGACGCATACGTATTCATTCGAGGACGACTTCGACGCGTCGCGCATCGGGTCAGTCGACAGGCAAGGCGCGCGACATTTTCTATCGACAGGAGCGCATCATGAATCGACGTACATGGGTGATCAGGTTAGCGGTTTGCGCTCTGGCGGCGCATGCTTCGTTTGCATTTGCCGCGGATCCGGAAATCGTCAAGATAGGTTTTGTCGGCCCGTTGACGGGACCCGTCGCGCGGGTCGGCAAGGATCTGCAATACGGCGCGCAACTCGCGCTCGATGAAGAAAATGCGAAGCATCCGACCGTCGCGGGCAAGCCCGTCAAGTTCGTGCTCGACGTGCAGGACGACCAGGCCGATCCGCGCGTCGCGATTCAGGTCGCGCAAAAGCTCGTGGATGAAGGCGTGGTCGGCGTGATTGGTCACTACAACTCGGGGTGCAGCATTCCGGCCTCGACTGTGTACCACAACGCCAATGTGGCAATGATCACGCCTGGCTCGACCAATCCGCAGCTAACCAGGCAGGGTTACAAGAACGTGTTCCGCACGATGGGGCATGACGGCATTGGCGGCGTGGTGGCGGGGCATTTCGTCGTCGAGCAGATGAAGGCGAAGCGCATTGGCATCATCGACGACCGCACGGCATTTGGGCAAGGTCTCGCCGATGCATTCGAGAAGGGCGTGAAGGAAGCGAACGGCAACATCGTGTCACGCGAATTCACCAACGACAAGGCCGTCGACTTCCGCGCGATTCTCACTTCGCTGAAGAGCAAGAATGTCGACGTGATTTTCTTTGGCGGACTGGACGAGCAGGGCGCGATGCTGGTCAAGCAGATGCGATCGCTGGGTATGCAGACGCAGTTGTTTGGCGCGGGCGCGTTGAAGAGTAATGCCTTCTTGCAGATAGCGGGGTCTTCGGGTGAGCGCACCCAGGATCTCGAGCCGGGACCCGCGCTTGATAAGTTGCCTGCGGCGCAGGAATTCGGCAAGCGTTACAAGGCGCGGTTCAATCAGGATGTCGAACTTTATGCGCCTTTTGCGTATGACGCTGCGCTCGCTATGTTGAAGGCGATTCATGATGCTAATTCGCTTGATCGTGCGAAGATTGTTGAGAGTTTGGGGAAGGTGTCTTTGACGGGTGTCACCGGGAAGATTACTTTTGATCCTTATGGGGATTTGATTCGGCCGCCATACACACTCTTTGAAGTGCAGCAGGGGCAGTGGAAGAGTGTCAAGACTGTGGGGGGAGGGGTGTAAAGGTTGGGGTATTTGGGTATTTGGGCTTTTTTCGCTGGCATCCGCGTGATGTTATTGGTTCGCAAGCGTTGCCCCTGTGCGGGGCGGCACCTACTTTTCTTTGCCGCCGCAAAGAAAAGTAGGCAAAAGAAAGCGGCTCACACCGCCAGCCCATGTTCCTGTCCACGGGCCCCCAACGTCCCCACACTTCACACGGCAGTGCCCTTGTTCGCCTGCGTTGCCAACGCGCTGAATGAACGCCTCACCCACTTCAAACACCCGCACAAGGGCAAGCGGCAGCGACTGGTTGCTGCCGCCCAGGTGGCAAACTGTGTGTAGGTTGTCGAGTCGTATGCGTTAGCGCTCTTACAGGTGGAACGCGTGCGTTACCGGTCCGAAGTGAGGCGTGTGGAGCACTTGGGCCGACACACGGTTTGCCACCTGGGCGGCCGTGGAATATCTGGCACGGCGTGCTGTAACGCGGGCACATGAAGCGGGTGAGGCGTACAGAGAGAACGTTGGCAACGGACGCGAACTGGCGCGTTGCCGTGTGAAGCGTAAGAACCTTTGGGGGCCCTCAGGCAAACATAAGAACTGGCGGTGTGAGCCGCTTTCTTTTGCCTACTTTTCTTTGCGGCGGCAAAGAAAAGTAGGTGCCGCCCCGCACAGGGGCAACGCTTGTGAACCAGAGGCATAACGCGGACGCCAGCACAAAGGCCAAAACACCGACCGGCGAAACCCACACCACGAGGGCAACTAGCGGATGCCAGCGCAAACGCCAAAACACCAACCATTCACAGCACCAGCTCAAGAAACCTCGTCCCCTCAACAGGATTAAAAACATAAGCAGAAATCGGCCTGAACCCTAAAGCAGCATAGAGCCGCTGCGCGCTCTTCATACTCGGCAGCGTATCGAGCCGCATCCTCCGATACCCCGCTTCCTTAGCGGATTGAACGACAGCCTGTGCAAGAAGTGTCCCGATCTGATGCCCGCGCCCTTCGGGCCGCACATAAAGTCGCTTCATCTCGCAGATATCAAACTCGAAAGGCCGCAGCGCAACGCTGCCGATCAAACGTTCATCGCGCCACGCGAGCAATATCGTGCCACGCGGCGGCGAGTACTTACCAGGCAGCGCGGACAGTTCCTCATCGAACGCCTGAAAGCTCAGGTCAATACCGAGACCATCCGCGTACTCGCGGAAAATCGCCCGCACCAAGTCGATATCGTCAGGAAAACAAGCGGGCCGAATCTCGATCATCGAAGTCTTCCTGCAATGCGTGATGTATCCAAGTGTAGTCGCGGATTGCGATACGTTCACGCCAAAGAGAAAGCGACAAATGCAGAAGCACCTCGCACGAGAACCGGCAAAAGATCAGGGAAGAGAAATAGTCAGATTCGCCGACTGCGGCCCAAGCCGGATAATCTGCGAGTAAGGCGCAAGCGAGCGCAACGTCGCATCCTTCAGATAGGTGTTAAGCCCGAGGAACGCCACGAGGCCAACGAGCGCAAACACAGCACCGATCGTCCACAGCGGGACCTCTCGCTTGAGCCGGTGCGCAATCTGATCGGGCAACGCCCAATGCGGCGCAAACGGCGCACGTTTGCCCTTCATATGCGCGATTTCATCGCCAAGACGCGCAGTCAGATACGCAAGCTTTTCCGACCCTTCGAGCAAATACTTGCCCTGAAAGCCCAGCAGCAAACACATATGAAAAACCTCGAGCGATTGCAGACGCGCGGCCCCTTGCGCACGACATTCCTCCAGATGCTGGAAGAACTTCTCACCAGCAAGCTGCTCGCCGAACAACGCAAGCTGCAGCGGACGGCGCTCCCACTCCGTACGGATCGCAAACGGCGACGACAACACCATCTCATCGACGGCTGCGCAGAATGCGAACTTCGCCGTGTACGCGTCTTCCGCCGCAACGTCGAGCTTTTTCGCGCCGCGCTCGAAATCACCCAGGAACTGCTGGATGCGATTCATGAACTCGGCAGCGTTGCCCGGTTCGCGCCCGTTCTTCAACAGGAACAGCATGAAAAAGCCGTCGTACAGCAGATCGAGCAGCGAGCGGACCTGATAGCTCGGCTGCAATGCGGACGGCGGCAGCGCGGACGGCTGCGTGCTGGTGTCGAACAGGGAAGGTGCGTAGCTCATGGTGTGACCGCGATCAGTTCGAGTTTGAGATCGTTGAGTCCCGACGGTGCGTAGATCATCGTCGAACGGGCCTGCAACATGCGTTCATAGAGCGCGCCGCGTGCTTCCAGCGAGAAGTAGCATGCGCCCGGCCGCACGGGAATCGCGGGCGGCACTTGCGGCGTGTACGCGAGCCGCACGCCCGGCATCGCCGAGAGCACGAGCTTGTCGACGTCGTCGGGGGCGCCCACCTTGAAGCGCGCGGGCACGGCGTCGACGAGTTCGACGGCGGGCAGATCCGCCGACACGGCGAGGAAGAACTGCGTCTTGTCGTCGATCTTGCCCGAGTCGAGGCGCCCCGCATGGAACGACGGGCGGACTTCTTCGAGCGCGATCGCGAAGTAGCGCGTCGAGATCACCGTCTCCAGCAGATCGCGCAAGATGCCGTCGAGACGCGCGAAGCCCGGCCCAGGATCGTCGTGCCGATAGGCGGGCAGATCGGCGAGCGCGTAGCCTTTGGAGAACGTCATCAGCTGGCCCGCGAGTCGCAGCAGTTCCTGAAACAGCCGCTCGGGATGCAGCGCCGAATGCTGATACAGATGCGCGAGCGCGGCAAACGCGGCGCTCGCGGTATGCAGTAGCCAGAACGACGCAATGTCACCCGAACGGAATTCGATGATGTTCTTGGTCGGTTCGCGATGAAAACCATAAAGCGCATTCACCTTCGCCTGCAACGCGTCGATCAGTTGACGCAGCCTTTGATGCAGAAGCGGCGAGGCATCGATCGCCAGGCACGGCGGCACGAACGACTCGTCCAGCTCGAAACCGGAAGTGGCCGTGCGGCGCACGCGCACGAGCGGCACGGACAGTAGCTGGTCGCGCGGTTCGCTGTGCGCGATCAGCTTCACGCTCGTCTTCAGAAACGTGATGTCGGCTTCCGCAGCGTCGGTGAAATGATCCGGCACGACGCTCTGCCTGCTGACGTAGCGCGACACGAAACCGTCTTCATCGGTCGAATAGTTCTGCCCCGTTTCACGCACGGGATGCAGCGCGAGATAGAACGTGAATTCATTGATGCCGTCGGGCAGCGTGTCGAGCGCGACGGGCGGCGGCAGTTCATCCGCCTGTGGCGCGGCGTAGAGCGCGCCATCGGGAAACACGAGCGACAGTTCGCTTACGCGCAGCACGTTGCTGCCGAGCGCATCGCGGTCGAAGCGCACCGAACGCACGCCCCAGTTGTACGGCTGGATGGCCTGGATCGATTCGAACAGGCGTGCCTCGTGGTACGCGTCCTGTCGCTGGAAATGCTGTGGCCTCAGAAAAAGGCCTTCCCCCCAGAGCACCTTTGCGGAATAACTCATCGCGAACCTGTCTTTATGCGAATCACATCTTTAAGCGGGGATGGCAATGCCCGATTAAGTGGCAATTCGGGCATTTATCACGCGCCATTGTTAATTGTTAAATGACATTTAAACGTCATCTTTAGCCGCAACTGACCGACGACAGCAAATTTAATGACTGCACGGGCAATGCCTGATCGGGCGGAATCACCGTGCCATTTGTCACCGTCATTGCACAGTTATGCAGCCCGATCATTATGCCGGATTTCTCCGATTTTCCTGGATCGAACGCGAACTTCCAGCGCTGCAAGGCGGGATCGCGGAATAGTGCCACGATACCGAATGCCTGCGCCTCGCGCGATACCTTTTCGGTGACGTTATAGCGCTGCCCGGGAATGAGCGTCACTTCGCGCACGCCAAGCAGATCGCCGCCCAATGTGCTCTTTTCTTTAGTAGGATCAGTAAACGTATCGAAAGGCGCCTGTTGAAAAGAGGTGGGATCTTTCAGCGTGTAGAGGCGCACGACTAGTGCAAGCGGACGCTTGTCATTCGCTGCGTTGAGATTGGACGCCGCATATAAGGTCAAGCCGATATTGCGCGGCGGCTTTTGCGAGTCCGGCACGTCCGGCTTGCCGATTCCCGCGGCCTGCAAGGCCGACGAGGCGGCCGCGCCGAGCACGCTGACGCCGGCCGCGCAGCCCCCCAGCAGCGAGCTTCCGCCCAGACTCAATGCGATTAGCGATGCAACCCGGATAGCGCGCGTATTCATTCTATATAGACCGGCATTCGAGCCGGCTACCCCTGTTGAATTGTCAATTAAAACGGTAGACGAGTGCTTCGTTTTCACCCTGCGCGTGTCGGGTTGCAAGCAATGAGCTGAAAGACCGGCAGCGCAGCGACTCAGGAAATTATTGCCGCCAATCGATGCTCAATGAATTGCCGATGGCAATAATTTACCGGCTATGTCGAAGATATTGTATTGGCGTCTTATCCGAGTTTCCCTTCGATAGATGAAAGTTGAATTAATAAAAATTGGCCTGTACTATACGCGCGCACTTAGTGCAAAGCAAAACCGTTTTCTTCCAGATTATAAAATTCGCAACGGCGGTGAAACAACGATGAAAAATCGGCTCTTTACCAGTCTTTCTGGGGCAGTGCTGGTATGCGGCATGATTGCCGGATGCGCCACGCAGGGAAATTCCACTCCACCGACGCCCGAAGCATTTAACAAAGCGCTCAGCGACGCAGATACCGTAGCGAAGAATGGCGATCAGGATCGCGCCATCGCGCTTTATCAGCAATTGGCCAAAACCGATCCGACGCGTGAAGAGCCGTGGTCGCGTATTGCGCAGATCCAGTTCACGCAAGGTCATTACGGCCAGGCCATCGTCGCCGCGCAGGAGGCGCTGCAGCGCGACCAGACCGACCGCCAGGCTAAGAGCGTGCTGGCTGTCGCAGGCTTGCGCGTCGCGACGCAATCGCTCGGCGAGTTGCGTCAGGACGCGGCGCTTGCGGGCGACGCGAAGTCGGATGCGCAAGCGCTCGCCAGGCAATTGCGCGACACGCTCGGCGAAGCGACGCTGTTCCCGCCCGACGCGAGCGACAAACAGGCTGTGAAGAAGAAGCGTGTCGTGCGTCACGTCGCGAAACAGGCGCCGAAGGCAACGGATCCGGCCGACAGCAGCGCCGCCGCGCCGGCTGCCAATGCGCCTGCGCCGACACCTGCCGCTGCGCCCGCCACGCCCGCTGCACCCGCGAAAGCAGCGCAAAGCGGCGGCGCGTCCGATCCCTTTAGCGCGCTGCGCTGATAGCAGTCTGGTCTGAACCACACGCAACCGGGAGCCGTCGATGGCCAAGAAAGAAAGTATTCAAAAGCGCTTGCAGAAGGTACGGCCGCCGCGCGTTCAACTGACCTACGAGGTCGAGCGCGGCGATGCGATCGAAGTGAAGGAACTGCCGTTCGTAGTCGGCGTGGTCGCCGATCTCGCCGGACAGTCGGAAGTCGAACAGCCGAAGTTGCGCGATCGCAAGTTCGTCAGTATCGACCGCGACAATTTCGACGACGTGATGAAAGCCATCGAGCCGCGCGCGGCCTTCCAGGTGGAAAACCGCCTGAGCGATGCGGGCGGCAAGTTCGGTGTCGATGTGCGTTTCCGCTCGATGGCCGATTTCAATCCCGACGAAGTGGTTGCGCAGATCGAACCGCTGCGCCGTCTGCTCGAAGCGCGCTCGAAGCTCGCGGATCTGCGCAACAAGCTGGCCGGCAACGACAAGCTTGAAGATCTGCTTGGCGAAGTGCTGAAGAACACGCAGCAGTTGCAGGCGCTCGCCGGGACGACGCAACGCGCCGAGGGCGATAGCGCAGGCAGCGAATCGCGTACCGACGAGAACAAGTAGCCTCACCAGGCACCGGGGGTAACATGAATCAGCAAGCGGCTGCAGCCCAATTTTCCGACGCGCAGGCGAGCGAAGGCGTGTCGCTTCTCGACGAAATCGTCGAGAAGAGCAAGGTAGCGAAGTCCGAATCGGAACATGCTCGCGCGAAAGATCTGATCGGCGAACTTGTGAATCAGGTACTGGACGGCACGGTGATCGTGTCGGACAACCTGTCGGCAACGATCGACGCGCGCGTCGCCGAACTCGACCGCCTCATCTCCGACCAGTTGAGCGCCGTGATGCACGCGCCCGAATTCCAGCGCATGGAAAGCACATGGCGCGGGCTCGACTATCTGTGCAAGGAAAGCAACACCGGGTCGACGATCAAGATCAAGGCGCTGCATGCACCGAAGCGCGACCTCGTACGCGACTTCAAGACGGCCATCGAATTCGACCAGAGCGCGCTCTTCAAGAAGGTCTATGAAGAAGAGTTCGGTACGTTCGGCGGGTCGCCGTTCGGCACGCTGATCGGCGACTTCGAAATCACGCGTCAGCCGGAAGACATGTACTTCATCGAGCAGATGTCGCACGTTGCGGCGGCTGCGCATGCGCCGTTCATTACGTCGTCGTCGCCGGAACTGCTAGGTCTCGAGTCGTTCGCCGATCTCGGCAAGCCGCGCGATCTCGGCAAGGTGTTCGATACCGTCGAATACGCGAAGTGGAAGTCGTTCCGCGACGCCGAAGATTCGCGCTATGTCGGCCTGACGCTGCCGCGCTTCCTGGGCCGCCTGCCGTTCAATCCCAAAGACGGCGCGACGGCGGAAGGCTTCAATTTCGTCGAAGACGTGGACGGCACCGATCACAGCAAGTACCTGTGGTGCAACGCCGCCTGGGCATTCGCTGCGCGCCTGACGGCCGCATTCGACGACTTCGGCTGGTGCGCGGCCATTCGCGGCGTGGAAGGCGGCGGTCTCGTGGAAGATCTGCCCACGCATACCTTCAAGACCGACGACGGCGAAATCGCGCTGAAGTGCCCGACCGAAATCGCGATCACCGACCGCCGCGAAAAAGAACTGAGCGATCTCGGCTTCATTCCGCTCGTTCATTGCAAGAACTCCGACTATGCCGCATTCTTCGCCGCGCAGTCCGTGCAGAAGCCGAAAAAGTACAACACCGACAGCGCGAACGCGAATTCCGTCCTGTCTGCGCAATTGCAGTACATCTTCTCGGTATCGCGCGTCGCGCATTACCTGAAGGCGATGATGCGCGACAAGATCGGGAGTTTTGCATCGGCGCAAAATGTCGAAGTATTTCTGAACCGCTGGATCTCGCAATACGTGCTGCTCGACGATAACGCGACCCAGGAACAGAAAGCGCAGTTCCCGCTGCGCGAGGCCTCGATTCAAGTCTCGGAAGTTCCCGGCAAACCCGGCTCGTATCGTTCGGTCGCGTTCCTGCGTCCGCACTTCCAGCTGGATGAGCTCTCGATTTCCTTGCGCCTCGTGGCGGATCTGCCGAAACCGGCAAATTGATAAACGGAGTCAGTACGCCCGGGTAGGCCGCCCGGGTGACTGTAAAAACCACCTCTTTGGGGAGTCGCGCAATTATGAAGGACATCTACTTAAAATTCGGCAATCCTGCAATCAAGGGTGAATCTGCCGACAAGGACCATCAGGGCTGGATCGAAATCGATTCGTGGACGCATGCGATCACGCAACCGCGTTCGGCGACGGCATCGACGGCGGGCGGTCATACGTCGGAGCGCTGCGAGCATGCCGACATGGCGTTCACGAAAGACATCGACGTCGTCAGCCCGCTGCTTTATCAGCACGCGTCGGGCGGCACGACCTTCGACGAAGTGACGATCGACTTCATGCGTTCGGACGGCGAAGGCAATCGCATCAAGTATCTCGAAGTGAAACTGAAGTACGTGATCATTTCGAGCATCACACCGAGCGTAGTCGGCGAAGGTTTGCCCACGGAAGCGTTCTCGCTGAAGTACGCTGCCGTGCAGTGGAAGTACACGCAACAGAAGATCGGCGGCAATCAGGGCGGCAATGCACAAGGCGCATGGAGCCTGACGAAGAACGACAAGACGTACGCGGTTTGATGACGGCGGGTTCGCGTGTCGCAGTGCACGCGGACCCGTTGCCGCCATTTCGTTGAGGCCGCTCGAAGCAATCTTATGAAGCGATTCGAACCCAGTTTCTTCGACAAGCTGTTCGACGACGAACCGCATCTGCCGGCACCCGCCGCGATGCGGCAATTGTCGCTGGAAGAACTGAAGTCGAATGTCGCGCGCGATGTCGAAGCGATCCTCAATACACGTATCGCGCTGACGGAAGCCGACCTCGCGGCATTGCCCGAGTGCCAGCGCTCGGTGCTCACGTATGGGTTGAACGATTTTTCCGGTTTGAGCCTGGCAAGCCACTACGACCGCATGTTCATCTGCAAGTCGATCCAGCAGGCGATCGGGCGGCACGAGCCGCGCCTGCAACAGGTCGCCGTGACGCTCGAATTGAACGAGCAGTCGACCAATGCGCTGTACTTTGCGATCCAGGCGTTGCTGGTCGTGCATCCGGCAGAAGAGCCGGTGAGTTTCGACGCGATGCTGCATCCGTCGACCTTGCAATACTCGGTGACGCGCGCACGCGCGAAGCTGTGATACCGCTGCCTGCGAGCAGGCCAAAGCGGAAAGATCTCGCTCGGGGATGGAGTCATGGAAGAACTACTGCCGTATTACGAGCGCGAGTTGTCATTTTTGCGGCGCTATTCGCGAGACTTCGCCGAGCGCTACCCGAAGATCGCCGCGCGCCTCGCGATGACGGGCGAGCATTGCGAAGATCCGCACGTCGAGCGGATGATCGAGTCGTTCGCGCTATTGGGCGCGCGCATCAACAAGAAGCTCGACGACGACTACCCCGAATTCACAGAAGCACTTTTCGAAGTGCTCTACCCGCATTATCTGCGGCCTTTTCCTTCCTGTTCGATTGCGCAATTCGGCGTGTCGAGCGGCATTGGCAATCTGACGCAGCCTGCGACCATCGAGCGCGGCACCGAAGTGAAATCGCGCCCGATACGCGGCGTGCAATGCCGTTTCCGGACCGCATACGACGTGACGCTCGCGCCCATTCGCATTTCGGAAGCGAAGTACACGTCGGTGGCAATGGCGCCAGGCGCGACCGTATTGCCCCCCAACGCGACAGGTTTGCTCTCGATCACGTTTGAATCGACCGCACCGCAACTCGATCTCGGCGCGCTGAAGCTCGGTACGTTGCGCGCGCATTTGCATGGCGAGCAATCGTTTGTCGCCGCAATTTCCGATTGCCTCTTCATGCACGCGCTGGCTGCGTATGTCGAGCCGGAACGAAACGGTGTATGGAAAACGCTGCGCGCCATGCCCGTCGCGCAGGCCGGATTCGACGAGCAGGACGCGTTGATCGATTATCCCGCGAAGTCGCATCCGGCTTACCGGCTATTGACCGAGTATTTCGCGTTTCCGGACAAGTTCAGTTTCGCCGACTTCGATATGGCTGCGATGCTGCGCGCAAGCGGCCGCTGCCATCGCATCACGCTGCATGTCGTGCTGAAAGACGTGCGCGGCGATTCGAATATCGCGCGCCTGCTAGACGGGTTGTCCGCACAGAACCTGCGCCTGTTTTGCACGCCCGTGGTGAATCTCTTCCAGCAGCATGGCGAGCCTATCCGCATCAGTCATCAGGCGGTTTCGTACCCTGTCGTGGCCGAAGCGCGGCGGGCGTTCGCGTACGAAGTCTATTCGATCGATTCGGTGCGGCTCGTGCGTCAGCAGGCGCATGGCGAGTCGGTGACGGAGTTTCGGCCGTTCTATTCGCTGCATCATGGCGACGCGACGCGCGCGGGCCACTACTGGTTTGCGCGCCGCAACGATTGGGTCGCGCAAAAGAGTCCCGGCTATGAGACGGAGATCTCCATCGTCGATATCGACTTTGAACCGTCCGCGCCGCAAACGGATACGCTCAGTGTCGATCTGACGTGTACCAATCGCGATCTGCCTGCGCAGCTCGCGGCGGGTCTCGAAGGCGGCGATCTGTTTCTGGAAGGCGGCTCGCTGGCGAGCACGCTCACGCTATTGCGTCGACCCACGCCGAGCGTTCGCTTCGAGCGTGGCCGCTCCGCGCATTGGCGTCTGATTTCGCACCTCGCGCTCAATCACGTTTCGCTGGCGGGCAGCGGACTGGCGGCGCTCAAGGAAATGCTCGCGTTGTACGATCTGCGGCGCACGGCGGTATCGGCGCGTCATGTCGACGGCATTACGGGCATCGACCAGCGCGCGGCTGTGCAATGGCTGCCGGGTAATCCGTTCGCGACCTTCGTGCGCGGCATCGAAGTGCGTTTGACCGTCGACGAAGAGCATTTCGTCGGGGCGAGTCTCGCTTCGTTTGTCGGCGTGATCGATCGCTTCTTTGGGCTGTACGTGCATCTGAACAGCTTTGTGCAACTGGTCGTCGTGTCGAAGCGCACAGGCGAGGAGATCTTGCGATGCAAACCGCGCAGCGGCGAATCGATCCTGGCGTAGTCGAACAACTGCTCGACGAGCCGCACCGCTTCGAGTTCTTTCAGGCGGTGCGTCTGCTCGAAAAGTGGTTTGGGCAGGAAGCGTCCCAGCGTGCGGGCGATGTCGTCGCGCAACGCCTGACTTTTCGCACCACGCTGTCGCTGGCCTTTCCGCCGAGTGAAATCCAGGCGGCGATGTCGTACGACGACGACGGCAATGCGCTCAAAGACAAGGCGCAGCGTACGGCCGCGCTCGTCGACGACGCGATCGACAAGGTCGATCTGACGCCTGCATTCTTCGGCCTGCTCGGCGGGCAGGGCGCGTTGCCGCTGAACTATACGGAGCAGTTGCTCAACCGCGAGCAGATGACGCGAGACCGCGCCGCGCGCGAGTTCTTCGACGTGTTCTCGAATCGCGCGACGGCGCTCTTCTACGCGGCATGGAAGAAGTATCGTCTACCGTTTCACTATGAACTCGACCGTGACGAGCGGTACTTGCCTCTGCTGCTGTCGTTGGCAGGTGTCGCCGATGCGAACACCCGCGCGAGCCTGCAAGACGGTAAAGGCGCGCTGTTCGACGAAGCGATCGCGGGCTACGCACTGGCCGCACGTCATCGGCCCGTATCGGCTGCGTATTTGCAGCGCAATCTCTCCGAGTACTTCAACGTGCCAGTACATGTCGAACAGTTCGTCGGCAAATGGTACGACGTGCCGCGTGACCAGTTGACCGTGCTCGGCAGTGTCAACGCGACGCTCGGCGCGACCGCGCTGGCGGGCACGCGTGTCTGGCAGCGCGACATGCGCGTGCGCCTCGTCATCGGCCCGTTGAAGAAGACGGACTACGAGGCGTTCCTGCCCGGCGCGGAAAGGGCGATCGCACTCGAGCGGATGTTGACGTTGCTGGCGGGGATCACGCTCGAATACGAAGTGAAGCTGAAGCTGCGTCATGAGGACGTCGGCCCCAGCATTCTCGGCAAAGGGTCGCGGCTGGGCTGGGACGCATTCCTCTGCACGAGCGAAGTCGCCGAAGACCGCGCGGACGCACGCTACGAACTGCACGTGATCCACTGACGGCAAGCGAAGAACAACGACATGCAGGACCTATCGGACAGTACGCCATGACCACGCCATTGAAGACCCTGATCGCCAAACTCAACCCGATCTGCCGCCAGGCCGCGGAACAGGCGGCGAGCCGCTGCTTGTCGCGCGGTCACTATGAGGTCGATCTCGAACACCTGTTCGGCGCATTGCTCGATGAAGCCGCGACGGACGTGCCGCTCGTCGTGCGCGCGAGCGATATCGATATCCACGCGCTGCGTGCCGATCTCGAACGCGAACTGGGACGCCTGAAAACAGGCAACACGCGCACGCCCGTGTTCTCGGTGCATCTGATTGCGCTGTTCGAGCAGGCGTGGCTGATCGCGTCGCTGGATTCGCAGATTGCGCGCATTCGATCGGGGCATCTGTTGCTCGCATTGCTGAGTGCGCCGGATCTCGCGCAATTCGCGCAGCGCATGTCGCCGCTGTTTGCACAAGTGCGTGTGACGGAGTTGAAACACAGGTTCAATGAATTGACGCAAGGTTCGCGTGAAAGCGAAACCGTGTCGACGACCGGCGAAGAAGCGGCGACGATGGAAGACCCCGCGCGTGCGAATGCCGCTTCGAAAACGCCCGCACTCGATACGTACACGACGAACCTCACGCAACGCGCGCGCGAAGGCCATATCGACCCGGTGATCGGCCGCGAAGTCGAGATTCGCCAGACCATCGACATCCTGATGCGCCGCCGCCAGAACAATCCGATCATGACAGGCGAAGCGGGCGTCGGCAAAACGGCCGTCGTCGAAGGGCTGGCGCTGCGCATCGCCGCGGACGACGTGCCGCCGCCATTGCGCGGCGTCGCGCTGCATGTGCTCGACATGGGGTTGCTGCAAGCGGGCGCGAGCGTCAAAGGCGAGTTCGAGAACCGTTTGAAAAGCGTGATCGATGAGGTGAAGAAGAGCGCGCATCCCATCATTCTGTTTATCGATGAAGCGCACACGATCATCGGTGCAGGCGGTACGGCGGGACAGAACGATGCCGCGAATCTGCTGAAGCCGGCACTCGCGCGCGGCGAATTGCGCACCATTGCCGCGACGACATGGAGCGAATACAAGAAGTACTTCGAGAAGGATGCAGCGCTTGCGCGGCGCTTCCAGGTCGTGAAGATCGAAGAGCCGAACGAAACGCTCGCGGCGGCGATGTTACGTGGTATGGCGTCGTTGATGGAGAAGCACTTCAACGTCCGCATTCTCGACGATGCGATAACAGAAGCCGTGCGTCTGTCGCATCGCTATATCAGCGGACGTCAGTTGCCGGACAAGGCGATCAGCGTGCTCGACACGGCCTGCGCGAAGGTCGCGCTCGCACAAAGCGCAACGCCCGCAGCAATCGACGATACCAGCAAGCGGCTGGAACGCACCGACGCCGAAATCGCGGCATTGGAGCGCGAAGCGGCGAGCGGCGCATCGCATGATGAGCGCCTCGCGGCTTTGTGCGAGCAGCGCGCGACGGACCTTGAACGGCTTGCACACGATCAGGCGCGGTATGAGAAGGAGCGCGCGATGGTCGGTGAAATCGTCGCGTTGCGTGAAAAGATCGATGCGGCGCGCGACGCGAAGAGCAATGAAGAAGAACTCGCGGGCGTACGCGAAACGCTGGAACGTCGTGTCGCCGAACTGGCGGAAGTACAGAAGACCGCGCCAATGGTGCCGCTGCAGGTGGACGCGCACGTGGTCGCTGAAATCGTTGCTTCCTGGACGGGCATTCCGCTTGGCCGTATGGTGAAGGACGAATTGCGCACGGTACTGAATTTGCAGCCGCTGCTGACGGCGCGTGTGATCGGACAGGATCATGCGCTCGAAGCAATTGCGCAGCGCGTGCGTACGGCAAGCGCAAATCTCGAAGATCCGAACAAGCCGCGCGGCGTGTTCATGTTCGTCGGGCCGTCGGGTGTCGGCAAGACGGAAACGGCGCTTGCGCTGGCCGACATTCTGTATGGCGGAGAGCGCAAGATGATCACGATCAATATGAGCGAGTACCAGGAAGCGCACAGCGTTTCCGGCCTGAAGGGTTCTCCGCCGGGCTATGTGGGTTACGGCGAAGGCGGCGTGCTGACGGAAGCGGTGCGGCGCAACCCCTATTCCGTTGTATTGCTCGATGAAGTCGAAAAAGCGCACCCGGACGTGCTGGAAATGTTCTTCCAGGTATTCGATAAAGGCACGATGGACGACGCCGAAGGGCGAGAGATCGATTTCCGCAACACGCTGATCATTCTGACGTCGAACGTCGGTTCGTCTGCTGTCATGCAAGCGTGCCTGAACAAGAGCGATGAAGAAATGCCCGACGCAGAGGCGCTTGCAGAAATGCTGCGCCCGCAGTTGTACAAGGCATTCAAGCCTGCGTTTCTTGGCCGCATGAAAGTCGTGCCGTACTACCCGATTTCTGACGATGTGCTAGTCGACATCATCGAATTGAAGCTCGAACGCATTCGGCGCCGCATCGAGAGCAATCACAAGGCCGCGTTCGAATGGGACGAGTCACTGGTCGAGGCGGTGCTTGCGCGTTGCACCGAAGTGGATTCGGGCGCACGCAATGTCGATCACATTCTGAATGGCACCTTGCTGCCTGAAATTGCGCAACATGTGCTCGAACGCATTGCCGACAATGTGCCTATCCAGCGGATCGGCGCACGCGCGACCGAAGCGGGCGAGTTCGAATATTCCGTTGTCTGACATTCTTTAGAAACATGCCGACCAATTTCACTACATTGCTAGAACCGATCAGCGACGCGTCGCCATGTGGCGACGACCTGCTGTTCTCGGCGGAATTCGATGCGATCCAGCACGCGCGACGTTTCGACGATGCGTCGCTGGATCAGGGTGAATGGGTTACCGAAATCAAGGAAGCCGACTGGTCGTTCGTCATCGAGCAATGCACGGTGTTGCTTCAGAACCAGACCAAGGATCTGCGTCTCGCTGCGTGGCTGACGGAGGCGCTTGCGATCGAAGAGGGCGCGGTCGGTCTGACGCAAGGCTATGCACTTCTGGCGGGCTTGTGCGAACGTTACTGGAACAGTGTGCATCCTCTCGCCGACGGCGACGATGCGGAGTACCGGCTCGGCAATATCGGCTGGCTGGTGGTGCGCACGGCGGAACTGCTGCGCGCGTTTCCTGTCACGCAGGCGCCCGGCAGTTCGTTCAGCACGCTCGATTGGGACGTGGCCACGCATGTCGCGCAGGCAATCCGGCGCGACCCCGAGCATGCGGACGACATCGCGCGCGGCAAGCCCTCGAATGAACAGATCGAGATGTCGAAGCGTTCGACGCAGCCCGCGTTCTATACGGTGCTGCTCGCGGATCTGCGCGCATTCGAGGCGGCGATGCTCTCGCTCGAGCGCGAACTGGAGCGCCACGCGGGCGATGCCGCGCCGAGTTTCCGGCAGGCGAAGGATGCATACGAAGCGGTGTACCGGCTTGCGGAGCGCTTTGCAAAGGACGTAGGCGCGAACACGCAAACTCCGACGCAAGCCGCGCCACAACCACAACCCGAAGCTGTCGAAGAACGCAGCGAACCGTCGTTCAGAACGGCGCCGCTAGAGGAGCCACCGTTACCCATGCCGACCACCAACGTGCCGAATCCGACGCCAGGCGTCATTCAAACCCGGGCGCAGGCGGTGGCGCAATTGCGCGCGGTCGCTCGCTTCTTTCGCCACACGGAGCCGCACAGCCCGGCTGCGTATCTTGCCGACAAGGCGGCGGAGTGGGCCGATATGCCCTTGCATCAGTGGCTTGCGACCGTCGTAAAGGACGACGGCTCGTTGTCGCATATTCGCGAGATGCTGGGCGTGAAGCCCGAAGACAACAACTAGGCGTCGATAGTCGATAGCGCGCTGTTCAACGCAACAGCGCGCATCGCGTCACGAACCCGCGCGGAATTCGATGCGTCGGTTGCGCGCGCGGCCATCGGCTGTATCGTTCGAGGCAATCGGCTGGTCTGGTCCGACGCCGAGCGTCGACAGTTGCTGCGGCGAAATACCCTTGGTGACCAGATAACCCTTCACGGCATCCGCGCGCGCCTGGCTCAGCGCGACATTCGTCGAGCGGTTTCCCGACGCGTCCGTATGCCCGATGATCTCGACCTGCTTCGTCGTCATCTTCGTGAGCACGGCCGACATCTGATCGAGAATCGCGCGGCCTTGCGGCGTCAACGTCGCGCTGCCCGTTTCGAATTCGATCGTGCGATTGGCGAGCGTCTGATCGAGCAGTCCCTGTTCCGACGCACTCACGCGCAACGCGTTCCGGATCGTGTAGGTCGGGTTCAGCGCATTCGCCATGTCGCTTGCAAGCTGCTGGCGTTGCGCTTCGTTGCGCACTTCGCCTTTGACCTCGATCGACGTGCCGTCGATCTTCAGTTGCCCCTTGCTGATCTGCTTCAACTCTGGCCCGATGAGCTTCTGTACGTTCGCGCTCCAGTTCGGCGGCGTTGCCACGTCGGCGATTTCGATCTGATCGACGACGTTCGCCGCACCATACGTGTCGCGCAAACGCGCGAGCACGGCTGCCTTGGTGGCTTCGTCGGGCAGCTTGCCGCCGACCACTACCTGTCCCGGCACGGCATTCGCGGCGGGCGGCGCGGATGTGACGGCGCCCGTTGCGGCAGGCGCGGCAGATGCCGATGCGTTCGGCACGGAAGCGGGCGCGGGCAGCACGGTCGTATGAATCTTGACGCCGCTGTTGTCGACGGGCGTCACGTTCGCGGGGCCGGCATTGTCGGCGAGCGCCGTGCCGCTTGCCGTCGCGGCGAACAGTGCGGCCGCGATCACGTTGCGCCTGATTCGCATCGTCATGATCTCAGGCTCCTGCAAATGCTTCGCGGAACGTGTCGATGCTGACACGCAGCGAGAGTTGCGGTTGATCGAGGTAACTGACGAGCTTGCTGATGCCATGGTCGTTTTGTGCGTGTTCGTCGATCCACTCGGGATCGTCGATATCGATGTTGTGCTGCGCATACGCTTGCGGATCGACGACGCTGTGCAGCGTTTTCGCCGACGCGCCGTTGAAGCCGATCACGAGGCGTTCCCGTTGCGCGATCGTGCCGATGAAAATGGCCAGTTCGAAATCGGCATGCGCGACGAACGGCGCGATCAGTTCGAGCCAGAACGCGGCGACGAGCGTGCGATAGAACGGGTCGCTCGGCAATGGCAACGTGAGACCGCGTTCCAGATGCGATGTTCCGCTCGTCATCACCGGGCGCAGCAGCGAGCCGAGCGCGAGCATCGCGCCGCGCAGCCGCACGGGATGTCCGCTTGCGAGCAGCATCTGTTCGAGACCGGACAGCGTTTGATGTTCGACGAAATCGTTGAACGTGCCGTCATGCGGATTGCCAGGCCCCGCAATCTCGATCGGCACCTGTGTTTCGCCGAGCGCCTGCAACGCCCCCGCCGGTTCCGTGGAATCGAGCAGCGGCTTCATCTGCGTGGCCACGCGTGACCACAGCCGCGCAAAGGCCAGAGGACTACGCGCGAAGAACGCGAGCGGGCGGTCCACTTCGAGCGCGGTCGCCGCGAGAAATGGGAAGCGCCGCGCCGACTGGTCCTGGCTCGCGACCATATGGCCCGCGATGGCGAGCTTGCTGCGCGAGCCGAGAAACGCGAAGTGCATCGGCTTCGCGCTTTCATAGACGATCTTCCAGCGCGGATCTTCCGCGAGCAGTTCCATGGCCTGCGCGATCCAGCGGTCGAGCGTCTGCAGCAATTGCGGATTGTGCGCGCTCTTCACGAAGTCGCCGCGCGACGGAATCTTGCCGAAGTAGGCGATTTGCGCCTGCACGGTCTGGCTCATTGCGCGCTCCCGTTGTTGGTGGCGGCAACGGCTGCCGTCGCCGTGGGCGACGTGGCAGCGGGCGTCGAGGCCGTCGCGGCGACTGCGCCCGTGGGCGTGCCCACATCCGCAATCGACGAAGGCAGTTTCAGGCCGCGCAGTGATTGTTGTTGAGGCGCATCGCCGCTTGCGGTTGCCTGCGACGTGCTGATGATGCGCATGCTCACCGACACGGACACGCTGCCTTGCGTCCACGTGAGATCGAACGTGCCGTCCGGGCGGCGCGAGCGTTGCGCCGTGTTGATGAGCTTTTCGAGGCCGTAGCGTCCCGGCTCGTTGACGAGCTGCACGGTGCGGCCATCGAACGTCGTGGCCGACAGCGTCGCGCCCGGCGAGCCCGAAGGATTCGGCCACACGAAGTTCGTCCATTGGGGCGGCGTGTTGCGATAGCGCAGCTGCTGGCCGTCGATTGCAACCGTGTACTCCGTCGTGCCACTGCTCGGCTGCGGCAGGATCTGGAACACCGTCTGCGGTTCCGACGAAGCCTGCGCGCCGCCCGCCGCGCCGCCGGCAAGCGGCGCGACCCAGCGCGCGAAGCCGTTGGTGAAATCGGGCGCGAGCGCGAGGCCCATGTCGCCCCACGTGCGTGCGGTGAGCGTGTCACCGCGCCGTACCGCGAGCGGTCCGAGCGTGTTGCCGACGAACTTGGCGACGGCGCCGTCCGGCCCGAAGATCTGCGCGATTTCGCTCGCGCCGGCCTCGACCTTCGCGTCGCCCGCAAACGGATACTTGCTTGCCAGCGAGGCCTGGAAGGGCTGATACACCTGCGCATTCCAGACCTTGTTGACCTCGGTGCTGGCGGGCTGGATCACGACGGCATACGCCTGCATCAGCGGACGCACGAGCAGCGGACGCAGGGCCTTGCGTTGCGCGTCGGTGAGACCCGTGAGCATCTGTTCGTCGACGTACTTGAGCGAGTCGGCGAGTTCGGAGCCGTTGCCGTCGAGTGTCTGCTGCATCAGCTGACGCGCGCCCGGACCCGGATCGCCCTGGTTCTTCAGCACGTTGAAGCGCGTGCGCACCTTGGACAGCGAGTCCATATAGCCGCGCAGCAACGATGCGTCGCCATTCTTCACAGCGATGCGCGCGAGACCCGCGAAATCCGCGCCGACGGGGCCCATCGGCAGATCGACTGGCTTGCCGTTGATATCGACGTTCGCATTCAGTTGCGACGCGGGCGTGCGCGAGAACCACTGCTTGACCCAGTTCACGACGCCGCCTTGCGCGCTCTTCAACGCGACGTTGGCCAGCGACGGGTTATCCCACGAGGTCTGCTCGTACGCGGTTTCGAGCACCTTGCGAATCGGCGAATCTTGCGGATCGCCGAGACGGTTCATCGCCTCGACAGCCTGGTTGAAGTTGCCGAAGCTCTGCACCGCGATGCCCTGCATGAACTTTTGCCAGTGCTGCGCATACTCGGTCTTGTACATGCCGACCAGCGCCTTCTGGATCTGCTCGGGGCTGCCTTCGAGCGTGAGGTCATCGCGCGCGGACGTGTTGAGCACCCAGTCCTTCGCCTGCAGTTCTTTGGTGGCGGCGTCGCGGATCGCGGGTTGCACGTACTGGAACCACGCGTCACGCGTGAAGGTGCCCGGAATCGCGTAGCTGCCCGCAATCAGCCCCGTATTGTTCTCGCCGACGATGCGCGCAATCGTCATCGGAGCGAAGCGCGTCGACGCGCGCGCCTTGATCTCTTCATACACACGCTGGCGGGCGGGCATGCCGCGCACCACGCGGCGCAGATTGTCGCGAGTCTGGTCGACGAGCGAGAGATTCGCGTCGATCATCGGCCAGTCGTCGTCGCTGACGCGCGACAGGTAGAACGTGATCATCCGCTCGGCGCTCTTGATCATCTCGTCGCGCGGCATGTTGCCGCGATTCTGTTCGAGCCAGCCGCGCCAGAAGCGCGCGACCTGGTCGGTCAGATGCGCAGTTTCGACGTGACGCTTGTCGGAGAGCATCAGATAGGTCTTCAGCGCGTTGTACGCATCCTCGACGTTGGTCGGCGATGCATCGCTATAGAGGCCGCCCTGACTCGCCGACGTCATCGCCGTGTGCGCGGAGACAGGAATCGCGCCGGAGTCGGGCGCGTGCGTCATCGGCGCGAGCTGATCGGGATGCGCGTCCACGTCCTTCAGGAAAGACGCGAGGCTCTGCGACACGGGCGTCAGCATGATCTGCTTGATGCCGTTGTAGTACTCGGTCAACAGACGCTGTTCGAGACGGTCGCCCTGATAGAGACCGAGCGATACGGAAAGCGGGCGCTCGCGGCGGAACTGTTCCAGTTGCTCGATGCGGTCTTCGAGCACGTCCATCGCCTGCAGGCGCGATTGCAGATCATTGCGGCCCTGCTGCATGCGCGTCACGTTGTCGAGATCGGCTTGCACGTTGGCGGTGAGCTGCTGGTTGCCGATCGTCGACCACGTCCAGCCGCCCAGCGCGAGCGCGAGAATCGCGACGAAGCTGAAGAACGTGGCGTAACGCAAACGCGCCTTGGCCGGGCTCGCGAATTGCCGCACCGTTTGACGATCCGCGAAAATGACTTTCGAAAACAGGTCGCGCAGGAAGAAGCCGTTCTTCGAAAACGTGCTTTGAGGCTTCGGCAATGCGTCCGCACTGAGGCCGAAGCGGTTCGCGATGCGCTGTGCAGCGGCGCTGTTCGTTTCGCCTTCCTGCAGCGCGCTCGTGAAATAGAAGCCGCGAAAGATCGGCTTGTGCTGGAACGGGTTGTTCTCGAACAGCGTCGCGATGAACGCGCGCAGCGATGGCTTGATGGTCGAGAATTCGAGCGGGAAGCTCAATTGACCGGGCGAAAGCTTGTTGCCGCGGCTGATCGACAGTTGCGCGACGCTGATTTCTTTCAGACCTTCGTAGAGTTCTTCGAAGTGCTCGTCGAACTGCGCAACCACATCACGCTTCTCGTCGGGTTGGTAGGGCAGGGTGGCGCCCCACGCGCGGTCGTACTCGTGACGCTCGCTGCCGCTGAAGAATTCGGTGAAGCCGGTGATGAGATCCGCCTTCGTGAACATGACGTAGACGGGCGCGAATACTTCGAGTTTCTCGGTGAGTTCCTGCACGCGCTGGCGCAGGTTCTTCGCGAGGTTGATCGCGAATTCGGGCTTGTTGCCCGTCAGTTCCGCAATGCTCGCGGTCACGATGATCCCGTTGATGGGCGCTTTCGGACGATAACGTTTGAGCAGGCCAAGAAAGCCGAGCCATTCGGTGCGGTCTTCCTCGTGCACCGAATAGCGACCCGCCGTGTCGAGCAGAATGCCTTCTGTCGTGAAGAACCAGTCGCAGTTTCGCGTGCCGCCAATGCCGTGCACGACGGCATCGTTCTTGTCGGCGAACGGAAACTGCAGGCCCGAGTTCAGCACGGCGCTGCTCTTGCCCGCTGCCGGATTGCCGATCACGATGTACCACGGCAATTCATAGAGTGCCGAGCCGCCCGAGGTCTGCCCGATCTTCGACGTCTTGATGGTCTTCACAGCGTCGACCAGACGCGTGCGCAGCACGTCGAGATCCGCGCCACGCGCGGGCGCAGCGGGCGTGGCGGTCGTCGCTTCGCTGCCGACTTGCGCCTGCTGTTCGAGCATCTCGCCGAGCTTGCTGTTCGCGCGGCGAATGCGGATGCGTTTGACGAGCCATGTGGCGAGCAATAGCGCGATCAGCACGCCGACCGCAATGGCCGGCCAAACGGGATCGATCTGGAAAAAGTCCGCGCCGACGAATAGCACGGCCGCGAGCGCGAGCACGCCGATCACGGTCAGCGTGCGTCTGGAGGTCAACCCGTTGAGGAAGCGTTGCATAAGCCTGTCAGGTCTTGATGATAGGAATAGCGTGTGAAAAGACGTCTAATGCGGCGCAATCAGCCTTTAACGGTCATTCGGCCGAGCGTTTCAATGCGTCTTGAATAAAATTGAAAAAGCCGCGATTCATGTCTCGATTGGCGGCTCAAAAGTGCGATTTAACATTTTATCTGTTGCGACCGAGCACGAAACCGGGCTTGTGATATTCGACGTGTCCGAGGTCCATCATTTTCCATCGTCCGCCCCATGTCAGCCCCACTTGCTCGGCGACTTGTCCGTATAACTGGTAGCCTTGCATGGCCCACGGATCTTTTTCGGAAATGACGATCTTGCCGTCGCGCAAAAAGGCATTGTCGGCCGCGAGACCGTATTGATGATAGCTTTGGAATGCGGCTGCATTTGTGACATTGCTACCCATTTGCGCAAGACGGTTTTGCCTTTCCGGACTCCGATAACCCTCCAGCAAAGCCATCTCATAGCCATGTTGCTCGCGCATGATTTTATAAACGAGCAATAGACGCGTCCGGAAATCGGCGTCGAGCATGTTCCAGTCGCGGCTCGCGTCTTTCAGCGCCGGCCGGATCTGCTCGACCTCCTGCGTGGCAAAGGCTTCGGGCGGCAGCGGCGGAGGCGGCACCAGTTGTTCGCCATTGAGCAATTGAGCGATTTTTTCGTCCGGTGACCTGGAAACGTCATCGAACTGGAATAACTGTTTGCCGCGCAATGCAACGGCCACTAATGGCGGCGTCGCAAGAATACCTGTCGTGGTTAAAATCAGCAAGCGCCGGCGAGCCAGTAAGTTTTGCATATCGGCAATTGTCGCTTGAGACATTTTTGCCGAATAACTTAATTGCGCTTTAGCTTTCAATGCGTTATTCGATGCGCGTCGCATGAATCGCGCATGCAAATCGGCTATGCCGCCAAAGATTGTCAAACGGACAGGCGGCAATAGAGCGATTGCTGCAATGAGCACAGCAATGGCGAAATAGGTGACGAGTGCGACGGCAATCAAAGGAAAGACCCCGGAAATTCACAGCAATTGTTTTTTGTAATGCTTGATCTTAGAATCAGGCGTGCCCCGAGGAGGGGCTTTTACATATTTCCCTCGCGAATATTAACCAGTTTCCAAGAGACAGTGAATGAGTGCGCCTGAATCGAACTCAAAAGTCCCGCCAAGCCTGCTATCGGAGCCGGCTAAAGACGGGCAGGCGGGTGGTTCGCGCATTCTTGCCAATCTCGAAGGACGCGTCGATCCTTCCGCGAACCAGAAGCCGAAGCGTTCGCGCACGCTGCCCGTCGTCGTGGCGGCGCTGGTGATCGTTGCGGGCGGCGTGGGTGCTTATCAGCTACAGCATCGTTCGTCTGCAGAGAAGGTGGCAACGGCTGCCGCGAACGGCGCCTCCACGGTCGTGGCGTCGAGCGTCACGCTCGCGAGCAGCGTGACGGCGAGCGCGCCCGCTCCTTCTGCTTCCCTGCCGGCGACTGCGCCCGCCACGATCGTCGCCGCTGACGATACGAGCAAGGACGCGCCGCGCGCCCAGGCGTCGACCGATGACGGCAGCCGCCTGTCGCGCGCGTTGGCGGATGGCGCGGGCGCATCGGAAGGGCCTGCGTCGGCTGCGATCGTTGCGAGCGCTAAAGAAGACGATGCTGCGAAGTCTGCTAGTGCCGCGAACCCGAAGCATGCCGACACGGCATCGAAAGCGTCGCACGGCAAACACGACAAGCGGCAGCTCGCGGAAGAGCGCCATTCGAAGGAAAGCAAAGCGGCCGTCGCATCGCGCGCAAAGAAGCAGAACGGCAAGCAGGACCCGAAGGACGATTCCGATGCCGATCTGCTCGCAGCACTGGTCGCGCGCACCAAGCCGGCTTCATCCAAACCTGGTCAACCCGCCGACCAGGTTGCGTCGAAGAAGGTGAGCGCAACGGGCAATCCGACCGCGACACTCGCCGAGCGCATCAATGAATGTGGCCAGCACGGTTTCTTCGAAGAGCAACTGTGCCGCTGGCGCGTGTGCGATGGGCATTGGGGCAAGGACCCGCATTGTCCGGCGGCGGCACAGGCGCGGCAGCCCTGAGCGTGGATGTCTCTTCGTGACATGAGAAGCGGCGCAGCGTGCGCCGCTTTTCATTTAAGGTCGCAACCGCTCAACACTAACGTTGACGCATTCAGGTGGCCGCATCAGCGTCCGCGATATGCCGCACGATGGCCGCATTGACCTTGTCCGCGTGCGTGAGCGGTCCCATGTGTCCTGCACCCTCGACGATGGCAAGGCGCGCCGCTGGCAGCAACATCGGCAAGCGCTCGGCAATCGCGCGCGTCGGAACGGGCGCGTGCTGGCCGCGCATGATCAGCGCCGGGACACGTAGACCCGTGTATGCGCTTGCGGGCGTGCGCTCTTCCAGCAACGCGCGGAAGTCGAGTGGCGCCTTCGGTGCCCAGCGCGTGAGCGCGTCCTGCACCGAAGGCCGCAGTGCTTCCCACGCGCCCCGGCCGCCCCAGTAATCGACGAATGAAGCCGCCGCGCCGCGATAGTCGCCGCTGCTCACGCCATCGGCGGTGCGCTTCGAAATCGCGACGATCTCCGCCAGCGCGTGCGCTCCATACGAGCCCATCATTTTGAGCAGATGAAACGCCGAGGGCTCGTATAGCGTCAGGCTCGCGATACGCTCGGGCCGCTCGACGGCTGCGCGCAACGCCACGCCACCGCCATACGAGTGACCGACGAGATGCACCTTGCCGCGCGATGCGTCGATGATGCCGACGGTCCTTGCGGCCTCGTCCGCGAGCGTGAATGCGCGTTCGCCGCTCCATGGTCCCGTGCTATCGCAGCCGTAGTGCTCGGGCGCGACGAACGCGTGGCGCGAGCCAAGTGCTTCGCCGAGCTTGCGCCATTGCGCTGCTCCCGAGCCAGAGCAATGCAGTGCGATCACCGACGTTGGAGAGGAAAAGGCGTGCGACATGACTGTGCTGTCCATGTTGTTCAGTGAGTTCGAAAGTTGGATCGGGACGTCGGCGCGTGCGCCTCAGTCGATATCGCTCGAATGCATGCGGCGTTCGAGTTCGACCATGTCGACCGCGGATGCCAGGTACGCGTCACGGCGACTATGTTCGGCGCGGTCAAGCGCCTTTCTCAACAGCTGGAACAGATAGATGAGCATGATGTCCTCTGGCCGGTCGCATGACCGATTGCGTAGCGGCATGAACGCCGGGTACTTGCAGAGTCCATGCCACATTGCTGCGAGCCTTGTCTGGCGGAGTTTTCAGCTGTCTCTGCGGATTAGGATCGGACGAAGCGTCGTGATGGGGCCGACAGATCACCGAGCGGAGTTGGAATGAAACAGACATCCATGTCGCGACGTACTGTGGAATGAACTTCGCTGCGCATGAGCGCAGCGAAGCCGGTTGACACAAGAAACGCGGTGTCTGAACGAAACGGCCAGACGCCCCGCGTCCAACCCGATTCAGCGTCGTTCCACCACGACTTCGAGGTACTCGCTCGGCAGAACGAGCGTCGCATCGTTCGACCGGTTGCGGCTCTCGATCAGTGTCATCAGGTCGCGTAGAAACGCCGCCTGCGGCTCGCCTTCGAGTGCGGCAAACGCCTTGTTCATCGGCCCATAGAAGGTACGGAACACTTCGATGAAATGCTCCGCCGAACGGTAGCGGAACGTGAAATCTCGGCTCGTCGCAATGATCTTCCGGGCGTTGCCGCCGAACAGCTCTTCGAGGCGCGTCTTCGTGCCCCAGAGTGCTGGCGACTTCACGCCTGCCGGCGGCGGGATGTACTTGCCGATCGTCTTGAAGATCTGCCCGATGAAACTCTCCGGCGTCCAGTTCGCGAGACCAATCCGTCCGCCCGGTTTGCACACACGCACGAGTTCGTCGGCCGCTTTCTGCTGGTCGGGCGTGAACATCACGCCGAAGGTCGACATCACGATGTCGAATGAGGCATCCGCATACGGCAGCGCTTCAGCGTCCGCTTGCTCGAACTGCACCGCGAGTCCTTCGGCTTGTGCGCGCACACGTCCGGAATCGAGCAGCGAGGCGACGTAATCGGTCGACGTGACGTCGCACCAGCGGCGCGCCGCGGCGAGGGTCGCGTTGCCATTGCCGGCGGCAACGTCGAGCACGCGACTGCCGGCACGCAGATCGAGTGCTTCGCAGAGGGTCTCTCCGACGATTTGCAGCGTGGTGCCGACGACGGCATAGTTGCCTGTCGACCAGGCCGCCTGTTGGCGAACCTTGACGGCGGTGAAGTCTGCAACGGGTGCGAGAGCGGAATCAACAGCGGACATGAAGAACTCCTGTAAGTCCAGTGCAGCGATACGCAAATGCAGGGTTGTGCTGCGTGTCTGATGGCGCCGCGAATACTTGCTGCGAGCATGCCCGCGCGGCGAACGGGCAAATCGGATTGATCGGAAGACGCGACGGTTGCCCGGCAGCTACTCGATGGCGCTGATGCCCGAGCCGCCCATTTCACTCGGCAGGTCCCTGAGTTTTGGCAGGCCATCGTGCATCGGCAGCACGGATTCCGGGTAGTGAACGTGCACACCCGCCGCATACGGAAAGTCTTCGACTACTGCGGCGTAGACATCGATGAGGCCGAGTCCCGGATGCTCGGTAAAGAGGTGTCCACCGCACAACCGGCACCACTTGCGATAACTGTGCGGTGTCTTGTTGTAGGTGCTGATGTCCTCGGCACCATGCGTGACGTGCAGCGCGCCGGGGTACCACAGCGTGAATGCATTGACCGGGCTGGCGGACCAGCGTCGGCACGACTCGCAATGGCAATAGCCCATTCCCGCGGGCTCTCCACTCAACGTGAACTGCACGGCGCCGCAAAAGCATTGGCCTCGATAGATATCCATGTGACTCATGTTTGTCTCCGGATAGAGCGGTGTCCGCGCGTTTGACGTTTCATGAGCGCTTCATCGTTCTTTATTGCAGAATGGCTGAGTGCTAGTATCGGCACGCAGGCAGGATCGAGGAATGACCAGGCGTCCAGATGTTTTGCGCAGGACGCCGAAACTGATGAGCGCTGTCATGGATGCTTTCTCAGATGTCCTTCGCGTGGTGCGTCTCGGCGGGGCGGTGTATCTAAACGCCGACTTAACCGCACCCTGGTGTGTGGTCGGGGAAGTCACGTCGGATTTGTGCGCCACGTTCCTGCCACGCGCTGAACGTATCGTTTCGTATCACCTCATCACGGAAGGCAGTTGTTGGGCTGCGCTCGTCGACGATCCAGCTTCTGCCATGCGTGTCGATGCGGGAGAACTGCTCGTCGTGCCGCAAGGCGAGGCGCATCTGATGGGCAGTGCACTCGACATCGAGCCCGCGCCTTCAGGCGACCTGATGTCGAAGTACCTGAATACTTCACCGGGTGAAGTGATGACGTTGAATTACGGCGGCGGTGGCGCGCATACGCGGATCATCTGCGGCTTTCTTGCTTGCGACGATTCGCTGACGAATCCGGTCCTGTCGGCACTGCCGCGCATCTTCAAGGTCGACATGCGCAACGATCCGCAATCGGCGTGGCTCGAATCGTCGCTGAAACTGGCCGCCAGCGAAGCAGCGGACTGGCGCGTGGGTAGCGCGATCGTGCTCGCACGGCTTTCGGAGTTGCTGTTCGTGAAGGCGGTGCAGCGTTGCATCGAGACGCTGCCGGCCGATCGCAAGGGTTGGCTGGCGGGCGTAGGCGATCGCTTCGTCGGCCGCGCGCTCGCCATGCTGCATGCGCAGCCCGCCTATGGCTGGACCGTCGAAGAGCTCGCGCGCAAGGTCGGTCTCTCGCGTTCGGCGCTTGCGCAGCGCTTCACGGAACTGCTCGGCCAGCCACCCATGCAGTACCTCGCTCGATGGCGCCTGCAGGTCGCAGCGCAGGCCTTGCGCGACGGAAACCAGACGCTTGCGGCAGTGGCCGAGCAGGTCGGGTATGAATCGGAGGCTGCATTCAATCGCGCGTTCAAGCGGGAATTCGGCATGCCGCCTGCCAGTTGGCGACGCAGCAAAGGTCTCGCGAATGACCGCGATTCGATCGACGCAGACGCCGATACGCGAATCGGTGATGATTCGTCCGAAGAGCGTTTCGTGGCCGGTTAGCGTGTTTGTTGACGTCGTTAACGCGCGCTAACCGGCGGATACGTCACTGTTCACGAGCCGGTTCGAGTTCAACGACTGCAAGTTTCGCAGCCGTGTCGCCAATCACACGGCTTCGATGTCCTCGTCCGGTTGTGTCTTCGAGAAGCAGCGCATCGCCGGCCTGCACGCAGTGCCGCTCTCCATCTGTCGCCTCGAATTCCATCTCTCCGTCGAGAACGAATATCCACATGCGAAGCGGAGATGGATGCAGATCACCGATCCATTCGGCAGGTACCACCAGGAAGCCATTCCGTACGGCGGGTACGAATCCTGAAACGTTGAAGGCCGGTGCGGGCGGCGCGAAGTTACGTGTAATCGTTTCGATGAATGCCGCTTCGAAATGCGATTCGCCAACGCGGTCGGCATAGAGCCGCAGGTAACTGACGGTAGGGGACATGGCCATCGCACATCTCCTTTCAGGAAGCGGCCGGTGTAAAGCCATGGAGACAGTGTAGGCCGGGCGATCGGGCGGTGACGAACGTCGTCTGTGCCCGCGCGTGTTGCCCGAACATTCGCAACTAACTGTCTGCCGCCACCGACGCCCACCAGGGCTGCCGCCCAAACCGCGGTCTACAGGCCCACGGGGATATACCCGATTCCCCACAGATGCAAGCGCCAACCCGCCAAAAGGCGGCTGCACAACGCCTTCACGCACCATCGGCGGCGCGCGTCGATCGACAGTGCTAGTCTTTGCGCTGATCGCGCATACCGGCCGTCGCGAACTTCATCGCGCTTCGCGGCTCTTAGCGCAAACGGCGACGCGTCGTGGGCCGCATCCGTGCCCTGGCGCCGCGCCGTCCACCGTGCTCGACGGGCACAGACGACCGAGGCGAGGTAACGTGAATGAACACACCATCAAACAACGACGTTGTCTTTCTGTTCGACGTCGATAACACGCTGCTCGACAACGATCACGTGCTGACCGATCTGCGCACGCACATGACGCGGCAGTTCGGCGAAGAAAATAGTGCGCGCTACTGGGAGATCTTCGAAAATCTACGCAGCGAGCTCGGCTATGCGGACTATCTTGGCGCATTGCAGCGCTATCGAAACGAGCACCACGACGACACGCAGCTTCTGTTGATGTCGTGCTACCTGATCGATTATCCGTTTGCGAACCGCGTATTCCCAGGCGCGCTCGATGCGCTGCGCTATGCGAGCGGGTTCGGCAAGACGGCGATTCTCTCCGATGGCGACGTCGTGTTCCAGCCGCGCAAGGTCTCGCGCTCGGGCCTGTGGGACGAAGTCGAAGGACGCGTGCTGATCTACATTCACAAGGAGCTGATGCTCAACGACGTGATCGCGCATTACCCCGCGCGCCACTATGTGATGGTCGATGACAAGCTGCGCATCCTCACCGCGATGAAAGAGCAATGGGGCGACCGGCTGACGACGATCTTCCCGCGTCAGGGCCACTACGCGCTCGATGCCAAGGAGATCGCGAAGTACCCGGACCCTGACATTACGATCGAAAGAATCGGCGAGCTGACGTCGATCGACTTCGACGCGTTGACGACAAAGGGGCGTCGATAGACGAATCGACAGCACGCGAACGCCGCTATTCGCTCATCCATTCGCCGCTCAGATCGCTGCTTTGCAGCAACTCGAGCAGCGTGCCTGCTGGCTGACTGAGGCGCTTTGCGCCCAGCGCAATGAATTCGACGTCGGGCAGTGCGGGCAGGCTCGCGCTGTTCACGGGCGGCGCGAGCCCGCGCGCGGACACGTATTGCGATTTCGCCGTCAATCCCAGGCCGCCGCGCGCGGCGGCGATGCAGCCCGCGTGGCTGCTGCTCGTGCACACCACTTCCCAGCCGAAACCTTTTTCGGCGAGTGCATTCAGCACGACGGCGCGTGTCACGCTCGGCTCCGCGACGAGCACCAGCGGCAACGGCTGTTCGAGATCGACGACCGTGCCGGGCCGCGCAATCCATTCGAGCCGCGAGCGCAGCAGCGGCGTGCCGCGTCGCTCGCCCAGGCGCCGCTTGCCGACCAGCAGATCGATCGAACCGGCATCGAGCAGTTCATAGAGGCGGCTCGTCATGCCGATGCTGATCTCCAGTTCCACATCGGGATGGGCCGCGCGAAATGCGGCCAGCACGTTCGGCAATGCACCGAGCGCGATATCGTCGGATGTGCCCAGGCGCACGCGCCCCTTCAGCCTCGGTTTGCGGAACTGCGATTCGGCGCGATTGATGGCCTGCAGGATCACGTTGGCATGCACGAGCAGCGCTTCGCCGTCGGCGGTCATCGCGAGCGAATGCGTGTCGCGCACGAATAGCCGTCTGCCGACGCTCTCTTCGAGGCGGCGAATGTGTTCGCTGACGCTCGACTGATTCAGGCCGAGCCGCTTGCCCGCTTCGGTGAAGCTGCGGCAGGTGGTGACGGTGGCGAACGTCCTGAGCCAGAGAGGATTGAGCATGCGGCATTGTCATCGGCATTGGCGATGACAGTCAATGCTTTCAGGTGACTTCCCGATTGCTGGTGAAATCGATACCATGATCGCTGCATCTGGACGAATCGGCCTGATCGCCGGTTCGGCGAAACGCCCGTTTCCGAGGCTATGCGATCGCGACACCGTGTTTCAGCGGCTTGCGTCGTGCCTCTCCGAACTTCATCATGACCCGCGATTCCTCACATACCGCGCTGCTCTGGATCGTCGCTGCTGCATTCTTCATGCAGGCGCTCGACACGACCATCGTCAACACCGCGCTGCCTTCGATGGCGCAAAGCCTTCACGCATCGCCGCTCGCCATGCAGCCGGTCGTCGTCTCGTACTCGCTGACGATGGCGCTTCTCACGCCCGCCTCAGGCTGGTTCGCTGACCGCTTCGGCACACGCCGCGTGTACTTCGCCGCGATTCTCGTGTTCGTGCTCGGCTCGGTGTGCTGCGCGGGCGCGCACACGCTGGATCAACTCGTGATCGCGCGCGTGCTGCAGGGCGTCGGCGGCTCGATGCTGCTGCCCATCGGGCGGCTCGCCGTGTTGCGCAGCGTGCCGGGCGAGCAGTATGTTTCGGCGCTCGCGTTCGTTTCGATTGCGGGGCAGGTCGGGCCGATCGTCGGGCCGACGTTGGGCGGCTGGCTCACACAAGCCATCTCGTGGCACTGGATTTTCCTCGTCAACGTGCCCGTCGGCGCGATCGGCCTGATCGCCGTGCAGCGCTTCCTGCCGCACGACAATGCAAGCCATCCGCCGCCGTTCGATTTCATCGGCTGCGGGCTGCTGTCGCTCGCGATGATCCTGCTGTCGCTCGCGATCGATCCGCCAATGAGCACCTATCGTGTCGAATGGTCCGTGGGTCTCGCGTTGGCGGGTGTCGTCGCAGCGCTGGCCTACATTCCGCACGCACGTTCGAGCGAGCGGCCGCTGTTCAGGCTCGCGCTATTCAGCGAACCGAATTTCAGCGTCGGCTTGGTCGGCAACCTGCTGTGCCGGATCGGATCGAGCGCGGTGCCGTTCATGCTGCCGCTGTTGATGCAGGTGCAGCTCGGTTATTCGCCGCTGCGTTCCGGGCTGATGATGCTGCCCGCCGCCATCGCGGGCACCGTGTCGAAGCAATGGATCGCGCCGCTCATCAAGCGCTTCGGCTATTCGGCGTTTCTGCTCGTCAATACGGTGATCGTCGGCTCGACGATCGTTGCGTTCGCGCTCGTGTCGAAACAGTCGACGCCGTTGCTGGAAATCACGCTGCTCGCCGTGTTCGGCGCGGCCAACTCGATGCAGTTCGCCGCGATGAACAGTGTGACGCTCAAGGGCCTGTCGCATGCGGACGCGGGCAGCGGCAACAGCCTGTTTTCGATGGTGCAGATGCTGGCGATCGCGATGGGCGTGTCGATCGGCGGAGGGCTCGTCAACCTGTTTTCCGCGGGCGCTGGGTCGTCATCGACGGGGTTCATGTTGAGCTTTGTCTGCGTCGGCGTGATCACACTGTTGTCGGCGCTCGTGTTCAGACGGCTCGATGTTTCGCCCGCCGCAAGGCCCGCTGTCGCGGCGCGGACCGCGCGCTGATTCGCGCTTTAAGCTGGCGCATGCGTGCGCTGCGCCCGCTCGACGAGATGATCGACCATGCGTTGCGCGGCAGGCTGTAGCGATTCGAAATCGCGAAAGCACACCACGAAATTCCGCTTCGCCCATTCGTCCGTCAACGGAATGACACGCACGTTCAGAATGTGCGCGTAAGTGTCGCCGACCACCTGCGGAATCACGCTGATGCCGAGCTTCGCGGCCACCACGCGAAACGCGGCGTCGAAGTTCGACACCACCGCCCTGTACGACACCGTGCCGCCCGCGCGCGCCGCGGCGCGCTGCAACATCATGTGCACCGAGGTGGTCGGCGGCAGTCCCACGTGCTCGTACCCGAGCGTTTCCGTGAAGCGGAGCGTCGAACGCTTCGCCAGCGGATGTTCGGGATGCACGGCGAGCGCAAGCCGGTCCTCGCGATACGGCCGATGCTCGAGTCCTTCCAGATCCACGTTGTCCCAGCACACACCGACGGACGCGGTGCCTTCGCGCAAGCGCCGCACCAGATCGTGCGACAGCCACTCTTCGACATGCACGCGGATGTTCTCGTGCGCGGGCATGCTCATGAACGACGCGACGTCGTCCAGCAGGCTTTCCGCAATCGCCGATGCCGACGCGCACACGCTGACGCTGCCGCGCAGGCCGCTGCCGAATGCGGCGACGTCGCTCGCAATCCGGTCCATCGTGAACAGCATGTTGCGCGCATGTTCGAGCAGCGCGACGCCCGCGGGTGTGGGCTGCACGCCGCGTCGCGAGCGCGTGAAGAGCGGCACGCCGAGGTCGCTTTCCAGTTGCGCGATCCGCTTGCTGACGGCGGACGGCTCGATGTGCTCGTCGTGCGCGGCGCGCGCCATGTTCTTGTGCTCGCACACGGCCACGACCAGCCGCAAGGTTTTCAGATCGATGTCGCGCATTCGCGGTGTCTCCTTGTGGGTTTCCCGTTCGGAAACCTGGCGCTTCCAAAATAGCGCTTTATGTATCGGATGGAATGTCTAAAGTTAGCACAACGCCGGCACTCACAACGACCGGCACGCAAACCTGGAGACACCTTCCATGCCCCCATTCCCATCGAGCGTCGTGATCCGCGAAGTCGGCTTGCGCGACGGGCTGCAAAGCATCCAGACCCTTCTGCCGACGCATCGGAAAATCGAATGGATCGCCGATGCATATGCAGCCGGTCAGCGCGAAATCGAAGTCGGTTCCTTCGTGCCCGCGCGTCTGTTGCCGCAACTGGCGGACACGGCGGAACTCGTCGCGTTTGCGAAGACGCTGCCGGAGTTGCGCGTGTCGGTGCTCGTGCCGAATCTGAAGGGCGCCGAGCGCGCCATCGATTCACACGCCGACCTGATGCTCGTGCCGCTGTCCGCGAGCCACGCGCATAGCGTTGCGAACCTGCGCAAGACGCCCGATGAAGTGATCGCGGAAGTCGCGCGCATGCGTGCCGCGCGCGACGCTTCGGGTTCGAAGACGCTGATCGAAGGCGGCATCGGCACCGCGTTCGGCTGCACGATTCAAGGCACCGTCGATCAGTCCGAGGTGCTGCGCTGCATGCAGGCGCTGCTCGATGCGGGCGCGGATGTCGTGAGCATCGCGGATACCGTCGGCTACGCGAGCCCTGCCGCCGTGCGCGATCTGTTCGAGAAAGCGCGGCGCATCGCGGGCGGGCGCTTCTGCTGCGGCCATTTTCACGACACGCGCGGCCTCGCGCTCGCGAACGTCTATGCGGCGCTGGAGGCGGGCGTTGCTCGCTTCGATGCCACGCTCGCGGGCATCGGCGGCTGTCCGCATGCGCCGGGCGCGAGCGGCAACGCGTCGAGCGAAGACCTCGCGTTCATGCTCGCGGACATGGGCATTGAAACGGGCATCGATATCGAACGGCTTCTCGCGTTGCGCGCGAAGGTCGCGCTGTGGCTGCCGGACGAAACGCTGCACGGCTCGCTGTGGCGCGCGGGCTTGCCCAAAACCTTTGCCAATCACACTGCTATTGCCTGAGGGCCACCATGAGCACTTCCACTCGACTGCCTCTCGACGGCGTGCGCGTCGTCGAATTCACTCACATGGTCATGGGCCCGACGTGCGGGATGATCCTCGCGGATCTCGGCGCAGAGGTCATCAAGATCGAGCCGCCAGGCGGCGACAAGACGCGCAAGCTGCCGGGGCTCGGCATCGGCTTTTTCCGCACGTTCAATCGCAACAAGAAGAGCGTCGTGCTCGATATCAACACGCCCGAAGGCCACGCAGCCGCCGAAGAACTGATCGGTCAGTGCGACGTGATGCTCGAAAACTTCCGGCCCGGCCTGATGACGAAACTCGGGCTCGACTACGACACCTTGTCGAAGAAGTTTCCGCGCCTGATTTACGTGTCTCACAAGGGCTTTTTGCCGGGGCCATATGAAAAGCGTCTCGCACTGGATGAAGTCGTGCAGATGATGGGCGGGCTCTCATACATGACGGGGCCGGTGGGGCGGCCATTGCGCGCGGGTACGTCGGTCAACGACATCATGGGCGGCATGTTCGGCGCGATCGGCGTGCTGGCAGCGCTGCGCGAGCGCGATTTCACGGGGCGCGGACAGGAAGTGCAAAGTGCGCTGTTCGAGAACTGCGTGTTTCTCGCTGGTCAGCATATGCAGCAATACGCGATGACGCACGAAGCGCCGCCGCCGATGCCGTCGCGCGTCTCGGCATGGAGCGTGTACGACGTGTTCACGCTGGCGAATGACGAGCAACTGTTCATCGGCGCCGTGAGCGACAAGCAGTTCGTCACGCTCTGCGACGTGATCGGTCGCCCCGATCTCGCCGATGAACCGCACTTCGCGGACAACGCGATGCGTGTCGCCGTGCGTCCTGAACTGCTCGCGCGGCTCGGCGAGATCCTTGAGCACCACCGCGTGGACGAACTCGCGCCGAAGCTGGAAGCGGCGGGCATTCCTTACGCGCCGATCGTGCGTCCCGATCAACTGTTCGACGATCCGCATCTGAAGCAAAGCGGCGGCCTCGTGCCGATGCAGACCGACGACGGCGACACCACGGAAGTCGTGCTGCTTCCGCTGACGATGGGCGGTCGCCGCCCCGGCGTGCGTCAGGCACTGGCGAAGGTCGGCGAGCATACGCAGGAGATTCTGGCGCGGCTGACGGGCAGGGCGGCCGCCTGAACGTCTGGCAGGCGAGAAAGCAAAGACGCGAACGAATCATCAACCATCAGGTATCCGAACTAATTAAAGACCGATGGTGAACTTCAGGAGACATTCATGCAGCGTACTATCACCGCAGACAATCCCCCGTTTGCGCCTTCCGATGCACAGACCCATTTGCGCGCGGCTGCGGCGTTGTCGGCGCGGATGGACCGCTTGCCCGTCACGCGGCATCTATGGATGCTCGTGCTGCTGATTTCGCTCGGCGGTTTCTTCGAGGTCTACGACCTCATCTTCACCGGCTATATCGCGCCGGGCATGGCGAAGAGCGGGCTGCTCAAGACCACGACGGAATCGTTCTTCGGCCTTCAGGGCATTGCGGGATTCATTGCATCGACGTTTGCGGGCCTGTTCGTCGGCACGTTCTGCTTCGGCTGGTTGCCGGACCGCTTCGGGCGGCGCAAGGTCTTCACGGTTTCGCTGCTGTGGTATTCGATCGGCTCCGCGATCATGGCGTTTCAGACCTCGCCGGAAGGGTTGATCCTGTGGCGCTTCATCACGGGAATCGGCGTGGGGATCGAGATCGTGACGATCGACAGCTATATCACCGAACTCGTACCCCAGCATATGCGGGGCCGCGCGATGGCGTTCAATCAGGCCGTGATGTTCGCTGCCGCGCCCGCCGCCGCGATTCTCTCGTACTGGCTCGTGCCGGTTACGCTGGCGGGTATCGACGGCTGGCGCTGGGTCGTGCTGCTGGGCTCGGCTGGCGCGGTGATCGTGTGGTTCATCCGGCTCGTCGTGCCGGAGAGTCCGCGTTGGCTCGCCAGTCACGGACACGTCGAGCGAGGCGAGCGCGTGGTCAGAAAGATGGAGGAGATGGCTATCGAGCAGACGGGCCGTGCGCTACCCGCGCCGCTGCCCGTCGTCGAGCAACCCGTGCATCGCCGCGCATCGCTAGCGGAATTGTGGCAGCCGCCGTACCGGTCGCGCCTCATCATGCTGATCGTGTTCAACTTCTGCCAGGCGATCGGTTACTACGGGTTCGCGAACTGGGTGCCGACGCTGCTGATCGGTCAGGGCATCACCGTGACGAAGAGCCTGCTGTATTCGTTCATCATCGCGATTGCGCTGCCTTGCGGGCCATTGCTCGCGATGCTGTTCGCCGACAAGGTGCAGCGCAAATGGCTGATCGTCGGTTCCGCGTTTGCGGTCGTCGTGTTCGGGCTGATGTTCGGCCAGGTGAAAACGGTGATGCCGCTGATCGTGCTGGGCGTGCTCATCAGCCTCGCGGGGCAGACCATTTCCGTGTGCTATCACGCGTACCAGGCCGAGCTGTTTCCGACGCGCATCCGTTGCCGCGCAAATGGGATCGTTTATTCCGCGAGCCGCGTCGGCGCGATGATGTCGGGTTTCATGATCGCGCATCTGTTGCGTGAGTTCGGCGTGGCGGGCGTGTTCGTCGGGATTACGGCGTGCATGCTCGTGGTGATGATTTCGATCGGCGGATTCGGGCCTAAGACGAACGGCATGCGGCTCGAAGAGCTGTGCCACTGAAAACAGAAACGCCGGCCGGATCTCGAAAGACCCGGCCGGCGTTTTGACTTCGTGCAGCGACTAAACGCGTGAAATTACGCTTTGCCTGCTGCCTTCAATTGCAAACGGAACTTGTGCAGCAGCGGTTCCGTGTAACCGCTAGGCTGCGCGCAACCTTCGAACACCAGCGCGCACGCGGCCTTGAACGCGATCGAACCATCGAAGTTCGGCGCCATCGGCTTGTAGTGCGGGTCGCTTGCGTTTTGCTGATCGACCACGGCTGCCATGCGCTCCATCGTCTCGCGCACGAACTCCGGCTGGATCACGCCGTGGCGCAGCCAGTTCGCGATGTGCTGGCTCGAAATGCGCAGCGTCGCGCGGTCTTCCATCAGGCCGACGTTGTGGATGTCCGGCACCTTCGAGCAACCGACGCCCTGATCGATCCAGCGCACCACATAGCCGAGAATGCCTTGCGCGTTGTTCTCGACTTCGCTGCGGATCTCCTGCTCGTTCCATTGCGCGCGTTCGACGACGGGAATCGTCAGCAGTCCGTCCAGCAGTTCATCGCGAACGCCGGCGAAATCCGTGCGCTCCAGTTCCTTCTGAACGGCCTGCACGTCGACCTGGTGATAATGCAGCGCGTGCAGCGTCGCGGCCGTGGGCGAGGGCACCCATGCCGTGTTCGCGCCTGCTTTCGGATGCGCGATCTTCTGTTCGAGCATCGCTTTCATCAGGTCGGGCATCGCCCACATGCCCTTGCCGATCTGCGCGCGGCCGCGCAGGCCTGCCGCGAGGCCGACGAGCACGTTGCTGCGCTCATAGGCGGCGATCCACTTGCTCGACTTCATATCGCCCTTGCGCATCATCGGGCCCGCTTCCATCGAGCTGTGCATCTCGTCGCCCGTGCGGTCGAGGAAGCCCGTGTTGATGAACGCGACGCGCTCCGCAGCCTGGCCGATGCATGCGGCGAGGTTCACGCTGGTGCGGCGCTCCTCGTCCATGATGCCCATCTTGATCGTGTTGCGCGCGAGGCCGAGCAGGTCTTCGACGCGCGAGAACAGCTCGCTCGCGAACGCGACTTCAGCCGGGCCATGCATCTTCGGCTTGACGATATAGATCGAGCCCGTGCGCGAATTGAGCTTGTGCGTGCGGTCGTGCAGCGCGCACAGCGTCGTGACGACGCCGTCGAGAATGCCTTCGGGAATCTCGTTGCCGTCGCGGTCGAGCACGGCCGGGTTCGTCATCAGATGGCCGACGTTGCGGATGAACAGCAGCGAGCGCCCATGCAGCTTCACCGGCTGGCCGTTCGCGCCTTGATACTCGCGGTCCGCGTTCAGGCGGCGCGTGAAGGTCTTGCCGCCCTTCGTCACTTCTTCCGTCAGATTGCCGACCATCAGGCCGAGCCAGTTGCGGTAGAGCAGTACCTTGTCGTCGGCATCGACGGCGGCCACCGAGTCTTCGCAATCGATGATCGTGCTGACAGCCGCTTCCATCAGCACGTCCTTGACGTGCGCGGGGTCGGTCTTGCCGATCGAGTCGTCGGCGTCGATCTGGATTTCGAAGTGCAGGCCGTTGTGTTTGAGCAGCACGGCCGTCGGCGCATTCGCGTCGCCCTGATAGCCGATGAATTGCGCTTCGTCCTGCAGCGCGGCCGTGCCATTCTTCAGCGCAACGCTCAGCTTGCCGTTCTCGACGCGATAGCCCGTTGCGTCCTTATGCGAGGCATTCGCGAGCGGCGCGGCGTCGTCGAGGAACTTGCGCGCGAATGCGATCACGCGCGCGCCGCGCACCGGGTTGAACTTCGCGGTGCGTTCCGCGCCGTCGGTTTCGTCGATCGCATCGGTGCCGTACAGCGCGTCATACAGGCTGCCCCAGCGCGCGTTCGCGGCGTTCAGCGCGTAACGCTGGTTCGACAGCGGCACGACGAGCTGCGGGCCCGCCTGTTCGGCGATTTCGCGGTCGACATTGTCGGTCGTCGCTTTCACGCCGGCGGGCGTCGGCACGATATAGCCGATGCTTTCGAGGAAGCCGCGGTATGCGCGCAGATCGCGCACCGGGCCCGGATTCGCGCGATGCCATGTGTCCAGTTCGACCTGCAGGCGGTCGCGTTCGGCGAGCAGCGCGCGGTTCTTCGGCGCGAGATCGTGCACGAGGGCATCGAAACCGGCCCAGAACGCGGCGCTATCGACACCGGTTCCAGGCAGGGCTTCCTTCTCGATGAACTGTTCGAGGTTTGCGGCGACCTGCAATCCGCCGCGTTGGGTCAATTGAGTCATGGCTGTTCCAAGAGTGGCAAATTCGGGGGGCAAATTTTTCTTGTTAGCGCGGCGTTCAGCCGTTCGCTTGGCTGGCAACGGCCGCGGCACCGGCCTTTGCCACTTGCGCATCCTGATCGGCCTTGACGCCGGAAACACCGACGGCGCCGACCACCTGACCATTTACCACAACGGGTACGCCGCCTTCCAGCGTGCCCGACAGCGGCGCGCTCAGGAACGCGGTGCGGCCGTTGTTGATCATGTCCTCGTACTGCTTCGATTCGCGGCGGCCGAGCGCGGCGGTGCGGGCTTTATCCGTCGCGATGTAGGCGCCGACGGGCGCGCAGTTGTCGAGGCGCAGCAACGACAGCAGATGGCCGCCGTCGTCCACCACCGCGATCGTGACGGCCCACTGGTTGCGTTCGGCTTCGGCGCGCGCCGCTTCGATGATTTTCGTCGACTCGGCGACCGTCAGCACGGATTTTGTCTGCATGTTGCGATTCCTGAAACGATTGAAGTGAATACCACCGACAGACCGGCCGCAAGCCGCGCATGCACATGTCAGCCGACGTCCGCGCGCACTGCAAACGTGCACGCGAGGTCCAGTCTTATATATGACTTGGTGTCCATTGTTCCGGGTTCCAGGCGACTTGTCGACCCGGTGGAACACTGGTCATACCAGTTTTTCTCATTCTTTTTTCGGCGCCGGGCGCCTGGAGGCGTTGCGCCAGGGAAAACCCGCGCAAGAAGCCAATGCGCTTGACCGGGAAGAGCACGGCGCGAATACTACTAAGATATTAGTGAATGACGGATACAGGCAGCCCATGTTCGCACTCGACGATCACCGGATTCATCTGGAAGCCGAGCCGTTCGCACGTGACGTCGATGCGCAGACCGTGGGCGCATTGCTTGCGAGTGGAACGGCATGCAGGGCGCCCGTGGATGGCACGGTCTACGGAACGCTGTTGAACGATCGCGCCGCGCTCGATGCACTCGGAGACGCGGTCAACGCGGCGCCTTATAAAGCGCCGCCGAAAGCACCCGTGCTGTATGTGAAGCCGCGCAATACGTTCGCCGGTCATCGTGCAAAGGTCGTTGTTCCGGATGATGAACAAGGCGTGCAGGTGGGCGGCTCGCTCGGTGTCGTGATCGGGCGTACGGCTTGCCGTGTCAGCGTCGAGAGCGCTCTTTCGTATGTCGCGGGCTACACGATCGTGGCCGACCTGTGCGTGCCTCACGAAAGCGTTTATCGGCCCTCGGTGCGATTCCGTGCGCGCGATGGTTTTTGCGTGATGGGTCCTGCCCTTGTCGCGCGTCGGCATGTGGTCGATCCCGATGCGCTGCGCGTCGCAATCAGTATCGAAGGCAAAGCGCCGTTCATGGCGAACACGTCGACCTTCGTTCGCAACGTCGCGCGCCTGATTGCCGACGTTACCGACTTCATGACGCTCGCGCCCGGCGACGTGCTGACGCTGGGCGTTCCGCATGGTGTGCCGATCGCGCACGCGGGCGACCAAATCAGCATTGCGATTGGCGACTGGCTGCCGCTGCGTTTCTCGATGACGGCAAAAGAAGGAGGCGGACGATGATGCGCGGCCGTGTTGCCTACGCAGGCGCGATTCATGAAGCGTATCCGCACGAATATGGCGTGCGTCTCGCCGATGGCCGTGTGTGCCGCGAGGACGAAGTCGTCTGGCTTGCGCCGATTCAGCCCGGCACGATCTTCGCGCTCGGACTGAATTACGCGGAGCACGCAAAGGAACTGCAATTCTCGAAACAGGACGAGCCGCTCGTTTTTCTCAAGGGCGCGGGCGGTGTGATCGGTCATCGCGGCGTCACACGGCGTCCTTCCGACGTGACGTTCATGCACTACGAGTGCGAGCTTGCCGTCGTGATCGGCCGGCCGGCGAAAGAGGTGACGCGCGACGACGCGATGCACTACGTGGTCGGCTATATGATCGCGAACGACTATGCGATTCGCGATTATCTGGAGAACTACTATCGGCCGAATCTGCGCGTGAAGAACCGCGACGGCGGCACGGTTCTCGGCCCCTGGTTCGTCGATGCCGCCGATATCTCCGATGTCGCGCAACTCGAATTGCGCACGTATGTGAACGGCACGCTGCATCAGAACGGCAATACGCGCGATCTGGTGACAGACATTCCCGCGCTGATCGAGTACCTCAGCAGCTTCATGACACTCGCACCCGGCGACATCATTCTGACGGGCACGCCCGAGGGCGTCGTCAATGTGAATGCGGGCGATGAAGTCGTCTGCGAAATAGACGGTTTGGGCCGTCTCGTCAACACGATCGTTTCCGACGCGGACTTCAACCGCGTTTGACTATTCAGGACTCGCCATGCGAATCGACCATCTGATCAACGGCAAACCGAAGGCAGCGCGCGATTACTTCGAAACAGTGAACCCGGCCACGCAGGAAGTACTCGCCGAAGTCGCGAGCGGTACGGCGGAAGATATCGACGCCGCCGTGCGTGCCGCGAAAGACGCGTTTCCCGCATGGGCCGCCAAACCTGCGAGCGAACGGGCGAAACTCGTGCGCAAGCTCGGTGAGTTGATCGCGAAGCACGTGCCGGAACTCTCCGATACGGAAACACGCGATACGGGGCAAACCATTTCGCAAACGCGCAAGCAACTGGTGCCGCGTGCCGCCGACAACTTTACGTACTTTGCCGAGATGTGCACGCGCGTCGACGGTCATACGTACCCGACCGACTCGCATCTGAACTACACGCTGTTTCATCCCGTCGGCGTGTGCGCGCTGATTTCGCCGTGGAATGTGCCGTTCATGACGGCGACATGGAAAGTCGCGCCGTGTCTTGCATTCGGCAATACAGCCGTGTTGAAGATGAGCGAACTGTCGCCGCTGACGGCGTCGATGCTCGGCAACCTCGCGCTGGAAGCGGGCATTCCTGCGGGCGTGCTGAATGTCGTGCATGGCTACGGCAAGGATGCCGGCGAGCCGCTCGTCGCGCATCCTGACGTGCAGGCGATTTCCTTTACCGGCTCGACCGCGACGGGCAACCGGATCGTCAAGACAGCGGGTTTGAAAAAGTTCTCGATGGAACTGGGCGGCAAGTCGCCATTCGTGATTTTCGACGACGCGGATTTCGAACGCGCACTCGATGCCGCGGTGTTCATGATCTTCTCGAACAATGGCGAACGCTGCACGGCAGGTTCGCGCATTCTCGTGCAGAAGTCGATCTACGCGACATTCGCGGAACGGTTCATCGAGCGTGCGAAGCGTTTGAGCGTCGGCGATCCGCTCAGCGAGCAGACGATCATCGGCCCGATGATCAGCCAGGCGCATCTGGCGAAAGTACGCAGCTATATCGAGCTCGGTCCGAAAGAAGGCGCGACGCTCGCATGCGGTGGACTCGACGCGCCGTCTCTGCCGGCTGCATTGAAGCGCGGCAACTTCGTCACGCCGACCGTGTTCGTCGATGTCGATAACCGCATGCGTATCGCGCAGGAAGAAATCTTCGGGCCAGTCGCATGCCTGATTCCATTCGACGACGAAGCCGAAGCGATACGCCTCGCCAACGATATTTCATATGGGCTCTCCAGCTACGTGTGGACCGAGAACACGGGCCGCGCGCATCGCGTGGCGGCCGCTGTCGAAGCAGGCATGTGCTTCGTGAACAGCCAGAACGTGCGCGATCTGCGCCAGCCGTTTGGCGGCACGAAGGCGTCGGGCGTTGGACGCGAAGGCGGCACCTGGAGTTATGAAGTGTTTCTCGAACCGAAGAACATTTGCGTATCGCTCGGCTCGCATCATATTCCGCGCTGGGGCGTCTGATCTTTCCGTTCGACGCGCGTTTCAGCCATCTGGATGGGAAAGGAGAACGCGATGGGCAAGCTCGCACTGGCCGCCAAAGTGACCCACGTGCCTTCGATGTACTTGTCGGAACTGGATGGCCCGCACAAAGGCTGCCGCCAGGCTGCGATCGACGGACATCATGAAATCGGACGTCGTTGCCGCGAACTCGGCGTCGATACGATCATCGTGTTCGACGTGCACTGGCTGGTGAATAGCGAATACCACATCAATTGCGCGCCGCAATTCGAAGGCGTTTATACGAGTAACGAACTGCCGCATTTCATCAACAACATGGCCTATGCGTATCCCGGCAACGTGCAGCTTGGCAAGCTGATCGCCGAAGTCGCGAATGAAATGGGCGTGAAAAGCCGCCCGCATAGCGAGACCTCGCTCGAACTCGAATACGGCACGCTGGTGCCGATGCGCTACATGAATGCGGATCAGCGCTTCAAGACGATATCAGTCGCCGGCTGGTGCATGTGGCACGACCTGCCGACCAGCGCGCGCTTCGGGCTCGCCGTGCGCAAGGCTATCGAGGAGCGCTATGACGGGACGGTTGCGATTCTCGCCAGCGGCTCGCTGAGCCATCACTTCGCGAACAACGGCACGGCCGAGCAATTCATGCACAAGGTGTGGGACCCGTTTCTCGAACAGACTGACCGGCATGTGGTGTCGCTGTGGGAAAAGGGCGAGTGGAAAACGTTCTGCGGCATGCTGCCGCTCTATAACGAAAAATGCTGGGGCGAGGGCGGTATGCACGACACCGCGATGCTGCTCGGCGCACTCGGCTGGGATCGCTATGAAGGCAAGGTTGAAGTCGTGACGCCTTATTTCGGTAGCTCGGGCACAGGACAGATCAATGCGATCTTTCCCGTGACGCCGCTGCCTGCCTGATCGATCAAGGGAGAGTTGACGTGCCGCATCTCACGCTCGAATACAGCGCCAATCTGGCGAATGATGACAGCATCGGAACGCTTTGCCGGAAGCTCGCGCAATGTCTCGATGCGCAACGCGAGAACGATCAACGCGTCTATCCGCTCGGTGGAATACGCGTGCGCGCGGTGCGTTGCGAACAGTACTGCATTGCCGACGGCAGGCCGGACGCCGCGTTTCTGCATGCGAACCTGAAGATCGGCGCGGGGCGCTCGGAGAGTGCAAAGACGGCGACTGGCGACGCGTTGTTCGACGTCATCAAGCAGCATTTTGCCGATGCATTCGACAAACACGGGCTGGCGCTTTCACTGGAGATCAATGAGTTCAGCGAAGCGGGCACCTGGAAACACAACAATCTGCACGCGCGGCTACAAGGTTGATGAAGAGCTGAGTGTGATCATCGGGAACTCGACATGTTAGACCAGACGACTATCCGCGAACTCGCCGCGAAACTCGACCAGGCCGAGAAAACGCGCACGCAATTGCGGCACTTTTCTGCTGCCTATCCCGAGATGACAATCGAGGACGGCTACGCGATCCAGCGCGAATGGGTCAAGATGAAGCTGGCGGAAGGCCACGTGATCAAGGGACGCAAGATCGGCTTGACGTCGCGTGCCATGCAGCGATCGTCGCAGATCGACGAGCCGGACTACGCGCCGCTTCTCGACTACATGTTCATCGAAAACGGCCAGGACATTCGCGCCGATCGCTTCATCGCGCCGCGTGTCGAAGTGGAACTGGCGTTCATTCTCGCGCGGCCGCTCAAAGGGCCGGGCGTGACGCTCATCGACGTACTCGATGCGACGGCCTATGTGACGCCCGCCGTCGAGATCATCGACGCGCGTATCGAGCAGTTCGATCGCGAGACTAAAGCGCCGCGCAAGGTCTTCGATACGATTTCCGACTTTGCGGCGAATGCGGGGATCGTGATGGGCGGTCGTCCCGTACGTCCATTGGGTGTCGACCTGCGTTGGGTCGGCGCGTTGCTTTACAAGAATGGCGCTGTCGAAGAGAGCGGTCTTGCCGCTGCCGTGCTCAATCACCCGGCAACGGGCGTCGCGTGGCTCGCGAACAAGATCGCCCCTTATGACGAAGCGCTCAATGCGAACGATGTGATCCTCAGCGGCTCGTTCACGAGTCCCATTCCTGCGCGCGCGGGCGATACGTTTCATGTCGACTATGGCCCGCTCGGCGGTATTGCGCTGAATTTCGTTTAAGCGGGTCGTGCGGGCACACGGTCATTCAGATCGGTGCGATCTGCAAGGTATCGGAAGCGAAATTGGGAATGAGAAGGCTCCTGCCATCGGGGGGCACCGATATGTCGCGGGGAAACAGGCCGCTCGCTTCAGCACGATTCCCACAGGTTGGGTTCCTCCCGAATAGCTATCCCGGCATCTCTTCCAGCCAGCAGGCGACTTTTCGAGTACCGCAATTGCGCCAATCTTCGTTGTCGCAGTCGTGGATTGAACTGTGCCCGTCAATCCCGTCGATCCCGGTTGCGCGGCGCCGCCCGATATGTCGGACGACGAGACCTTGCTGAGTGAGACAAACGCATGTTTGTCATCGTTGGTGACGGCGGCCTGAAAGACGTGTCCGAAAAAAGCGAGCGTGACGGGATTCCCTGTGACTCCGCTTGATGCCAGGATAGAAGGCAGATTACTTCCGGACTTTACGGGTGATGAATCGCGTCCGTCACCGGCAGCCAGAAACGCGCACATCATCAGCGTAAGAAGCCATTTCATTTCAGTACACCCCATATCAGCCACGACGCAAGTGGGCAATAAACTGAAAAATGAGAATTCAGACGAAACTCTAAGAATCACCAGGGGATTTAATTTCTTTAACTCTGTGATTTTTAGGGGAATGCTTAATAAGAATGTATTGTCCGTACATTGATTAATTGACGTTGAAATATGGCACACTATGACACGTTGAATCTGGACTAACCAGTTCCTTATTGTCAAACAACTACAAATATCCACTAACTCATGAGCAAACCATTGGCGACGAAGTTATTCTTGTGCAATATCAATTCTTGAAATGGCACTCAGAATTTGACGTAGGATAAAAAACGCGCAGATAAGAACCTCTTACAGTCGTTAGAGGGAAAAGACGCGCGAACTTGCGAGTCGTTTAATCGCGCAAGAACATAAAACAGAAGAGGGCATTGGTAAACGGGTGTTAAAGGTGAACGCGTAAAGCAACCCTGAACGGTTCACCCTATCAAGCCCATTGCTCGGAGATTGCATGAAGACTCACCAGTTGCGCGCGCTCGTCGCGATAGCGGATACGGGTAGCATTCGCGGCGCGGCGCGCTTACTCGATTCATCACCAGCGGCCGTTACGCAAAGCCTTCAATTGCTCGAACAGACTGTCCAGGTACAGCTCGTTCTACGTACGCCATCGGGCGTGACACTGACGGGAGCGGGACAGGCGCTGCTCGTTCATGCGCGCCTGATCGTTTCGCAGATGGCCCGTGCCTATGAAGCCGTCGATGCGCGGCGTGGGCTAGGCCGCAAGCGCCTTTCAGTGGCCGTGACTGCGTGGGTGGCGCTCACGTTCTTGCCGGACACAGTCGCGCGGTTTCGACAACGCATGCCGGATGTTCAACTGGAACTCTTCGAAGGTTTGCTCGCGATCGCGAATCCGCGGCTCCGTGATGGCAGCCTCGATATCTATATAGGCAGACAGACGCCGGGAGTCGTGACACCAGAGTTCGCCTACCAGCCTCTTTTCGCATCGAGTCGTGCGGTCGTCGCCCGCCGCGGCCACCCTCAAGCAGATTGCCGCACGCTTTCGGAACTGCTCGATCTCGACTGGCTCGTTGCAGTCGACCCCGAAACAGAAGGGCAAGCGCCGTACCGCATGTTCCAGCGATACGGCTTGCCCGCCCCTGCGAGCATTCACTATTTGCATTCGCTGTCTGTGGCCATTCCGCTTCTTAAGAACAGCGATATGCTGAGCATCTTTCCGTGGCCGCTCGTCGAGTTGTGCGCCGCACGCGACGGGTTGTGCGCATTGCCGTTGCGCGAACCGCTCGATGAATCGATGGTCGGGATCATAACGCGCGCCGGTGAGCCGTCCGATGTGGCTTCACGTTGCTTTATCGATTGCCTGATCGATGCAGTGCGCGACGACAAGTGGAGTCATATCGCTGAGATCCGCCGCGCGATGGAGTCGGTCACGGTATTGATCTAGCTCGAGTTATATCGGGTGCCGTAGCGCATTTTTTGACGACTAGCAGGCCGCCTGCACATCAAGGCACAATCAGAGCGTCGCGCATTCGCGCCGCACGGCGGGATGCGCTCACTGTGTGGATCCTTTTGACGCGGAGCCGGCACCATGCGGTCATCGATCAAGCTCGTGCTATTCGATATGGAAGGTGTGCTGTCGCATTACGATCGCGCGGCACGCGCGCAACGTATGGCGCAACTGACGGGCAAGCCGCCCGAAGCCGTGCGCCATGCGATCTGGGAGTCGGGCCTCGAAGCGCGTGCCGATGCCGGTGAGATTACCGATGACGCGTATCTGCGCGAACTGGGCAATATGCTGGGCTGCGCCGTCAGCCGTGACGACTGGCTGACGGCGCGGCATGCATCGATCACGCCGGATGCGGAAACGTTAGCGCTTGCGGCTCAAGTGGCGGATCACCATTCGATCGCCGTGTTGACCAACAATTGCCGGCTCGTCACCGACCATATCGGCTATCTCAATCCGCCCGTCGCGCGGCTATTCGGCCCGCACGTTTATCCGTCGGCGGCATTCGGCGCCGCGAAACCCGCTGCGCAGGCGTATCTGGGCTGCGTTCGTCAGCTTGGCGTCGATGCGGACGCAACGCTCTTTATCGACGACTCCGATGCCAACGTCACGGGCGCCATCGATGCAGGGCTGCATGCCTACAAGTTCACGAGCGCTGACGCACTGTCGGAAGAACTTGCGCGCTTCAATCTGCTTTAGCGCGCGACCGTTTAGCCGACGCTTTGCGCCGGACGAAGTGCTGCTCGACGACAGCCTCTCCCCATTGCGTGCCCTCGGCCTCCTCGGCCAACTGGAAGCCGAATGCTTCATACAAATGACGCGCGGCATCGAGGCCCTTGAACGTCCACAAGTAGGTTTCGTCGAAGCGTTCGTCGACGAACGCCATCGCGCGCGTCATCAGTTGCCTGCCGATGCCCAAGCCGCGCAGCGAATCGTCGACGATGAACCAGCGCAAATGTGCAACGCGTGTCTTCGCGTTTCCGTCGATGGCGATCGATGCCAGCGTTCGCCCGTTGTCGACCACGAGCCACAGTTGTCTGTCCGGATCGGGCAGCAATTCGGCAAACTCGGCGAGCCCTGTTGCAACGAGCTTTTCGAAGTACACGCCAAAGCCGGAATGCTCCGAATAGTAGCGCGCGTGAAGACTCGCAACGTCGCCAATGCAGCCGGGCTGATAGCCCTCGACGATTTGCGGGCCAGATACAGCAGCGTGCTGCGGCTCTTTGGCGTCGTTGTCCTGCTCGAGCGCGCTTGCGTACAGCGAGAGCGCGCGCACCAACGACTGCTGATCGGATGGAGCAAGCTTGCGCAACGCGCTCGAGACCTGATCGGTCGCGAACTTGTCGATCTTCTTGCGCAGTTGCTGGCCCGCTTTGGTCAGGTAAAGCTCCGACGAGCGCGCGTCGCCGCTCGATGCAGTGCGCTCGATCAGTCCGGCTGTTTCGAGCTTGGCGACCTGCCTGCTCGCGTTCGACTTGTCGAGCCGCAGCAGATGCGCGAGATCGCGCGCCTGAATGCCTGGCGTCGCGCCGATCTCAAGAATGGCGTGCACGGCCGACGGCGCTAGATCGCTGTCCGCCAGCGTGGAGCGCATGAAGCCCAGTTCGCGCACGAGCTTGCGCGAGAACTCCCGCAGTTCGAGGATGGTCGAGTCGCGCGATTGGGTAGGTGTGTCGATGATATCCATGATCTTTGCTGTAGTTGCGCTTCGCAACCACTATAGTTGCGAAGCGCAACTTATGCAAGTCTGGATGTAGAACGCAAGGTCACTCCATCTTCCACTTGATCGAACATCCGAAGGCCGGATACTGCGTGTCAGGTGCGGCACCCGTCTGCGCGATCTGTTGCATTGCTTCGTACAGGTCGCGGCGCGCATCGGGAACGGGGTCCTTGCGCGAGGCATCCAGTCTGCCGCGATACCGCAGTAGCAGCCCGGAATCGAAGCCGTAAAACTCCGGCGTGCAGACGGCGTCATAGGCGCGCGCCACCTGCTGCGTTTCATCGAACAGATAGGGGAAAGGCAGTTGCCATTCGGCCGACAGCGCGACCATGCGCTCGAACGAATCTTCCGGATACGTCTTGCTGTCGTTCGAATTGATCCCGACGGTGCCGATACCCAGCGTCGCCAGATCTCGCGCTTCGCGGACGATGCGCGGCAACGCGGCTCGTACGTACGGACAATGGTTGCACATGAAGATCACGACGAGTCCCTTCGGACCGCGTACGTCGTCGAGTGCACAGGTGCGGCCGTCGGTAGCGGGCAGCGAAAACGCGGGCGCTGCAGTACCCAGTTCACCCGGAGGAGATTCAGTACCCATCCATTGCTCCTTGATTTGAAGTATCGGAGAACCTTGTTTCTTTAATAGCTGTAACGCTGACGTGCTAACGCCCCATCGCCGCAGCCATCGTGTCTTCCTTCATTGGTGTTGCAACGGGCATCGCATCGGGCGAGACATGAGACAGCCTCATCATGCGCGGTTGCAGCAGTAACGCAACGAGTCCCGTCCACCCCGTCTGATGCGAGGCGCCCACACCGCGCCCGTTGTCGCCGTGAAAGTACTCGTGGAACAGGATCAGATCCTGCGAACGCGGGTCCGTTTGCAGCATCGGATACGCGGCCATTACGGGGCGCACGCCTTGCTCGTTCTTCATGAAGAGCGTGGTGACGCGGCGCGCGAGATCGTCGGCGACTTCGCTGAGCGAAGAGTAGTGCTCTGAGCCTGTCGGATGCTCGATGCGGAACTCGTCACCATAGTAGCGATGGAACTCGTATAGCGATTCGATCAGCAAATAGTTGACGGGTATCCACACCGGTCCGCGCCAGTTGGAGTTGCCGCCGAACACGCGCGAGTCGGATTCAGCAGGTTGATATTCGATGCAGACATGCACGCCATCATGATCGAACACATACGGCTCATGGAGATGCACACGCGAGAGCGCCCGCACGCCATACGAAGAGAGAAACTCGTTTTCATCGAGCGCCCGCTTGAGCAGCGATTTCATTCTGTGTCCGCGCAAGAGCGAGAGTAATGACGTGTTGCCTTTGCCGGATTCCGTCCAGCGCGAGACGAGTTTCGCCAGATTGGGCCGGTGATCGAGAAACCATGCGAGCCGTTCGCGCAATCCCGGCAAATGGCCATGTATCTGCTCGTCGAGGACGTGCACCGCGAACAGCGGAATCAATCCGACGATCGAACGAATACGCATCGGTACGCGCGTTCCATCGGGCAAATGCAGCACGTCATAGAAGAATTCGTCGCGTCCGTCCCATAGCCCTGTATTGCAGACCTCGCCGCAACTGACGGCTTCCGCGATATACAGAAAGTGCTCGAAGAACTTCACCGCAATTTCGACATAGGCGGTGTTCGTCATCGCGAGTTCGAGTCCGATCTGCATCAGGTCGAGCGCATAGGAGGCCATCCACGCGGTGCCATCCGCCTGATCGATGCGGCCGCCCGTCGGCAGCGGGGAAGAGCGATCGAAGATGCCGATGTTGTCGAGCCCGAGAAACCCGCCCTGGAAGATATTGCGGTCGTCGGCGTCCTTGCGGTTGACCCACCACGAGAAATTGAGCAGCAGCTTATGAAACATCACTTCGAGAAACTCGTGATCGCCGACACCCGTAATCTCGCGATCCAGTTCATAGACGCGCCACGTTGCCCACGCATGCACAGGCGGATTCGCATCGCCGAACGCCCACTCGTAGGCGGGCAGTTGCCCATTCGGATGCATGTAGCGCTCTTTCACGAGCAGTTGCAATTGCTTCTTCGCGAAGTCGGGATCGACGATGGCGAACGCGACCGCATGAAACGCGAGGTCCCATGATGCATACCATGGGTACTCCCATTTGTCGGGCATCGACACGATGTCGCCATTGCACATGTGTCGCCAGTCCGCATTGCGGCCGCGCCTGCGGCCTTTCGGCGGCACCGGCTGGCCGGGATCGCCGTCGTGCCAGCGTGTCACGTCGAACTGGTAGTACTGCTTCGACCATAGCATTCCGGCAAGCGCCTGACGTTGCACGAGACGCGCGTCGGCATCGGCAATATCGTGCTGAAGTGCTGCATAGAATTCATCGGCCTCCGCCTGGCGGCGCGTAAAGAGCGCCGGCATGTCGAGCGGCGCAGTCTCGACAGCGGCTTCGGGGCGCCAGCGCAGATACAGCACCGACTGTTCATGCGGGCCAAGCTGGAGAATCACGTGCGCGGCGGCGCGCGTGCCTTTGTCGCGCCGGATCGCGTGTTCATTGCCATCGACGAGATAATCGTTGAAACCGTCCTTGAACGGCCCGTCACCGTCGATGCCGAAAATGCGGCGCGCGTTGGTTTCGTTTTCGCAGAAGAGCCATTCGATGGGCTGCTGCGCCGCTGCCGTCACGATCATCGTGTCCAGCGCGGGATTGCGGGCGATGACCCGCGCGCCTTCTGCCGCACTCGGCTCCAGCGTCAGCGATGGCTTGCCGGGCTTGCCTGACCACGCCCAGCGGTTGCGCGCCCAGAACTGCGGCAGCACGTGCAGGGTGCCGGGCACATCCGAGCGGTTCTCGACGGTCACACGCATGACGATGTCGTCATGGGTGTGCTTCGCATACTCGACCCACACGTCGAAATAGCGGTCGTCGTCGAACACGCCCGTATCGAGCACTTCGTATTCCGGCTGATCGGCACCGCGCCGCGCGTTTTCGTCGAGCAGATCCTGGTACGGGTACGCGTCGTGAGGATACTTGTAGAGCATCTTCATGTACGAATGCGTCGGCGTGCCGTCCAGATAGAAGTAAAGCTCCTTCACGTCCTCGCCGTGATTGCCCTGCGCGTTCGTCAGGCCGAAGAGTCGTTCCTTGATGATTGCGTCGCGTCCGTTCCAGAGTGCGAGCGACACGCACCAGTCGAGCGGATCGTTGCCGAAGCCGGCGATGCCGTCCTCGCCCCAGCGATACATCCGGCTGCGCGCATGGTCGTGCGGAAAGTAGTCCCATGCAGTGCCGTATTCGCTGTAGTCCTCGCGCACGGTGCCCCATTGACGGTCGCTCAGATACGGTCCCCAGCGGCGCCAATGCGCGAGGTCCGGGCCATGGAGGCGCGAACCTTCTTTCGTCTGGAGCAGATTGATTGCGCTTGCAGGCTGCATGGCACCTCCCGGCCGAGATCGATCGTCCGACACGTTCTGCATATGAACGTCTGTGCTTTTCCGTCTCGCGTGCGGCGTGCATGGACGGAATCATGATGATATGCGCCAACGCGTTGCATGGCGATCAAAGGGCGCGGCTATCGGTCGTGCGGCATCGATATTGCACCGTCATTCTGCGCGCGCATTCTGCTGCATACTGGAGCGCATCACATTGCGGAACATATCGACATGGATGCGAACCCCGCACGCTCGTGGTTGACGTTCAGTGCACCCGTAGCCGCCGCGCGGGCGGCCGGCCGCCCGATAGTCGCGCTGGAGTCGACGATCATCGCTCACGGCATGCCTTATCCGCAGAACGTGCGCACGGCGCGCGAAGTGGAGCAGGTGATCCGCGATCTCGGCGCGCAACCCGCGACGATCGCGTTGATCGGCGGGCGTATCCGCATTGGACTGTCGGACGACGAACTCGAACTGATTGCGCGCTCCGACAATGTGCACAAGGTCAGCCGCCGAGATCTGCCGGCCGTGCTGGCAAGCGGCGAACTCGGCGCGACGACGGTGGCCGGCACGATGATCTGCGCCGCGCTGGCGGGAATCGAAGTGTTCGTCACGGGCGGCATTGGCGGCGTGCATCGCGGCGCGCCGGAAACCTTCGACATATCAGCCGACCTGCAGGAACTGGCGAAAACGTCGGTCGCAGTGGTCTGCGCGGGCGCGAAATCGATTCTCGACATCGGGCTCACGCTGGAATATCTGGAAACGCATGGCGTGCCGGTACTCAGTTGCGAGCAGGACAATTTCGCTGCGTTTTATACGCGCGACAGCGGCTTTCGCGCGGATTTCAGACTCGATGACGCAGCGGAGCAAGCGCGTTTCCTTCGCGCCAAGTGGGACCTGGGCCTCGCGGGCGGCGTCGTGTTGAGCACGCCCGTGCCCGAGGCCGCTGCGATGCCGTCGGCAGAAATCGACACGTTGACCCGGCAGGCGCTCGAAGAAGCGGCTGCGCAAGGCATCACGGGAAAAGCCGTAACGCCGTTCCTGCTGTCGCGTATCAAGGCGCTGACAGGCGGGCGCAGTCTCGCGACCAATATCGCGCTGGTGAAGCACAACGCCGAGGTCGGCGCGCGGCTCGCACTCGCGTTGGCCAATGCAGGGCAGGCAGCGGCATGAACATGTCCCTATGTCTCGGATACCTGGATCTGGTAAAGGCCCCACGGAGACAATACGAAGCGATCCTTGAGCGGCTTTGGTGCGAGGTCCGGGATCTTGTCGGCATCGTAGATCGCCCATAGCGGACCGAGGCCGCCCAGCGGCATCGGCTTGCCGTCCATATGCGTCGCGACGATGAAGCGCCATGCGCGAATGTTGTCGAGCGTAGTCAGCACGACATAGCCGTCGACGGCGCGCAAGGAAATCTTCGTGTCGCCCGCGCTGGGTGCGCCGGCCTGCTCGAGTACATTGGCGAGCAATGGACCGCTTAGCGTGTGCGGCTTCGCGTCGTATTCGATGATTGGCCTGATGGTGACGGCGGGCAGACTCGTGAGCGACGGATAGTCGAAGGTATAAGCCGACGTGAATTTGACGAGTTGCTTGGCCATCAATGGATCGAATGCCGGATCGAGTGGGCCGCGATTCGAGCGCTTGATCGCGCCGGACACGGTGAGTAGCGCGGGCGCCGCAGCGCATGCAGTGGCTTTCGCATTCGTCGCGCCGAGTGCGGGCGTGACGCTGACGCCGATGGCAGCGGCGCTGGTCAGGAACTGTCGTTTGTTCATGTTGGATGGCTCCGCGGATGTCCTCGATTGTTTTTCGAATCTTATACACCGGCAACAAGTCTCTGGCGTTGTCGGTGGCATGTTCAGTGAATGCTTCATGAGGCTTGGCTTGCGTGGCTTTTCCGGTCACGCTCCGGCGTAGAATCTCTCAGTACCCAGCGTCCCACCGAACCGGGAGAATCGCATATGGAAGACGATTCACAACGCGAACTCGCGCAACTCGTCGTCGTGCGTCCCGACAGGGAAATTGCCACGACGCAGCGCTTGCCGTACTTCGTCGGCATTTCTTCAACGACGGCGGGCGCGCAGGGACTGTCGATGCATCTCGTCGTCGTTCCGCCCGGCGGACACGCCGAGCCGCACATTCACTGCGGTTATGAAACGGGAATCTATGTGCTCGAAGGGCGTGTGGAGACGCGTTACGGGCCGGGCCTGCGTCAGTCGATCGTGACGGAAGCCGGGGACTTTCTGTTCATTCCGCCCGGCGTGCCGCATCAGCCGTTCAATCTCAGCACGACGGAGCCGGCGCGGGCGGTTGTTGCGCGTAATCGTCCTGATGAGACGGAGCAGGTGTTGCCGTACGAAGTCGGTGCATAAACACCATCGCGACGAATCGTAGAAGCGATCACTTCGACGCGCGAAGCGCAGAAGTAGGGCTCGCCAACGTCGGCGTCAATGCGCGGACCATCGTCAATCTAAAAACGAGCAGACCTTCGCCTGAGTTCCGCGCAATTCGCGGTTCGGGCTCGCACGCGAACAGACCACCGGCGAGGCCGAACGGCATCGCCATCAATTACGGCCTTTTCCTCCCGAAGGGCTGCGCCGCGCCATCCAGAGCGCTTCTAGATTCCCAAATGCAATCCGCATGAGATGTTGCATTGCTTGCATGATTTGACAGTTGTTACTAAATGTTTCTGATACATTGCGCGCGCTTTCCAGAACTACCGCACGCATAAAAAATGAACAAGAGAGCTTTCCGGCTGGTATTCAGCCGGATCCGGGGAATGCTGGTCGCAGTCGAGGAAACCGCCGCTGCGACTGGAAAAAAGAACCAGGGCGAAACAACTGCTGTCGCATCCGTCGCGGAGCGAAGTTCTTCGCCGTGGTTGCTACGAGCTGTCGCCGCAGCGACGGGTGTGATTGTCGTCGGCATGTCGACCGCGTTCGCACAGGTCGTCGCCGACCCGAACGCGGGCGCGCATCGGCCGACGGTCATCCAGACCGCGAACGGCATCCAGCAGGTCAACGTCACGCTCCCTTCGGCAGCGGGGGTGTCGATCAATGGCTACACCCGGTTCGACGTGCCGAAGGCAGGCGTGGTCCTGAACAACTCGCCGACCATTGTCAACACGCAGCAGGCAAAAATGGTGTTGTTACGGTATTGGGGGAATAGGGTATGTCGATCATGATGGTGCTTGAAATCGAGCGTGGAGTCGAATCCGCGAAAATTGTCAGGATCCTCGAAAGTACAGGTGCGACTGCGATTCTGGACAAGCAGCCGAAAATCCACGGAAATTTTCCTATTTCCAATATGTTTTACTCGTACGAAGAATGTTCGGCGTTAGAGGGAAAACCCAAAGCAGAGGATTTCCATGGAGATTGGGCAGTGGGAAGCAGGATCGTATTTGTCTATGTCAATGACCGACTTGCAGATTGTAGTTCGCAACTGCACGACTTTCTGCGTACCATAGATGAGATCGTTTTCTCCAGGTGGGTGCTTTCATTTCAGTACGAGTCGGTGTGCGCCATGCGCGACCGCCACGGAACGCATTATCTTAAAGATTTTTGAGGGGAAGTATTGGGTTGCTCAATGATGTCCGATAACTGAAGAAAAATGTGATTCGCGAAAGAAGCTCGTGGGGGCGTGTGACGCACGGTGCGAGAAGAAGAATTTCGATCAATCTATAAGATACAATGCACTGGAAATTATTTACATTTTATGCAGCCTTGTCGCTGACTGGATGCAGCACTGTAGGCCATCCGTATCCTTTTCCCAAGGACTCGGAGCCATCTGCAGAACTTCAGATTCAAAGCAAGGCCGTCTATCTCCTGACCTTGAACGAGAAAGGTTGCTACGCAGGCAAGACCTACGTCGATGGCAGCCCGGGTGCGATGCCTGTGAAGGTTGTCCCTGACAAACCACTCGTGATCTCCTACGAGGAGAACGTATGCATGCTGCCTGCTACGTTCACGCCGCAGAGAGACGTTCATTACCGGCTGGTGGCTGTGGAGGGTCACAAGCCATCCGATCCGGGTGTCCCTTTCCTGCAGTCGATGATCCACATACATGACCGACAATGCATCGTGAGTGTGGTGGAGGTCGATGCAGATGGTCTGCCGGTCAAACCGGTCAAGTTAAAGGAATTGCGCCCACAGCAAGCCGGTATTACTTGCATCAAATTTCGCTAAAGCCGCTTAAAGAATCGCTCGATCTTGCCGTAGATTAATGAATTACCCACGATGAAAAAGAATGGCCGGCGCTGCGAAGACTACGACTCGGAGCGTGTCCTTGCGAGTAAGAATCTCTCTTTTTTACCGCGACTTTGTCGCGCGTGGAATACGGTGTCATCAGCCACTCACCGGGTTTCAATCCTAAGTGCAGACGAGTTTAGCGTCGTAAAGTAAGTTAATCGATCGTTTCTGACATTGGGACAGCGCGGGCATGTGAGCGTCGCCAGCTGTTCTGTTCCGCTGCCGACACCTCTTACGTCAATGTCGAAGCGAATGACGCACGCACGACAACAAAGTGACCCAAAGCCACTTTATACAAATAAACCAAGTTTCGGGGAAGAATAATGTTTTTCGCATCGCACAGAGCAGCCGCGGCGCTCTTCACAGTAGCTGTCGTCGCCTCAGTCTCAGCGTGCACGTTTCTCCAACCCGCGCATCACGTGACGGAAACAAGTCCGAGGTACGATCCAGCGGTTTCATCTCGCATCCGATTTCTAACCGGAAACGGCACGAAAAGCACGTCTTTCCGACCGAACAGCGTCTGCTACCGCAGTGCCTGGGAGAATGACCCTGATGCAATTGAGGTAGACGATGGATATCTCGCTGCCTGGAAGTACTCGTCACATAGCGTGACCATCGGCATGCCATCCAGTCCACGTTCCTTTATGCGTGTAGAGGGTTTGAACTTCAAGGACATGATCAAGGAATATGTCGTTGAAGCAGGAAAGCCACTCACGATTTCGTCGAATGTACATTCGTCGACTGGGACCGTTTCCTACTCCTGCTCACCGCCTGCGATGACCTTCACACCCGTCGCGGGCCAGGACTACGACGTCTTCCAGGATTCCAACGGCAGACAGTGCTGGCTTTCGGCTCGCCGCATCGATGGTCACGGCATGGACGAACCCGTGAAGCTCTCACCTGCATCGAAATGCCCGGATGATGACGCCGTGCGAGCCGCCCGGCCGGTCAAGACTGGTCCCTGAACGACGCATAGGTAAGGCGGGCACACGTATCTCCCGCCTTTCCGCTACACGCCATACACGCAAGTAATGAAAACCAGAAAGAGGCTGGCGGCACTCCCGCTCACAGCCCTGATATCACTAACGGGCCAGGCGCAGCAGGCGCCAACTCCTGCAGACACGGTTGCCGCTGCACGCGCGAACGCTGAACAGAATCAGCAGGTGCAGCAGCAACGCGACGCACAACAGCGAGCCCAGGCGGTCAACGCGCCGGCAGTACGCTCGACTGCGCCGAAGGCCGACGGCTTTCCCGTGCTTCCCGCCGAATCGCCATGCTTTCGTATCGATACATTCGCGCTCGACGTGCCCGACACATTACCCGATGCGATCCGCAAGCAGGGCGCATCAGCTTTGCCACTCGACCGCTTTGCATTCGCGCGGGAATGGCTCAATCACTACGCGGGTCAATGCATCGGAAAGCAGGGCTTCGACATTCTCACCAAGGGCGTGCAGCAACTCCTCCTGAGTCGCGGGTACATCACGACCCGCGTGTTGCTGCCCGAGCAGGACGTATCGAAAGGCACGCTAAGGGTCGCACTCGTACCCGGAGTCGTGCGTCACCTGCGCTTCGCCAGTCCGGACACGCGTGGGACATGGAAATCTGCATTCCCCGCTCGCGATGGCGATATGTTGAATCTGCGCGATCTCGAACAGGGCCTCGAACAGATGAAGCGCGTCGCGAGTCAGGACGTGAACATGAAGATCGAGCCAACTTCATCGCCTGGAGAAAGCGATGTGGTGATCGACGTAAAGCGCACCAAGCCATGGAGTGTCGTCGCATCCGTCGACAACTCGGGCACGCGCGCGACGGGCAAACTGCAGGGCAATCTGAGCCTGGGCCTCGACAATCCACTGGGTCTTAACGACGTGCTCGCATTGAGTGCCAATCAGGATCTCGAGTTGGGCGACAAGCGTTTGGGCTCGCATGGATTCAATGGCTCTTACTCCGTGCCATGGGGTTACTGGACAGCGACGCTCTCGGGCAACACCAATACCTACTACGAGCAGATCGCTGGCGTGAACCAGACGTTCGTGTCGAGCGGCAATTCGCAGACTGCAGCGTTCAGGCTGGCGCGAGTTCTGTCTCGCAGCCAGAACGATGTGTTCGGTATGCAGCTTCAGTTATCGAAGCGCTTCGGCGAGAGCTTCATCGACGACACAAGCATCCCGACACAGAAGCGCGACAACACCTTCATCGAAGCGGGCCTGACAGATCGTCATTACTTTGGTGCTGCGCAATTCGACGGCACGCTTGCGTATCGTCAGGGCGTCGGCGGTCTGGGCGCGACGTCGGATCCGTATCCTGATGGTCCGACGTATCGCTTCCATATGGCCGTGGTCGACGCGAATCTTTCCGTACCTTTCGCCGTTGCAAAGCAGAACTTCCGGTACGTGAGCACAGTGCACGGCCAGTTCACGAACGACACCTTGTTCTATATCGACGACCTGACTATCGGCAGCCGGTATACGGTTCGCGGTTTCGATGGCGAGACGATGCTCGCGGCGGAAAAGGGGTTTTACTGGCGAAATGAACTGCAATGGGCTATCGGACAGACGGGGCAGGCGCTCTATGCGGGAATCGACTATGGGCACGTGTATGGGCCTAACACGGCGTTTCTCGCCGGCACACAACTGGCGGGTGCTGTAATCGGCATTCGCGGCAGCCTGCCGACACGTATTGCAGGCTTTGCGTATGACCTGTTTGCAGGTACGCCCATTTACAAGCCGGCCGGGTTCCCAACAGCTCGCGTGACAGTGGGATTTCAGATGACGGCCCAATTCTGAAGCGACGATCAGTGTTCGTGGCTACTCGTTGAGTGTCTTGCCTGCTAACGCGCGGCACATAGTGTCGATATCGGGAAACCACGGAAGGACGAATTCGAACACATCACGATGGTCATGGTGTGGCTGCGCTTGAACCTGAGCGCGCGAGCGCCGACAACTGCACACAAGCGCTTCTGCTAGCCTGCAAACGACGCCGATTCGCGCGGCATCGCTCGCCCCGATCGCGCTATCAGAAAACCTGATCGTTCCGATCCAGATTACGCGTTTTTCTTACGCCAGAAAATCCTGCATAGTAGCCACACCACGATACACGCGAGGTAGTGACTGCCATGAACATGCGAACCGATCCCGCATTGCTCGCCGATCCCCAGCTGAGTTTTGCGACCGTCGCATCGGGCATCTGCATTCCCTACGTCGAGCGGGGCGTGGGCGAGCCCGTCGTGTTCGTGCATGGTTCACTCTGCGATTACCGCTATTGGGACGCGCAGATCGCGCCGTTGTCCGCGCATTTTCGCTGTATCGCGCCGAGCCTCAGTCACTATTGGCCCGCGGCCGAAGCGTGCATCCAGAACGAGTTCGGCTGGCAGGAACACGTCAGCGAGCTGGCGGAATTCATCGTGGCGATGGATCTCGCGCCCGTCCACCTCGTCGGCCATTCGCGCGGCGGATGCATCGCATTCCAGCTTGCGCGCGACTATCCGCGTCTCGTCAAAACCTTGACGCTCGCCGATCCGGGGGGGCCGTTGCAACTGGACGGCATGCGCGAAGCGTCATTGCCCTCGGCGATGAACGCATTGCGTGCCAAGGTGGCGGGCATGATTCAGGAGGGCGTCGTGGAGCCTGGCCTCGAACTGTTCGTCGATTCCGTCAGTGCGCCGGGTGCCTGGAAAAAGAGTACCGACGCATTCCGTATGATGGCAATCGACAACGCCAGCACGCTGCCCAAGCAGTTTCTCGATCCGCTGCCCGCCTATTCGCGCGATACGGCGTCACAGGTGACCTGCCGGACACTGCTGATCGACGGCCAGAAGAGTCCGCGCATGTTTCGCAATAACGTCGAGAGCCTCGAAGGCTGGATCTATCTCGCGCAACGAGGCACGATAGCGGGCGCCTCGCACGGCATGAACGTCGCGAATCCGGGCGCGTTCAACCGAATGCTGCGGTCGTTTATCGACAACTGACGCGCACCACAACCCGTTCAACCGATCCGCAAAATCATCTCGACTTCGCGATCCGTGTCATCGTCGATCGCATCTTCGCAGGGTTCGACTTCCACCGCTTCAAAGCCCGTCGCGCGGTACAACGCAATTGCGCTGGCGTTCTCCACGCCCGTATTGAGCGCGATCTGGGTCAGGCCCATCGCGCGTGCCTGATCGACGGCAGTCGAGATCAGTCGCCGCGCGATGCCGCTCCTTCGGTGCGCATGCACGACGAACAGCCCCCACAGAAAGCCCTTTTGCTGCACCGGACGCAGCGGATAACGCCGCAATCCCGCAACGGCCACGAGCGTCTCGCCGGCAAAAGCGCCGAACACCACCTGATTCGCCGTCGCACAGATGCGCGCCTCGATCTCACCGATCGTTCGTTTTTCTTCTTCTTCGCGTGTCGACAGAAAGGTTTCCGGCGCTTCGCCGATCGCGCACAAGCGCAGCGACGCGTAGGCGGCGGCGTCGCTGGCGCATAAGGGGCGAATGATAGGGCTGGTCGATTCCATCGCGCAATTTTAAGGCACGGGCGGTGATGTGGGCTTCATTGGCGTGACTCGCGAATCGAAATACGTCGTCGTACAACATTCGTCTGGGGATGCAATTTTTAAGTCTTTGCGGGCGAGCAGCCCACGGCCTGAATATGCCAGTCAGTGCATGAATAGCCAAGGCTACGGAGGCCCGCCAGGGTAAACGCCGGATTGCCAAAAATGGTGCAGCGCTTCAATCTGTCGTCAGACAACCTATGAGGCGAGGAGTGCGTTTCCGCATTCGTTGCACTCGCCGGGTTGCGCAATCTTGCCGGCTGAACGCTGGTGCGCGAAGAGGAGACATGACATGGCCAACGTTGTGCAAGGCGTGACCGCTGAGCGGCGAACCCGCATCCGCTACGGGATCGTCGCGATGCTGTTCTTCGTCACGGCCGTCAACTATGCAGACCGTGCAACGCTATCGATGGCGGGCACATCGATGTCGAAAGACCTCGGTCTGGATGCAGTGGCCATGGGCTTCATCTTCTCCGCGTTCGGCTGGTCGTATGTGATCGGCCAGTTGCCGGGCGGGTGGCTGCTCGACCGCTTCGGATCGAAGCGCGTCTACGCGGCCAGCATTTTCATCTGGTCGCTGTTCACGGTCATGCAGGGCACGGTGACCTTTCTGAGCGTCTCAGTCGCCGTCACCACGCTGTTTGCGCTGCGCTTTCTGGTGGGCCTCGCCGAAGCGCCGTCATTTCCTGCCAATGGCCGCATCGTCGCTTCGTGGTTTCCCGCTGCGGAGCGCGGCACGGCGTCGGCCATTTTCAACTCCGCGCAGTACTTCGCGACAGTGTTGTTCGCGCCGATCATGGGCTGGGTCACGCATCGTTTCGGCTGGCCGTATGTGTTCTATTTCATGGGGGCAGTGGGCATCGTCGTGAGCCTCGTCTGGATGAAGACGGTCTACAGCCCGAAGGACCATCCCCGCATCAGCCGCGCAGAACTCGACCATATCAAGGAAGGCGGCGCGCTCATCGATATGGACCAGCCGAAGAAGAGCCGCGCCGCGAATCAGGCCGCAACGATCGCCAGTGCTCCGGCGCAAAGCGCGAACGAAGCGCCGAAAGCGTCCTACGTCAAGCAATTGCTGAGCAACCGGATGCTGCTCGGCGTGTACATCAGCCAGTATTGCATTACCACGCTCACGTACTTCTTCCTGACGTGGTTCCCCGTCTATCTCGTCAAAGAGCGTGGCATGTCCATTCTCAATGCGGGCTTTGTCGCCGCATTGCCGGCCGTGTGCGGATTCGTCGGCGGCGTGCTCGGCGGCATCTTCTCCGACTTCCTGATCCGCAAGGGCTGCTCGCTGACCGTCGCGCGCAAGGTGCCGATCGTCGTGGGCATGCTGCTGTCGACCAGCATGATCGCGTGCAACTACGTGGATTCGTCGGCCGTCGTGGTTGCGATCATGGCGTTTGCGTTCTTCGGCAAGGGCCTGGGCGCGCTCGGCTGGGCGGTCGTTGCGGATACCTCGCCAAAGCAGATCGCGGGTCTGAGCGGCGGCATGTTCAATATGTTCGGCAACGTCGCCGCCATCACGACGCCGATCATCATCGGCTACATCGTCAAGGCGACGGGGTCGTTTAGCGGTGCGCTGGTATTCGTCGCCTGCAATGCGCTCGTTGCGATCGTCAGCTACCTGGTGATCGTTGGAGAAATCAAGCGCGTTGAATTGAAGTAAGCTCATATGGCCCGCTCTGCTCGATTGCTGTATCGAGCGTAGCGGGCTTTTTTACGCGCCGTACTTCACCACACCGCCTGACTCGTAATCGCAAACTGCTTCAACTGCGCATCGACAGGCAGCGGTCCATTGCGCATCATCTTCTCGATGCTGTCCACATGCGGCAGCCCAAGTCCTTCGAGCCACGACGACAGCCCGAACTCGACGGGCGTATCGATCCGCACGAACATTCCCGCATGCAGCGCGAGCCAGTGACTGATCAGCGCCTTGGCGCGGCTGGCGTCGGGCGAATCGGGCGCGACGACGGGGCCGATCACATGCCCGTCGCCAAAACGCCTGAACAGTGCAAAGCCGATCAATTCCCCGTCGCGATCGAGCGCGATGCCGCTCGCGATATCGAGCAGCGCAGGCAGTAGCTCACGCCGGTCCAGTCCGCTTGCGCGCGAAGCGAGTTCGACGAGACGCGGCGCGTCGTTGACACCGAGCGGGCGCAGCCGCTCGCCCGGTGGCAGCGAAACGAGCGGCGGCTGGAACGCCGCGCCCTGATGCTGGTTGATCGTGCCGATGCGCTGAAAGCCGAGGTTCTCACACAGTGACACGCCCGCCGGGCTCGCATGAATCAGCAACGTGCGCGGGCCGAGTTCATTGATCAGCAGCTCGATCAGCTTGCGTCCCACGCCGCGCCGCTGCCGCTCGGGCGCGACGATGATCATGCCGAGCGTCGCCGCCTCGCGCCCGAAGCGCCAGGCAAGCGCGGTGCCGATCACGCCGCTCGCGTCTTCGGCGACGAAGCCCTGGCCGATGCGCGCCGCGAAGCGCCAGTCGTCGGGACGATGCCGCCATCGGACGGCGCTGGATAACGCATGCCCTGCGGCGATGTCGTCGGAGGTGAAAGGGCGATAGTCGATCACATCGTTCCTGTTTGGGTCGGACACGCCGGCCTCCTCGTTGTGAAGACACATACCGTGACTCTCTCACTGTCTTGCGCGTCTGACTAGGACGATCCTCCTGTCGCGTCCGTCGCAAACGCGCGGTAGATGATGCAACGCAAAACGCGGGGTTCGGGCAACGATAACGCGTCAATTGTGCTGTGGGCACTTTTTTGTCGGTGCAATATGCCGCGTCCGTGAGCCTACGATTTCCAGCATCGAAGGCAATCGAGGACTCACGCAAATGGACCGTTTCGATCCCACGACGATCGACGTGCGCAGTGGACATTTCATCGGCGGATCATATGTCGATGAACATGGCCCGCGAATCGACGTAGCACGCCCATCCGACGGCGTGGTCTACGCATCGGTGCCCATCGCCGACGCGGCCATGATCGACCGCGCCGTGCAGAACGCCTGGACGGCTTGGCGGACGAGCGGCTGGGCACGCATCGCACCGCGCGAACGTGCGCGGGTGCTGCGGCGGTTCGCCGAGCTCGTCGCCGCGGACGCGCAAATGCTCGCGCCGCTCGAAGCACTTGGCTCGACGCGGCCCATTCGCGATGCGTTCAACTGGGACGTGCCGTTCACCGCGGAAGGCATCCGCTTCTACGCGGAGTTTGCCGACAAGATCGGCGGCGACGTGGTCGCGACCGATCACGACCATCTCGGCATGACGATCGCCGAACCGTACGGCGTGATCGCCGCCATCGCGCCGTGGAATTTTCCGCTCGTGATGGCGTCGTGGAAGATCGCGCCCGCACTGGCGGCGGGCAACGCGGTCGTGCTGAAACCCTCGGAGATGACGCCCTTTTCCGTGCTGCGGCTAGCCGAACTCGCGGTCGAAGCAGGCGTCCCGCCCGGCATCTTCAACGTTGTGCAAGGCGACGGACGCACGACGGGCGACGCACTCGTGCGTCATCCGCGCATCGCGAAGGTGACGTTCACCGGCTCGACGCGCACGGGCGCGGCGATCATGGCCGCGTGCGCCGAAACGGGCACGAAGCCAGTCACGCTCGAACTGGGCGGCAAGAGTCCGCAGATCGTATTCGCCGACGCACCGCGTATCGACGATGTCGCGCGCCGCATTGCCGGCGCGATCACGACCAACGCGGGACAGGTATGCGTCGCGGGCTCGCGGCTGCTGGTCGAGCGGTCGATCGCGGACGAACTGGCCGGGCGCATCCAGCGCATCTTCCGCGAACTGAAGCCGGGCGCAACCTGGACGCCGGGCACGACGCTGCCTCCGATCATTTCCGGGCCGCAAGCGGCGCGCATCGAAGCGATCGTGGAGCGCAGCGTCGCGAGCGGCGCCACCCTGCGTTGCGGCGGCCAACGCGCGGATGCAGCCACGCCGGGCGCCTTCTACACGCCGACGCTGCTCACCCATGTCACACCGCAAACGGAAGCCGTGCGCGAGGAAATCTTCGGGCCCGTGCTGACCTTACAAACCTTCGACACAGAAGACGAAGCGCTCGAGCTCGCCGCGCATCCCGACTACGGCCTCGCGGCGGGCGTGCATACAGCGGATCTCGGCCGCGCGCTGCGCATGGTGCGCGGCATCGAGGCGGGCACGGTATGGGTCAACCGTTACGGCCGCACCAGCGATTTCATGATCCCGACGGGTGGCTACAAGCGCTCGGGTCTGGGCAAGGATCTCGGGCGGCAGGCGTACGAAGCGAATCTGCGTTTCAAGAGCGTGCTGATCGACGTTCGCACCTGACGAATCAGGGCAACTACCTACGCTGCGACAACGCCGGAAAAGCCGCCGCATAGTCTGCTGCCGACGCCCCTCAAAACGCGTGGTTTGTATCGTCGGAGCCACTCGAATCAACGACAACCGAAGTTTTTGCACTGTTTAAATTTTCCACAGGGATGCGTTTCCTGTATTCGCCACTGAACTCCGTATGGGTTCACAACACGATAGGACTGACACCATGATCGATTTCGAGCCGAAGTACATCACATTCGACTGCTACGGCACGCTGACGAAATTCCGTATGGCCGACATGGCGCGCGAGATGTACGCCGACCGCCTGCACGGCGCGGAACTGGAGCAATTCGTCGCGTTCTTCGCGGGCTATCGCCGCGATGAAGTGCTCGGCGCATGGAAGCCGTATCGCGATGTGATCGTGAACTCGGTGCGCCGCGCGTGCAAGCGCATGAACATCGAGTTCAATGAAGCGGAAGCCGAAAAGTTCTACCTCGCCGTGCCGACGTGGGGCCCGCATCCGGACGTGCCGGAAGGTCTGTCGCGTCTGGCGAAGAAGTACAAGCTCGTGATCCTGTCGAATGCTTCGAACGACCAGATCCAGAGCAACGTCGACAAGCTCGGTGCGCCGTTCCATCGTGTGTTCACCGCGCAGCAGGCGCAGTCGTACAAGCCGCGCATGCAGGGCTTCGAATACATGTTCGACCAGTTGAACTGCAATCCGCAAGACGTGCTGCATGTGTCGTCGAGCCTGCGCTACGACCTGATGACGGCCCACGACATGGGTATCAAGCACAAGGCCTTCGTCAAGCGCGGCCACGAGCCCAGCACGCCGTACTACGAGTACTACGAAGTCGACACGATCGGCGACCTCGCGTCGAAGCTCGGCCTCTGATCCACGCATCCGCGCAAAGGCACCCGATGAAACTCGACTCCTACTGGCTCGACACCGCGCCCACCGGCATTCAGGTGAGCGAGGGGCCCGTCGAAGGCCATGTCGACGTCGCCGTGATCGGTGGCGGGTTCACCGGGCTGTCCGCTGCGTTGGCGCTCGGCAAACGCGGCGCGTCGGTGGCGGTGCTCGACGCCGGACGCATCGGCGGCGGCGCGTCGGGACGCAATGGCGGCCAGTGCAACACGGGCGTCGCGCAGGACTACGCGGCACTGCGCGCGCAACTCGGTATCGAGCGCGCGCAGGGTTGTTATCGTGCGTATGCGGCCGCCGTCGATACGGTCGAACGGTTGATCCGCGAGGAGCAGATCGATTGCGACTATCTCGCGTCGGGCAAGCTGAAGCTCGCCGCGAAGCCGCACCATCTCGCGCATCTCGAACAGACAGCCGAATTGATCCAGCGTGAAGTCGATCCGCACGTCGAGATCATCGCGCGTGACAGGATTCGCAGCGAAGTCGACTCGGACAGTTTTTTCGGCGGCCTGCTGCAGAAGCGCGGCGGCCAGATGCACATGGGCAAATTCGCGGTTGGCCTCGCGAACGCGGCAGCACGCAACGGCGCGCGGCTATTCGAACACGCAACCGTCACGTCGATCGCGAAGGATCGCGGCGCGTATCGCATCGATTCGTCGCGCGGCACGTTGCGCGCGCAGCAGGTGCTGATCGCGACGGGGCCTTCGCGGCATGGGCCGTTTGGGTGGTATCGACGCAGGCTCGCACCCGTCGGCTCGTTCATCGTCGTGACGGAACCGCTGCCCGCGGAACACCTTTCACGCCTGCTGCCGCAGCGCCGCTCGTACACGACGAGCCGCCTGATGCACAACTATTTCCGCGTCACGCCCGATTCACGTTTGCTGTTCGGCGGACGCGCGCGCTTCACCGCCTCCGAGCAGCCGTCCGATGCAAAGAGCGGCCGCATCCTGCAAGCGAATCTCGCGGCGACGTTTCCGGGTCTCTCCAACGCGCGCATCGATTACTGCTGGGGCGGACTCGTCGATATCACAGCGGACCGTCTGCCGCGCGCGGGGCAACACGACGGCCTGTACTTTTCGATGGGCTACAGCGGCCACGGCACGCAGATGTCGACGCACATGGGCCAGGTGATGGCGGATGTGATCGGCGGCAATGCGGCGGCGAACCCGTGGCGCGATTTCGACTGGCCCGCGATTCCGGGACATACGGGCAAGCCGTGGTTCTTGCCGCTGGTCGGCGCGTACTACCAGATCAAAGACGTTTTCTATTGACGTTGCTTGCTGACGTCACGCACACAGACAGCCCGAAGCTGCCGATTGATTTCCCACAAGCCATCTCACGCGGAGAGTTTCATGAGCATCGATAAATCGCCTGAAGCAGTCGCCCACGCCGGCATCCGGCTCGAAGAGTTGACGCGGCGCGGCGCATCGCGGCGCGAGGTCCTGCGCGCGATGGCGGCGGGCGGACTGATGTCGCTGACGGGCGCAGGCCTGCTCGCGTCCAGCAGCGGCGCATTCGCGCAGCAGCAAGGCAAGCCGAAGCAGGGCGGCAAGATTCGCGTGGCGACGCAATCGTCGTCATCGGCGGATACGCTCGATCCCGCCAAGGGCGCGCTCGGCACCGACTATGTGCGCGCCAACATGTTCTACAACGGCCTGACGGAACTCGACCCGCACCTCGGCGCGAAGATGGCGCTGGCGGAGTCGCTGGACACGAAGGACGCGACCGTGTGGGTCGTCAAGCTGCGCAGCGGCGTGCAGTTTCACGACGGCAAGTCGCTGACGCCGAACGACGTGATCTATTCGCTGATGCGTCACAAGGACCCGGCCGTTGCATCGAAAGCGAAGACGCTCGCCGATCAGATCAAGGACGCGAAGGCGACCGGCCCGAACGAAGTGACGATCACACTCGAAGGCGCGAACGCGGACCTGCCCGTGATTCTCGCGACGTCGCATTTCCTGATCGTCAAGGACGGCACGACCGACTTCAAGACGGCCGTCGGCACCGGGCCGTTCAAACTCAAGGAGTTCGCGCCGGGCGTGCGCACGGTCGGCGTGCGCAACGAGAAGTACTGGAAGTCCGGCATGCCGCATCTCGACGAAGTGGAACTGATCGGCATCGGCGACGAATCCGCACGTGTGAACGCGCTGTTGTCCGGCGACGTGCAACTGATCAACGCCGTCAGCCCGCGTTCGACGGCGCGCATCAAGGGCACGCCCGGCTTCTCGGTGCTCGAAACGAAGACCGGCCAGTACACGGACCTGATCATGCGCGACGAAGGCGGCATCACGGGCACCGCGGATTTCCGCCGTGGCCTGACGCACCTGATGGATCGCGAGCAGATTCGCCGCGCGGTGTTTCTCGGCTATGGATCGATCGGCAACGACCAGCCGATCGACCCGACCAACAAGTACTACCTGAAGGGCCTGCCGCAACGCGCGTTCGATCCGGAGAAGGCGAAGTTCTACTTCCAGAAGGCCAAGCTCGGCAGCGCGCCCGTGCAGCTCTACGCGTCGCCAGCAGCCGAAGGTTCCGTCGAGATGGCGATGCTGCTGCAACAGGTCGCGCCGCAAGCGGGCCTGAACCTGCAGGTGGTGCGCGTGCCGTCCGATGGCTACTGGTCGAACCACTGGATGAAGCACCCGCTCGGCTACGGCAACATCAACGCCCGCCCGAGCGCCGACGTGCTGTTCACGCAGTTCTTCAAGTCGGATGCGCCATGGAACGAAGCGAACTGGAAGAACCCCAAGTTCGATCAGATGCTGGTCGCCGCGCGCGGCGAGCCGGACGACGCGAAGCGCAAGCAGATCTACGGCGACATGCAGCAGCTCGTGCACGATGACGGCGGCATCGGCATTCCGATGTTCCAGAGTTCGCTCGACGCGCACTCGTCGAAGCTCAAGGGCCTCGGCTCGATTCCGCTCGCGGGCCTGATGGGCTTCATGTTCGCGGAGAACGTCTGGCTCGAAGCGTGAGCATGCCTTGCCACTGCGCGCGCCGCTGACAGGCGGCGCGCGGTTTCAACGAAGGAGGCGATATCCGATGAAAGCCCACGCGCAACGACTCATCGCCGCGCGCCTCGGTCTCGCGCTGCTCACGCTGCTGCTGGTGTCGGCGATCGTATTCGCGATCACGGGCCTGTTGCCTGGCGACGCGGCGCAACAGGCGCTCGGTCAGGCAGCGACACCCGAACAGGTCGCGGCCCTGCGCCATCAGTTCGGCCTCGATCAGCCCGCGCTGCAGCGTTACTTTCAATGGCTCATGCATGTGGTGAACGGCAACTTCGGCACGTCGCTGTCGAATAACCTGCCCGTCAGCGAGCTGATTGCTACGCGCCTGCCCAATTCGCTGGTGCTGGCGGGATTGACGACGCTGGTGTCCGTGCCCGTCGCGCTTTTCATCGGCATTCTGTCGGCGATGTATCGCGGCTCGCTGCTCGACCGCGCGCTCAACGTGCTGACGCTGTCGACTGTAGCCGTGCCCGAGTTCCTGATCGCGACCATCGCCGTGCTGATTTTCGCGGTGAAGCTGCGCTGGCTGCCGGCGCTGTCCTACCTGTCCGAGGTGACGTCGTTCGGCGCGCTACTGCGCATCTATGCAATGCCCGTGATGACGCTGTGCTGCGTGATCGTCGCGCAGATGGCGCGCATGACGCGTGCTGCCGTGCTCGATCAGTTGAATGCTTCATATGTCGAGATGGCGTTGCTCAAGGGCGCGTCGCCGATGCGCATCGTGTTGCGCCACGTGTTGCCCAACACGATCGGCCCGATCGCCAATGCGGTTGCGTTGAGCCTGTCGTATCTGTTCGGCGGCGTGGTGATCGTCGAGTCGATCTTCAACTATCCGGGTCTCGCAAGCCTGATGGTCGATGCCGTGACGAATCGCGACATGCCGCTCGTGCAGGGCTGCGTGATGGTGTTCTGCGCGGCGTATCTCGCGCTGGTGCTGATCGCCGATCTGTGTCAAATCATCTCCAACCCGAGGCTGCGTCAACGATGAACCGACCCGCCACACCTCATGCAACGACCGTGCTGTACGCGACGCCCGACGAAGACGGCAAGCTGTGCGCCGACGCCGTGCAGGAAACGCCCGTTGAAACCCAGGTTGCCACGTGCGGGCCGCTGCGCCGCTTCGTGAAGCGCTCTTCCGTGCTCGGCCTGATCGGACTGGCGATCGTCGTGTTCTGGCTGTGCGTCGCGTTCTTCGGTCCGCTCGTTGCGCCGTACAAGGGCGGCGCGGTGACGTCGACGGAAATCTTCGGCCTGTATAGCGCCGCGCATCCGCTCGGCACCGATTACCTGGGCCGCGACATGCTGAGCCGCGTGCTGTACGGCACGCAATACACGGTCGGACTGGCGCTCGCCGCGACGTTGCTGGCGAGTTGCATCGGCACGTTCTTCGGCCTCGTCGCGGCCGTGTCCGGACGCTGGGTCGATGAAACGCTGAGCCGTCTGTTCGACGCGCTGATTTCGATTCCGAGCAAGGTGCTCGCGCTCGTCGTGATCGCCGCGTTCGGATCGTCGGTGCCGATGCTCATCATGGTCGCCGCGCTCGCCTACATTCCGGGTGCGTTTCGCATCTCGCGCTCGCTCGCCGTCAATCTGATGACGCTCGAATACGTGCAGGTCGCGAAGGCGCGCGGCGAAGGGCTGTTCTATATCGCGCGCGTCGAAGTGCTGCCCAACATGATTCATCCGATGCTTGCGGACTTCGGCTTGCGCTTCGTGTTCATCGTGCTGTTGCTGAGCGGCCTGAGCTTTCTCGGCCTCGGCGTGCAGCCGCCGAACGCCGACTGGGGCTCGCTGGTGCGCGAAAACATCGGTGGTCTCTCGGAAGGCGCGCCCGCCGTGCTGATGCCCGCTGTCGCGATTGCGACGTTGACGGTCGGCGTGAATCTGCTGATCGACAGCCTGCGCCGTCATGGCGCGCGTGCTCACGGAGGCGCCCAATGAACATGATCGAAGTGAAAGGCCTGCGCGTGGTCGCGGGCGCGGCCCCCGACCCTGTCGTCGAAATCGTGAAGGGCGTCGACTTCACCGTAAAGAAAGGCGAAGTGCTCGCGCTGATTGGCGAGTCGGGATCGGGCAAGACGACGATTGCGCTGTCGCTGCTCGGTCACGCGCGCGGCGGATGCTCGATTGCGGGCGGCTCGGTGAAGATCGGCGGCGTGGATGTGCTGTCGCTCGACGAGAAAGGGCGGCGCGCGTTGCGCTCACGCACGGTGGCGTATGTCGCGCAGAGCGCATCGGCGGGCTTCAATCCGGCGCGCACGATCATGGATCAGGTGACGGAACCCGCGCTGCTGCACAAGCTGATGACGCCCGCCGCCGCGCGCACGAAGGCCGTCGATCTGTTCCGCGCGCTCGCGCTGCCCGCACCGGAGACGATCGGTGCACGCTATCCGCATCAGGTGTCGGGCGGGCAATTGCAGCGCTTGATGGCCGCCATGGCGCTGATTACCGATCCTGCCGTCGTCGTGTTCGACGAACCGACCACGGCGCTCGACGTCACCACGCAGATCGAAGTGCTCGCCGCGTTCAAGCGCGTGGTGCGCGAACTCGGCACCACGGCCGTCTATGTGTCGCACGATCTGGCCGTGGTCGCGCAGATGGCGGACCGCATCGTCGTGTTGAACGGCGGGACGGTGCGCGAGAACGGCGCGACGGCGCAAGTGCTCGATGCGCCCGTCGATGCCTACACGCGCCAGCTGCTCGCGGCGACGATGCGTCCGGAGCCCGAGCTTGTGTCGAGCATCGCGAGCGATCCGCCGCCGCTGCTCGAAATCCGCAATCTGAGCGCGGGCTATGGACGGATCGACTCGAACGGCGTGCCGGCCGTGCGCGTGCTCGACGACGTGAGCCTGAAGATCGCGCGCGGCAGCACGCTTGGCGTGATCGGCGAGTCGGGCTCGGGCAAGACGACGCTCGCGCGTGTGGTGGCGGGACTGGTGGATCGCGCGCGCGGCGAGGTGTTGCTGGATGGCAAGCCGCTGCCCGCGAAGCTCTCCGAACGCACCCTCGATCAATACCGGCGCGTGCAGATCGTGTTCCAGAACGCGGACACGGCGCTCAATCCGAGCCGCACGATCGCCGACATTCTCGCGCGGCCGATGAACTTCTATCACGGTCTGCGCGGCGCTGCGGCGCAGAAGCGCATGCTCGAACTGCTCGATCTCGTGAAGCTGCCCGCATCGGTGGCGAAGCGTCAGCCGGGCGGATTGTCGGGCGGACAGAAACAGCGCGTGAATCTGGCGCGCGCGCTCGCCGCGAACCCGGCGCTGATTCTCTGCGACGAAGTGACGTCCGCGCTCGATACCGTGGTCGGGGCGGCGATCCTCGATCTGCTGGGCGAATTGCGGCGCGAACTGGGTGTGTCGTACATGTTCATCAGCCACGACATTTCGACCGTGCGCGCGATCTGCGACGAAGTGATCGTGCTGTATGCGGGGCAGTGCGTCGAAGCGGGCCAGCGCGATGCGTTGTCGGCGCCGCCGTATCACCCGTACACGGGGCTGCTGATCGATTCCGTGCCTGCGCTGCGGCCGGGCTGGCTCGACTCGCGGCGCGCGCTCACAGCGGGCGCATTGCCCGCCATGGGGCCCGCTTCGGATTCGCACGAACTGTGCAGTTTCCGCGCGCGGTGTACGGCGCGTATCGACGGCAAGTGCAATGTCACGCCGCCGTCGATGAAGAGGCTGCCATCGGGCGCGGAGATTCGCTGCCATCACTCGGCTGCCGATCTGACCCGCATGCAGACGGCCGATACGGTGGCGGCATGAACGCACGCTTCGTGAGAGTGGCGGAGACGGGGCGCAAGACCTTCGACATCACCGTCGACGGCATCGTCACGCAGGCGGCTGAAGGCGACACGCTGATGGTCGCGCTGCTGACGGCACAAGACACGCTGCGCGATTCCGAATTCGGCGTCGGCCGCCGCGCGGGTTTCTGTCTGATGGGCGCGTGTCAGGACTGCTGGGTGTGGACAGCGCAAGGCGAGCGCGTGCGTGCCTGCACGACGCCCGCTGCGCCGGGCATGTCGATCGTCACGCGCATCGCGCTTGCCGGGGAGGGCGTATGGCCGCGCATCGGGACGTGAAGCAGCCGAAGGTGATCGTGATCGGCGCGGGGCCGGCGGGCGTGCGCGCCGCGCAGGCGCTCGTCGAAGCGGGGCTGCGTCCTTTGGTGATCGATGAAGGACGGCGTGACGGCGGGCAGATTTATCGGCGTCAGCCGGACGGTTTCTCGCGTTCGTACGCTACGTTGTATGGGACTGAGGCGGCGCGCGCCGCGTCGCTGCATCGCGACTTCGATGCGCTGCGCTCGCAGATCGACTATCTGCCCGACACGTTGGTGTGGAATATCGGGCCGAAGGCCGTGCATGTCGTCAGCGGTACGCGTCATGATGAACTCGCATTCGATTCGCTGATCATTTGCAGCGGCGCGACGGACCGGCTGATGCCCGTGCCGGGCTGGCACCATGCGGGCGCGTTCAGCCTTGGCGGCGCGCAGGTCGCGTTGAAATCGCAGGGCTGCGCGGTGGGCGCGCGGACCGTCGTGATGGGCACGGGGCCGCTGCTGTATCTGGTGGCCGCGCAATACGTGAAGGCGGGCGCGACGGTGAGCGCCGTGCTCGATACATCGACATTCGCGCAGCGGGTGCGCGCGTTGCCGCAACTGCTCGCGATACCCACGGCGCTGCGCAAGGGCGTGGCATTGATGAACGTGCTGCGCCATGCGCGTGTACCGGTGCATCGCGGCGTGACGCCCGTTGCGATCGACGGCTCGCCTGAGCATGGCGTGACGGGCGTGCGCGTGAAGCTCGCCAACGGCGCGACGCTCGACGTGAAGTGCGACGCCGTCGCGCTCGGCTACCACTTGCGCGCCGAGACGCAGCTTGCCGATCTGGCGGGTTGCGAATTCCGTTTCGACGATGCGACGCAAACGTGGCTCCCGTATATCGATGCGGATGGTCGCAGCAGCGTCGCGGGCGTTTATCTGGCAGGCGACGGCGCGCGCGTGCGCGGCGCCGATGCCGCCGAGCGCGCGGGACGGCTGGCCGCGTTGGCCGCATTGCGCGACGCGGGCATCGAGCGTGAAGGCGCTGAAGGATTGCGCGCCGAACTCGCGCGCTATACGCGTTTTGCGGCGGGCTTGCGGGCAGCGTTTCCGTGGCCCGCACGTTTTGCGGCGACGCTACCTGACGACACCATCGTGTGCCGCTGTGAAGCAATCACAGCGGGCGAATTGCGGCGTGTCGTGCGGGACATGGGCGCGCAGGAAGCGAACCGTGCGAAGGCGTTCTCGCGCGTCGGCATGGGCCGTTGCCAGGGACGTTTCTGTGCGCATGCAGGCGCGGAAGTGATTGCAGCCGAAGCGCGCGTGCCGCTCGAAGCCGTCGGAAGATTGCGCGGGCAGGCGCCCGTCAAGCCGCTGCCGATGGCGCTGGAATCGACGTGCGCGGCTCAGCGTGATCCAGAGGAAGCCAACACACGCGCACAGGAGTTCAGCGAATGAGTGATCGTGCCGATGTGATCGTGATCGGCGGCGGGATCGTCGGGACGTCGACGGCGTTTTTTCTGCGGCGCAGACAGCGTTCGGTGATTCTGCTCGAGCGCGGTTTGACAGGGCAGCAGGCGAGCGGTGTCAACTTCGGCGGCGTGCGCCGCCAGGGCCGCGCGCTGACGCAACTCGCGATGTCCAATCGCGCGCTCGAAACGTGGCATCGTTCGAAGGAACTGCTTGGCGAAGACGTGGAATTTCTACCGTCCGGGCATACGCGGGTCTGCTATCACGCGCACGATGCCGAGTATTTTCATCGCTACGCCGCCGAGGCGCGCGCGTACGGTCTCGATCTCGAAGTGCTGGATGGCGCGGCGATGTTCCGGCGCTATCCGTTTCTGGGGCGCGAAGTATTGGCGGCGTCCATTTCGCCGCGCGATGGGCATGCGAATCCGCGGCTTGCTTCGCCTGCTTTTGGCCGTGCGGCGGCACGCCTGGGCGCGCGCATCGTCGAGAACACGGAGATCGTGCGTGTCGAGAAGGAAGCGGGTGGATTTCGCGTCGAGAGCGCGGCGGGCGACGTCTATCGCGCGGAACAGGTGTTGATCTGCGCGGGCGCGTGGGCGAACGCGCTGTCGACGCAGTTCGGCGAGCCGGTGCCGCTCGTCGCACGCGGGCCGCAGATGGCGGTGACGGAGCCGGTTCCGTATGTGTTCGGATCGTCGATGGGTGTGTATACGTCGATCAAGGAAGAGAGCGTCTATTTCCGGCAGATTCCGCGCGGCAATATCGTGCTGGGTGGCGGCCCTGCCGGTCCCGCCGATGCCGTGACGTGCCGCGCTTCGGTGTTGCCGGAGAACACGGTACAGCAGATGGCGCAGTTTCGTCGGCTCGTGCCGGCGCTCGCGGCCTTGCATGTGATACGCGTGTGGAGCGGCGTCGAAAGTTATTTGCCGGATTCCGAGCCGGTGATCGGGGCGAGTTCTACGACCGATGGTCTTTTCTACGCATTCGGTTTTTGTGGATCGGGGTTTCAGATCGGGCCGGGTGTCGGCGAAACGCTGGCCGAACTGATCGGTACGGGCAGCACGCCGATTTCGCTGGATGCGTTTTCGATTGGGCGGTTTCAGCAGGGCGAGGCGGTTCAGGGCGCGCCACTTACTAGCGAGGCTTCTCCATGAGTGCCATTGAATCATCGTCTGTCGCGCTGCGGGATGCGCTGACCTACATCGAAACGAACTTCGACAAGGCGGTGAGCCTCGCGCAACTGGCCGAGTTGTCGGCGCTCAGCGTGTCGCGGTTTGCCACTGTGTTCCGGCAGCAGGTCGGGCTTTCGCCTTACCGGTATCTTTGCGGTGTGCGGGTGCGCCGTGCGCAGACGTTGTTGCTGGCAGGCATGCCGGGGGCGGTGGTGGCCACGGAAGTCGGGTTCTTTGATCAGAGCCATCTGGCACGGCACTTCAAGCGGTTCTGCGGGATGACGCCGAGCGTGTTTCTGCAAAACGCGAACATGGTGAAGTAGGCGACTCGCGCACAGCGCCTCGTGCCTTACTGGCCAATCGTATTCTGCGCCGCCCGGATCAGCCAGTTGCCGTCCGTCCTGACGAGCACCCATGTGAAGATGCCGCGATATACGGGGGCAGGACTGCCATCGGGGTTATCGACGCCGCTGATCGACCAGCGCCAGTGAATCAGCGCAACATCGGGCTGGATCAGGCTGAAATCGGCTTTGCCGTCCTGCTTGAACACGCTCTTCGCATACCTGCCGGCAAACAGTTGCGCATGCCAGTGGACAAAGTCCTGCCGTCCATGCAGCAGCATGCCGCTCACGAGCACGAAGTCGACGTCGGGCGTCATCAGGTTCCCGAGCGTGGCGGCATCATGCGCATTCCAGCCGTCGATCCAGCGCGTGGTCGTCGATAACGCCGGCGCATCGCCCGGATCGGCTGTTGCATCGGTCATGCCGAATGCAAGCAGCGCGAGACAGAAACAGGCCGACAAAAGGTTTCGCAAGTTGAACATGGCGTGCTCCCATCGCCGCCGACCCACTCCGTGCCGGGCGGCGAGTATCGTTTCGGTAAGGTGTTGTCCGTTGCCTACCTGCCGCTGAAGCGCGCGTCGCGAACCCTGTCCGGATCGCGCTTCTGCTCGATCCAGCCGTCGAGGCTGAGTCCCGTTGCGCCGTATTTCGCCAGCATGAGGAAGCCGCCCGCCATCACCATGTTCTTGAAGAACATGATCACCATGACGTGGTCGGAGAAGTTTGTGTGGAAGATGGTTGCGGTGAGAAGGCACCAGCCGGCGAGCAGCGGAGCAATCCGTCTGGTACCCAGGCCGAGCGCCAGCAGCAGGCTGCTGCCGATTTCCCATGCCGCCGCCGGCCATAGCAGAATGCCGGGAACGCCGAAGGAGCGCATGTAGGTTTCCATGGCTGCGCTATTGAAGAGCTTGCCGATGCCCGACTCCAGAAACAGCGACGCCATCAGCAGCCGCACGGGCAGATCGATCCACGCGTAGTCGTCATCCATCGCGCACCTCACGCGGTAGCTGGATTGGTAGTCGAAAACGCGTAACGGGCAATCTTCCATGTTCCCTCAACCTTCTGGAACAGGAAGAGTTCCTGATTCGCTTCCTCTTTGCTCTCGCCAGTGGCGTGTACCTTTACCGTTCCGTTCGAGCGGGTCCGCGCTATCGCCCAGAAAGGCGAGAGCTGGAGAATTTCCTGTACCTCGAACGTCACGCTCAACTGGATCGCACTGAACACGCTGTCATACGTGCGCCTGATCTCCGCGGCGCCGACGCCTGGCTGGAAGTGTTGCGGCAGGAACACGCCGTCGCCGGCATATAGCCGCATGACGGCATTGGCATCCGACGCATTCAGCGCGGCCTCGTATTGACTCAATACATCGTTGATCGCTCTTTCATCTGCGTTCATTGACCTCTCCTTTTGACGATTCATCAGCAGCGCAAATCAATCGCGGTAACGCCTGGCACTGTGCTGTTCCATCACGATCTCCGTTCATGGCCTCTACAGGTAGTCACGGTAGCCATGTCGCACGCCTTCGAACAGGCCGCGGATGTCGAACCCGAGGTTCGATCCAGTCGAACGCGACCGTGTACGGCGCTCGGGCCGTGCGCGAATGCATGGATGCGGGGGCCAGGACCCGCGTGTTCGAAAAAGCGGAACCGCAGATTCGATTGCCGCGCACTGTTGCCGGACGGCTTGCGCTTCTACTCTGCCGGCAGTGCCCTGCGTGATCGGGGCCATCACGATCTCCCCGTCATTCAAGTGAGGACCATGATGAAGCGCACCACGCCGGCGAAACACTGGATCGACGGGCAATGGACGGATTCCGCCGTTCATCGCGATTCCATCGATCCTGCGACGGGCACAGTGATCGGCAGCTATGCCGACGGCGGCGAACCCGAAGCACGCGCGGCCGTTGCCGCAGCGCTGCGCGCGTTCGACGGGAAATCATGGAAGCGCGATGCCGCGCTGCGCGCACGCGTGCTCGAGGAAATCGCGGCCGCATTCGAGCAGCGGACCGAGGCGATCATCGACCTGCTCTCGCTCGAAAACGGAAAAACGCGGCCCGAAGCGCGCTTCGAGGTCGAGATGGTGCCGTCGAAATTCCGTTACTACGCCGCACTCGCGCTCGCGGAACGAGGGGGCAGCGGCACGCCGCGCCGGGATGTCGTTTCCCTCGTGCTGCGCGAACCGATGGGCGTCGCGGGCATCATCGTGCCGTGGAATTCTCCCGTGGTCCTGCTGGCGCGCTCGCTCGCACCGGCGCTGGCGGCGGGGACGACGGTCGCGATCAAGATGCCGGGCCAGACGGCGCAGACCAACGCGTTGATCGCCGACGCGCTCTCGCAAGCGAGATCGTTGCCGCGCGGCGTGATCAACCTGTTCAGCGAGTCGGGCTCGGCAGGGTCCAGATTTCTCGTTGCATCGCCGGACGTGCCCGTCATCAGCTTCACCGGCTCATCCGCCACGGGCCGCGCGATCTCCGCCGTGGGCGCGCAGCGGTTGAAGCGCTTCGGTCTGGAGTTGGGCGGCAAGACGCCTCATCTGGTATTCGACGATGCGAAGCTCGATGACGCACTGCCCATCATCGAGAAGTCGCTGACCGTGTTCGCCGGGCAGTTCTGCATGACGGGTTCGCGGCTGCTGGTTCAGCGCGGCATTGCGGACACGGTGCGCGACGGTCTCGCTGCGCGTCTTCGCGCAGTACGCGTCGGGCCCGCCGCCGATCCTGCCAGCGACATGGGGCCGCTCATCGACAAGGCGAACGTCGAGCGCGTCAACGGCGCGGTCGAGCGGGCGATCGCGGCGGGCGCGCGAGTCGTGTTGCGCGGCGGCCCCGCCACCGACGGCAAGCTCGCGCGCGGCGCCTTCTATCGTCCGACCTTGCTGGAGGTCGACGATTCAAAGCTGGACATCGTGCAGCAGGAAACCTTTGGCCCCGTGATGACGATGCAGATGTTCGATACCGAGGCGCAGGCTATCGCGCTCGCCAACGACAGCGAGTACGGACTCGCCGCCGCGATCTGGACGCGCGACGTGCAGCGCCCGTTTCGCGTGGCGCGGGAACTGGACGCCGGCACGGTGTGGATCAACGACTGGGCGAAGGTCTACGACGAGTTCGAGGAAGGCGGTTATCGGCAGTCCGGGTTGGGCCGGCTCAACGGGGCGGCGGCGATCGACGACTTCATCGAATACAAGCACATCACGTTCACCGCGGGAGAAGCGCAATGAAAGGCAAAATCGTGCTCGAGGAGCATCTGACCACTGACCTCAACAATAGCCTGTGGAATGCCTCCGGCGAGGCTGCCCGCAACGGCAAGGCCTACATGGACGACGTCGATGCGCGCCTGCTCGACCCGGACGGGCGCATCGACGAGATGGACGGGTGGGGTATCGACATCGCGGTGCTGTCGCTGACGTCGCCCGGTGCGCAATCGATCCTCGACCGCGCGAAAGCCGTCGACTTCGCGAAACGCACCAACGACGAGATCGCCGAGCGATTCACGCGCAAGCATCCGACGCGCTTGCGCGCGTTCGCGACCGTTGCGCTGCAATCGCCGCGCGATGCGGCGGACGAACTCGAACGGGCGGTCACTGAACTGGGCATGCTGGGCGCACTCGTCAACGGCTACACGAATATCGGCCATGCCGACAGCGCGCAATATCTCGACGAAGCGCCCGTCTGGGAGTTCTGGGAGCGCGCCGCCGCGCTCGACGTTCCCGTCTACCTGCATCCCCGCGAGCCCTTGCCTGGCCAGCAGCGGATTTACGAAGGCTATGCGTCGCTGGTAGGCTCGGCATGGGGCTTCGCACACGAGACCGCGACCCACGCGATACGTCTGATGCTCAGCGGATTGTTCGATCGCTATCCGACGTTGACGGTTATCGTCGGCCACCTGGGCGAGGGGCTGCCGCTGATGCTGCCGCGTCTCGAGCATCGGCTGCACATGCAGCGCGATGGCGCAGGACTCGGTCAGGCGCAGCGGCGCGTCGGCGAATACTTCAGCGACAATTTCTATGTCACGACGAGCGGCCACTTTCACACGAAAGGCCTGCTGGACACGATAAGCGAGATCGGCATGGATCGCGTGCTGTTCTCGGTGGACTATCCGTACGAAAGCATGCAGACCGGCTGCGAATGGTTCGATCAGGCGCTGCTCAGCGAGAATGACCGCATCAAGATCGGCCGCACGAATGCCGCGCGGCTGCTTCGCCTGTAAGCGGGCCGCCGATGGATGCCGATGCGGGCGCGCCGGCGTCGCATGTTGATCTTCCCCATCATTCTGCGAGCGATCTACGATGGTCACCGAACACGAACGATTGCTGCAGGCGTTGTATGACGGCGCCGCTACGCCGCGGCAGGCCGCATTGCTGCTCGCGGTACGTCGTCGGGTGTACGACCTGGCCTTCTGTCGACGTCACACGTCGTGAGGGCCGTATTTCACAAGAGGTCTTGCGCGACTACGCGAACTTCAACCCCGTCTGCCCCATAGCCTCCCGCAACCCAAGCCGAGGGTACTTCTTCTCGATGATCCGCATATCATTGCGAGTCTCTTCGATGAGCCAATCGCGGACGTCGTCCACGATAGGCCGTAAAGGCTTGTTAGCAGGCCGCACCAGACAGCATCGCCGATTCGTCACGATCACTTCCTGCTCAGCAGGCAAAAGCGCTCCTTGCGCGAGCCAATGCGATACGACATTGAGCCACCCAAGCGCGATCCCCTGCCCAAGCAGCGCTGCCTGCACCACAATCGCGTAATCATTGAAGCTCAGCATCCCGGCGACATGCCGCCCATGCCCGACGAACGCGCCGAACCGCTCGTGCCAGCCGCGCTCCTCGTCATCCATGACGATGACCGTATCCCCATGCGCGCGCCCCGCATCGCTTGACGCATTCTCCCGATACCGCTCATTGCAAACAGGCAAAAGCGTTTCAGGCATCACGAGCACCGCGTGCTCATCGATCTCGCCATCGTGCAAAAACCGCATCCCGAGATCGACGTCATTCAGCGGTCCGCCGATCCGCCCCGATATCAGCTGAAACCGCAAATCGATATTAGGGAAAGCCTGATTCAGCCGGCTCATGCGCGGCATCAGCCAATGCGTGGTGAAACCCGTCGAAACCGACAACGTCACCGACTCGACGCCCGTCGCACGGGCCTCGATTTCCCTGATTGCGTTTTCTACGCCATTGAAGCCCTCAGAGATCGCGCGATACAGAATCTTGCCGCTTTCAGTGAGTTCGATACCGCCGCGCACCCGCTCGAACAGGCGCACGCCGATATGGTCCTCCATGCGCGCGAGCATGCGGCTCACGGCAGGCTGGCTCACATAGAGCTCCTGCGCGGCGCGCGTGAAGTTGCCGCAGCGGGCGGCCGCTTCGAACACGAACAGCGCATTCGCACTCGGTAGTTTCTTGCGAAGGTTGGGCATGACCTGATGTTATGCCCGATCCAACAATTTGGGAATTGCCGTCAAAAAGAACGGGACTTATATTTTTCTCAACACACCCCTTTCCAGCGAGACAGGCACCATGGACGCACGAGCGAAAACGGGAGTATCGATCAGGTCGGCAGCGAAGCGTTATGGTCCAGTGGTCGCGCTGGACGACGTATCGCTCGATATCGCGCCGGGTGAATTCGTGTCGCTGCTCGGGCCGTCCGGGTCGGGCAAGACGACCTTGCTCGGCATCCTCGGCGGCTTCGTGCAGCCGAGTTCCGGTACGGTCTGGGTCGGTGAGCGCGACATTACATTTGCGCCGCCGCACAAGCGCAACATCGGCATCGTGTTCCAGAACTACGCGCTGTTTCCTCATATGACAGTCGGCGAGAACGTCGCCTTTCCGCTGCGTGCGCGCCGCGAGCCGAAAGCAGGCTGGGCGAAGAAGGTCGCCGACGCGCTCGCGATGGTCGAACTGAATGGCTACGAGTCGCGCAACATCAGCCAGTTGTCGGGCGGCCAGCGTCAGCGCGTGGCGCTCGCGCGGGCGATGGTGTTCGAGCCGCAGCTGATCCTGATGGACGAGCCGCTCTCCGCGCTCGACAAGCAACTGCGCGAAACCATGCAGATCGAATTGCGCCGCCTGCATCGCAAGCTCGGCGCGACCATCGTCAACGTCACGCACGACCAGCGTGAAGCGCTGACGATGAGTGACCGCGTCGCCGTGCTGAAGGACGGCAAGCTCGTGCAGATCGATACACCCGAACGCCTCTATGACCGCCCGTGCGATGCGTTCGTCGCGAGCTTCATCGGCGAAGCGACGCTGCTCAACGTCAGCCGCGCTGGCGACGACGCCGTGCGTCTCGGCGATGCCGTGTTGCGCACCGCGCATCCGCTGCCACGCGGCGACAAACTGCTGCTCGCGGTGCAGACGGAGAAGCTCGTAATCGACGCCGCGGATGGGCAGGGCGTCGCGCACGCAAATCGCCTGTCGTGCCGCGTCACCGAAGTGCTGTATCAGGGCGAGAGCCTGCGCGTGTTCGCCGCGCTCGCCGACGGCACGGCCATCAGCCTTCGACAACCCGGCAGCCACGAAGCGCGCCGGCGCATTCCATCGCCGGGCGCGCAGATGACGGTCGCGCTCGATCCTCAGGACACGATCGTCGTGCCCGCCTGAATTCACTCACCGCCTGTGCACGGGCATGCCTTCTTACGCGATTCACGCAAACTGCAAAAGGATGATGCAATGAAGCTCACCGATTTCAAGGTTCTGACGTTCGATGTCGTCGGCACGCTGATCAACTTCGAAAAGGGCGTGCTCGCCTCGATACGGCGTCTGGGCGGCGCAAAAGCGAAAGACCTGACCGACGAAGCAATCTTCGAGCCGTACATGCGCGGCCGCGCGACCTATCCGGGCCGCTCGAGCCATGAAATGGCCAACGTCTATCTGTACGTCGCGAAAGAACTCGGCCTGCCCGATGACGCGCAATCGGCCGCTGCGTTCCAGCGCGACGTGCTCGACTGGCCCGCATTCGAAGATTCCGTCGCGGCGCTGAAGCGGCTGCGCAAGCACTATCGCCTCGTCGCGATGACGAACGCGGACCGCGTCGCGCTGTCGGCGTATGCGCACACACTCGGCGATCCGTTCGACGACACGGTCTGCTGCGACGAAACGGGTGTGGCGAAACCCGATCCGCAGTTCTTCGCGTACAACCGCGGACGCCAGGCGGCATTCGGCTACAAGTTCGGCGAAATCCTGCATACCGCGCAAAGCCAGTATCACGACATCGGCATCGCGACGAAGCTCGGCTACGCGACCTGCTGGATCGAGCGTCGTCAGGGTTTGAAGGGTTTTGGCGCAACACCCGTCCCCGAAGCCGTCACCGAACCGACGTTCAAGTTCGCGACGCTCGCCGCGCTGGCGGATGCCGTCGAAGCCGAAGCGCGCGCCGCCTGATCATGCTCGCGCCGACGACACCGCACCGGCCGCAGCCGGACTCGCTCTGGCGGGCGATGGCGGCGCGCTCGCCCGTCGCGGATGCGTCCGTCAGCACGGGCGCGCCGCTCGCGCGCGATCTGATCGTCGATGTCGCGATCATCGGCGCGGGTTACTCGGGTCTCGCCGCCGCGTATGCGTTGCAAAAGCGCGGTGTCGATTGCGCGGTGTTCGACGCGAATCCCGTCGGCTGGGGCGCGAGCGGACGCAATGGCGGCGTGGTGTCGTCGAAATTCAGACTGTCGTTTCCGTCGATTGCGAGCGCGTACGATCTCGATACCGCGAGGCGTATGCACCGGCTCGCACATGACGGCGTGCGCGTGGTCGAGCAGTTCGTCGATGAATTCAAGCTCGAGCGTGCGCGCTTCGAACATACGGGCAGCCTGCGTTGCGCGCATACCGAGCGCGCGTTCGCGTCGATTCGCGCGGAAGCCGACTGGGTTCGCACGCAACTCGGCGACGGCTCGATGAGCGTGCTGTCGCGCGCGGAAATCACGCATGAGACAGGCTCGAACGGTTTTGTCGGCGGCGTGCTGAGCGCCGATGCAGGCACGATCCTGCCGCTCGAATACGTATGCGGCATCGCGCGTGCGCTGACGGCGCGCGGCGTACCGATCTACGAATCGACGCCGATCCTCGACATGACGCGCGTGCAGGACGGTGTGATGCTGCGCGCGCCGGGCGGTAGCGTGCGCGCGAAGCAGGTGATCGTCGCGACCAATGCCTACTCGAATCTCACGCAGGCCACGTCTTCGTATCAGCGCGAACTCGTGCCGTTTCGCAGCGCGATGATAGCGACGGAAAGATTGTCGCCGGAACTCGACGCGAAGCTGATGGTCAACGGGCGCAGCTACACCGAAACGCGCCGCATGATGAAGTGGTTTCGCAAGGTGGATGGCCGCATGCTGTTCGGCGGCCGCGATGCGTTCGGCAAGGAAGGGCAGGCCACGGGCTTCGATGCGTTGCAGCGCGCGATGGTCGCGCTCTTTCCGGATCTTGCGGGCGTGCGTGTCGAGTACGGCTGGTCGGGCTATGTGGGCATGACATTCAACGCGTTGCCGCATGTCGGCCGCAGCGACGACGTCACGACATTCTGTCTCGGGTATAACGGAGCAGGTGTCGCGATGGCGAGCCTGATCGGCCAGCATGCCGCTGCGCTGGCGCTCGGCGAGAAGCCCGAGCTGGCGTTGCTGGCGCAGCAAGGCTTGCGGCCGGTGCCGTTTCATTCGCTGCGCGCGCCGGGCGTCAGGCTCGTCGCCGCGTGGTATCAGTTTCTCGACGCAGTGGGTGCATGATGACGACAGCCAAACACGTTTTCCAGGAACAGACTGTGATGCAGGCCACTACGATCGATCCGTCGGTACGTCACCAGCAGCGCGAAGACCGCGCGATGCTGCTGCTGATGGCGCCCGCGCTGCTCGTCGTCGTGGTGTTGCTGGTGGTGCCGCTGGCGTGGCTTTCGTGGCAGTCGATCTATCACGACGGCGCGTTCACCCTCGTCAACTATCGGCGCGTTTTTACGGGCACGTATCTCGACACGTTTCTGATGACGTTCAAGCTGAGCATCATCGTGACAGGCATTACGCTGCTGCTCGGTTATCCCGTGGCGTATTTCGCCGCATCCGTGCCGCCGAAATGGAGCGCGCTGATACTCGGCATGGTGATTCTGCCGTTCTGGACCAGTGTGCTCGTGCGCACGTACGCATGGCTCGTGCTGCTGCAACGCACGGGGCTCGTGAACAAGGCGCTGCTGTCGATGGGTTTGATCGACCGGCCGTTGCAGCTTTCGTACAACCAGTTCGGCACGATCGTCGCGATGGTGCACATCCTGTTGCCGTTCATGGTGCTGCCGTTGTACTCCGCGATGCAGAAGATTCCCGGCAACCTGTCGCAAGCGGGCGCGAGTCTTGGCGGCTCGCCGTTGCATGTGTTCTGGCGCGTGTTCCTGCCGCTATCGATGAGCGGCGTCGTCGCGGGCGTGACGCTCGTGTTCGTGCTGTGCCTCGGTTTTTACATCACGCCTGAGCTGATGGGCGGCGGCAAGTCGATCATGGTGTCGATGGTCGTGAGCCGCAATGTCGAGATCTACAACAGTTGGGGCGCGGCGAGTGCGGTGAGCGTCGTGTTGCTGGTCTGCGTGTTCGCGATCTTCTATGCGGCGAGCCGCGTGATTCCACTCGAAAAGACCCTGGGCGCAAAATGAACAAGCTCTCATTCGGAAGGCTGACGCTCGGTGCGGGCGTCGTGCTGATCCTCGTGTTTCTGATGCTGCCCGTGGTAATCGTCGTGCCGCTGTCGTTCTCCGATACGCGCTTCATGACGTTTCCGCCGCCGGCGTATTCGCTGCGCTGGTATCACTCGTTCTTCGACAACCCCGCGTGGATCGACGCGGCACGCGTGACGCTGACGGCCTCCGTGTGCGCCGCGCTGATCGCCACGCCGCTCGGCATTGCGGCTGCGTATGGTATCCAGCATGGCTCGCACTGGTCGATGCGCTATCTGCGCACGCTGCTGATGCTGCCGTTGATGGTCCCCATCATCATCGTCGCGGTGGGCGTGTTCTTCGTGTTCACACAGGCCGGGTATGTGAACACGCTCACCGGGTTGATCGTCGCCGATACGATGCTTGGCTTGCCGTATGTGCTGATCTCGGTGGGCGCTGATTTGCGGACTTTCGATCGCACGCAGGAAATGGTCGCGCGCAGCCTCGGCATGAACCGCTTTCGCAGCTTCATGACGGTGACGCTGCCGCAGATCAAGGCGAGCGTGATCTCCGGCGCGGTGTTCGTGTTCATTCAGGCGCTCGATGAAACGGTCGTCGCGCTGTTCATTTCGGGCGGCTCGAACCAGACGCTGACGCGGCGCATGTTCGTCACGTTGCGCGACGAAATCGATCCGACCATCGCCGCGATCAGCACGATGCTGACGGCGCTGACGCTGTGCCTCGTGATGATCGTCGTCGTGAGTCGCCGTTCGTCGACCGTCGCGCGGGCCTGATTTCTTTCTACGGAAACCGGATGTCCAATTCACTGAAGTTCTATATCGACGGCGCTTGGGTCGAGCCGTCCAGCAACGCGCGTCTGCCTGTCATCGATCCCTGCACCGAAGAACCGTTCGCTGACGTGGCGCTCGGCAATGCGCAGGATGTCGAGCGCGCCGTCGCGGCGGCGAAGCGTGCTTTTGCGTCGTTTTCAAAGACACAGCCAGAGGAGCGCGTCGCGTTGATCCGGCGCATTCTCGATGCGTATCTCGAACGTTATGACGAGATGGCCGAGACGATCATGCGCGAAATCGGCGCGCCCGCGAAGCTCTCGCATGCGTGGCAGGCGGGTCTTGGCAAGCGGCATCTGGAAGAAGTGCTGCGCACGTGCGAGACCTTCGAATGGCAGCGCAAGAAGGGCACGACGCTGATCAATCACGAGCCCGTTGGCGTCGTCGCGTTGATTACGCCGTGGAACTGGCCGATCAACCAGATCGTCTGCAAGGTCGCGCCGGCGATCGCGGCGGGCTGCACGATGGTGTTGAAGCCCAGCGAGGTCTCGCCGCTCAATGCGGTGCTGTTCGCCGAGATCATCGATGCCGCTGGCGTGCCCGCTGGCGTGTTCAACCTGGTCAACGGCGACGGGCCGACGGTGGGCGCCGCGCTGTGCGCCCATCCCGATGTCGACATGGTGTCGTTCACGGGTTCGACGCGCGCGGGCATCGAGATCGCGAAGCTCGCTGCGCCGACTGTCAAGCGCGTGCACCAGGAACTGGGCGGCAAGTCGGCGAACATCCTGCTCGACGACGCCGATTTCGAAACGGCCGTGACAGCCGGCGTCAATTCGTGCTTCGGCAATAGCGGCCAGTCGTGCAATGCGCCGACGCGCATGCTCGTGCCCGCGTCACGCCACGACGAAGTGGTCGAGATCGCGCGGCGCGCGGCGGAGGCGCATCGGGTCGGCCCGGCCGACGCCGCGGATACGACGATGGGCCCGGTGGTCAGCGACGTGCAGTTCGGGCGCGTGCAGCGGCTGATCGCAATCGGTATCGACGAAGGCGCGCAACTGGTGGCGGGCGGCGTTGGGCGTCCCGATGGATTGACGCGCGGCTATTACGTGAAGCCGACCGTGTTCGCGAACGTCGATCCGTCGATGACGATTGCTCGCGACGAGATATTCGGCCCCGTGCTGGCGATCATGCCGTATCGCGATGAAGAAGACGCGATTGCGATCGCCAACGACACGCCGTTTGGATTGGCGGCATATGTGCAGTCGGCGGATATCGAGCGGGCGCGGCGAGTCGGGTTCAGGATGCGCGCGGGCAGCGTGTATCTGAACTATCCGGCGTGGGATGCGGGGTCGCCGTTCGGCGGGTACAAGCAGTCGGGGAACGGGCGCGAGTATGGCGAGTGGGGGCTGGAGGCGTTTCTGGAGGTGAAGGGGGTGGTGGGGTTTGGGGAGTGAGAGACGGAATGGAAGGCTCCATTGACGCGGGAGCTTCCATCCCGGGAATGGCGGCGCGTATTACACCGCCCGAACATCGAGACGCTTGCCCAATACCGCAAACGCCGATTCGACCATCTCGATCTTCGATGAATGGCCGAAGTTCAGAAGTCGATCGACCTGCACCTGATTGACGCTGAGCCGCCGGGCGAGTTCAGCCTTTCGCACGTTCTGGCGGAGCATTTCATCCGCGAGCAGCACCTTTGCGGTGACGAGTGCCGGCAACGTGACGACGGGTTGCCCGCGTTTGGCCTTCGAAGGCATCGGGATGCTGCGCTTCTCCGCGAAGTAGATTTCGAACGCGGCCTCCAGCGCATCCAGCGCTTGTACTTTCGCGTCCTCTTCGTCGTCACCGACGGTGATGGCTTCCGGAACATCCGGAAACGTGACGAGCAGCGTGCCGTTGTCGTCGGGTGTCAGGCTGATCGGGTAGCTGAGCATACGTGTGTCGTGGTTTGCCATTCTTCAAAGAACATGGACGTGATACGCGAGTGAGAGAGCCCGCGTGGGGCTCTCTGCTTCACCTGATACCGAGTTGCTTCCTGATGGCTTCCAGCAGTCCTTTACCCATTCCTTCGCACCGTGATCGGGGAAGATGGTGGTCCTGCCATCGAGCGTCACCCGGTAGTGACTTGAGCCGCTTCGGTGCTTTTCGAACGTCGCGCCTTGCTGCTTCAGCCACTTCCTGAACTCGCTGTATTTCATGTTCTCCCCATGTGGTTAGGAATGGGGAAATTTACAACATAAATGTTGTATTTATAAGTGGAGATATGCAACAAAATTGTTGTATTTTTTCTCAGAGGCAAACCGGGGTATAGGACCGGTTCAGACTCCTCCGGACGCTTTTATCATCCCCGCCACCCTCTCCGCCAACATGATCGTCGGCACATTCGTGTTCGCGCACGGGATAGACGGCATCAGCGACGCATCGCACACATGCAGTCCTTCCACGCCATACACCGCGCCGTCCGCGTCGGTCACGGCCAGCGGATCGTCGGGCGCACCCATCCGGCATGTCCCCGACGGATGCCAGGTGCCGCCAACCGACCGCCTGACGAACTCTGTCATCGCCGCGTCATCGGCCAATAGCTCATCGATCGAAACACCCTGCGTCACCACACGCCGGATCAGCGGCCCACGCAACGGCCCGGCGATATCGAGCAGCGCGCTCAACGCTCCACGCTGAAACGCATTCCACACGCCCGGCACGGCCACAGCCGCGACGCGCGGCGAATAGCTCGACGGAAAAATCGCATCGCGATGCGCGGCCATCGAAGGCGCCGCCAGCGTCTGCGCGCCAAAACGCAACGCGAGCTTCAACCGTTCGAGATCGCGCGGGTCCGATAGCATCGCGAAGTCGACCAGCGGCTCATCGAACGGATTCGCGGACGCGAGCTTCAAAGACCCGCGCGAATACGACTTGTTGACCCAGAAGAAGATCGTCCCCAGCCGATAACCGACCGAATGCCAGCCCGAGCGCGACAGGATCGCCCCGTGCATGTCGCCGGGCACCGTATCGGGCACGCCGGAAGAAAAGCGCACGATCGCCTGTTCGTGATGCTCGTCGGGAAACGGCGTGCGCGCCGCGCGCGGCAGAAACGCCGACACGGCAATCGACGGATGCTCCATCAGATTGCGTCCCACGCCCGCGCGGTCCGCGCGCACCTCGATGCCGAGCGCAGTGAGATCGCTGGCGGGACCGATGCCGCTTCTGAGCAGCAGCGCCGGACTATGAATCGCGCCCGCGCTTACGATCACGCGGGCTGCGTTTAGATCCTCATGTGTGCCGTCCGCTCGCAAGACCCGCGCACCTATCGCGCGCTGCCCGTCGAACAAGATCCGGTCGACGACAAGGCCCGTACGTATCGACAGGTTCTTGCGCGCGCGCACGGTATCGTCGAGGTAACAGACGGAAGTCGGAATGCGCTCGCCGGTCTCGCTCACAGCAATCGAGCCGACGAACGTGCCGTCTTCCCACGGCCCGTTCTGATCGTCGTGCAGCACATGTCCACGCTGTTGCAACGTGCCGAGCACGGCTTGCACGAATGGCGAGATGCGCGGCCAGCGCGTGCGTTGAATACGCACAGGTCCATTCGCACCGTGCAATTCACCGCTGAAATCGCAATCGGATTCGAGCTTGCGAAAGTAGGGCAGGCATGCCTGCCAGTTCCAGCCACGCGCGCCGAGCGCTTCCCACTCATCGTAATCGGCGGGCGCGCCGCGGTTGGCCATCAGCGCATTGATCGCCGAGCCGCCGCCCAGCAGCTTCGCCTGTTCATAGCGGCGTAGCGCCGCTGGCGCGCTCATGCGCGCTTTCAGTTGCTGCCAGATGTTGCTGGTGTCGAGATAGGCGCGGCCAGGATAGCGGCTGCGGATCGCAGCGGGCATGGTCGCCTGCGAGATATCGCGGCCCGCTTCGATCAGACATACGGTCTTGCCCGCATCTTCGGACAGTCGCGCAGCCAGCACGCAGCCTGCCGAGCCGCCGCCCAGAATCAGATAGTCGATCACGTCGAGTGTTGTGCGGCGTGTGTCGCCGGCAATGCGTGAAAAGCGATCAAATGAAAAACGCCCGCAACGAACGACGTTCCTGCGGGCGTCTGATGGCCATGCGCGACTAACGTTATTGCATGAACTTCAGCCAGCGCGCCTTGGCCTGAATGCCGGCATCGGAGGCCCACCATTCTTCTGACATCAGCGCCTGCTTCGACGCGTTATCCGGCGAACTCGGCAACTCGCTCGCGCGCTTCGCAGTGATCTTGCCCGTCTTGAACGCCGCGGGGTTGCCCGGACCGTAGTCGATATAGAGCGGCAGATTGGCCTGCAAATCCGGCGACAACGCAGCGTTGACGAATTTGATCGCGTCGGGCAGGTTCGGTGCATTCTTCAGCACGCACAACTGCGTGTTCTGCAGAATGCCGTCGTTGAACGTGAAGTCGACATCGGGATCATCCTTCTTCACGGCGCTGGCGCGGCCGTTCCAGATCATCGTCATGTCCACTTCGCCGTCGTGCAGCAATTGCGCCGACTGGCCGCCCGACGTCCACCACACGGTAATGTCGGGCTTGATCTGCTGCAGCTTCCTGAACGCGCGATCCACATCCAGCGGATAGAGCTTGTCGCGCGGCACGCCGTCTGCCAGCAGCGCCGCTTCGAGCACCGTCTGCGGATCGTTGCGCAGCGCGCGCGTGCCCGGGAAGTTCTTCACGTCCCAGAAGTCTTTCCAGCTTTGCGGCACCTTCTTGAGGTTCTTCTTGTTGTAGCCGATTACCGTCGAATAGAACTCGTACGCAACCGAATACGGCGTGCGATATTTTTCCGGCACAGCTGCCGCGTTCGGGATCTTCGAGAAGTCCAGCTTTTCCAGCAGACCTTCGCGGCCGCCGCGCAGACAGTTCGAAGTCGGCGTATCGACCACGTCCCAGATCGGCTTGCCCGTCGCGCCTTGTGCCTTGATCTGCGGCCAGGCGTCGGGAATGCTGTCCTGGTTGATCGTGATGCCCAGCTGCTTCGCGGCGGGATCGAGGATCGCCTTGGTCTGGGCTTCCTGATACGTGCCGCCTTGTGAGACGAACGTGATTTTCCCCGCCGCGAACGCGGGCGCCATACCCGCGATGCTCAACGCGAGCGTCATAACTAATGGGCGCAACTTCGTTTTATTGATCACGACTTTTTCCTCGACACGGTTGAAGCGAAAGACATCTTCCAGGTCGTGCTGTCGCGCTTCCTGCGTGGCGCAGGAAGCAGAACAACGCGGGATTGATTGAAAATATAGTGAGTCAATTTCGGCGGAGCAACGCCGGAATTGTTGGAGTCCCCATGACGTAGTGTTATGTCAGACGCTTGATGTGCACGTCACCAGGGCTCGCACCGATCGCCTGCCGTCAGAAGATCACGTAGACCTTGCGCATCGTCTCTTCGACTTCCCATGTGCCTTCCGTGTGAGCTTCGAAGAACAGCGTGTCGCCACCCGTGAAGTGAACCGTGTCTTCGCCATCGGGCGTGAAGCGGCCGCGGCCGCTGAGGAAGTGCATCACTTCGGCCTGCTTGACCGAGCGCCGATACGTGCCGGGCGTGCATTCGAAGATGCCCGTATCGACGGTCTCACTGCCGCGAATCACCTTCTGCACGCCCGATACCTGGATCTGCGGCGTGTCTGGAAGACCGGCCGTGCCCCAGTCTTCCAGCCCCTGCAATGCAATGCTTTGTTTGATCTGCTGGACTTTCATCTCGTGTTTTCGTTGACGATGGTTGGAATGACGGCAAAAACTATTGCGTTCGCGCGATGCGCTTCTCGATCTTGCCGAGCCGCACGACGGTCACGCCCGCGCGCAGTTGCCTGAGCGAAGGCATCACGAGCATGCAGTCGGGATAGGGTGTGCGCACGGCTTCGCCGTCCGACCAGGCGATCACGCTGTCCGCTTCAGGAAACACCTCGAGGCCCGTATAGTCGCCAGCGAAGCGAAAGTCGAGGCTCTTCGCCACGACAGGTTCCGTCACGCGCACGATCAGCATTTCGTCGGGCAGCGGCAGCGTCCAGCCTTCGGGCAAGTCGGCTTCATCGACCACGTTGGAGAGCACTAGAAAACGCGCCGTCACATCACGCGCAACGGCGACGGCACCCGCTTCCCAGTGCTGTCCGCACTCGATCAGCAACGCGTTCTTCGCGCTTCGAGCGTCGCCGAAACCTTCGTAATCGCGCATGCGGCGGCCTTCCGGATGGCCTTCGTCGCAGATCACCGTGGCGGGCGTGCCGAGCCGTTCCGACAATGCAATGCCCTTGTCGAGCGGCCCGGCGACGATCAACGGTTTGCTCTTTTCATGCATCGAATGCAGATCGAGCAGCAGATCGACGGTATCGATCACGGGCCGCATCGCGCGTGCGCGGCGCAACTCGCTCGAATCGAGCGCGCTGTTGTCGAGCGTTTGTGCCGTCCACACGCGATTGAAATCCTGATCGACGAAGCGCCCTGCATCCGGCTTCGACGGATCGAAACGCGCATACGCATCGACGTTCGCGAACGCGAGCGTCAGCTTGCCGCGCCGTGGACGCAGCTTCGCGCGCAGCAGCGCATCGACGACGATCGCGCCGCACACCTCGTTGCCATGCGTGAGGGCGTTGATCATCACGTGCGGACCGTCGATGCCCGAATCGAACGTATGCACGTACGCGATACCCGTGTCGCTGCGCTCGTGCGTCGAGATGTCGGGGAATGCGACTTCGATCGGATAGGCCTGCGCGTTCATTCGAGCCCACCCTGGCAGAGATATTTGATCGACAGGTAATCGTCGAGGCCGTATTTCGAGCCTTCGCGACCATAGCCCGATTCCTTCACGCCGCCGAACGGCGCGGCTTCACTCGCGAGCGCACCTTCGTTGATGCCGACGATGCCCGCTTCGAGCTGCCGCGCAACGCGGTCGATGCGCCGCACATCCTGGCTGTAGAAGTACGATGCGAGGCCGAACGGGGTGTCGTTAGCGGCGTGGATCGCTTCGGCTTCGTCATCGAAGCGGAACAGCGGCACGACAGGGCCGAAGGTTTCTTCGCAACTCAGTTGCATGTCGGGCGTCGCATCGGCGAGCACGGTCGGCGCGTAGTAGTTCGTGCCGAGCTCGGATAGACGCTTGCCGCCCGTCAGCACGCGTGCGCCGCGGCTTACGGCGTCGTCGACATGACGCGCGATCTTGTCGATGGCGCGTGCGTTGATCATCGGGCCGATCTGCGCAGCGGGGTCGGTGGCGGGCGCGACCTTCAGCGCGGCAACGCGCGTCGCGAGCAGGTCGGCGAAACGCTCGTACACGCCGGACTGCACGTACACGCGGTTCGGGCACACGCAGGTCTGCCCGCCGTTGCGGAATTTCGAGGCCAGCAGGCCCGCGACGGCGGCATCGAGATCGGCGTCGTCGAATACGATGAAGGGCGCGTTGCCGCCCAGTTCCAGCGACAGCTTCTTCAACGTTTCCGCCGATTCACGCGCCAGATACTTGCCGACGGGCGTCGAACCCGTGAACGTGATCTTGCGCACGCGGCTGTCCGCGAGCCAGTCGCCGACGGCGGGCACCGCGTTTTCACGCGACGCCGAAATGAGGTTCAGCACGCCCGCCGGCACGCCCGCTTCATGCGCGAGCATCACCAGCGCGAGGGCCGTGAGCGGCGTGTCTTCGGCAGGCTTGCCGACGACGGTGCAGCCCGCCGCGAGCGCGGGCGCGATCTTGCGCGCGATCATCGCGAGCGGGAAATTCCACGGCGTGATCGCGGCGACGATGCCGACAGGTTCCTTCACCGCGCTCATGCGCTTGCCGCGCTGCTGCTGCGGAATGATGTCGCCGTAGATACGCGTCGCCTCGTCCGCGAACCACGCCACGTATGACGCGCCGTACATCACCTCGCCGCGTCCTTCGGCGAACGGCTTGCCCTGTTCGAGCGAGATCAGGCGGCCGAGCGCGTCGGCGTTCTCGACCATCAGCGCATGCCAGCGATGCAACACGGCCGCGCGGTCCTTCGGCAATGCATCGCGCCAGGCGGGGAAGGCGCGGGCGGCGGCATCGGTGGCGGCACGCGCGTCGGCGGCGTCGCTATCGGCGACCTGCGCGATCACTTCGCCCGTCGCCGGATTCGTCACGTCGAAGCGCTTGCCTTTGACCGACGCAACCCAGTTGCCGTCGATGAAATTGTCACTGCGGATCAGTTCGCTCAGTTCGTATCGCTTGGTCATCTAAAGACTCCTGTGATTCAGGCGAGGCGATGCGCAATCGCCGCGCCGACTTCAGCCGTATTCGCCTTGCCGCCGAGGTCGCCCGTATGCGGGCCTTCCTTGAGCACGGCTTCGATCGCGGCGAGGATCGCGTCGTGTGCTTCGCGTTCCTTGCCCGCGCCGTTGCCGAGGAAATCGAGCATCATCGCCGCCGACCAGATCATCGCGATCGGATTGGCGATACCTTTGCCCGCGATATCGGGCGCGGAGCCGTGCACGGGTTCGAACAGCGACGGGAACGTGCGGTCCGGGTTCATGTTCGCCGAGGGCGCAATGCCGATCGTGCCCGTGCAAGCCGGGCCGAGGTCCGACAGGATGTCGCCGAACAGGTTGGTCGCGACCACCACGTCGAAGCGATCCGGATTCAACACGAAGCGTGCACAAAGAATATCGATGTGCTGCTTGTCCCACTTCACGTCCGGATAGCGCGCGGCCATCTCGGCGGCGCGCGCGTCCCACCACGGCATGCTGATCGAGATGCCGTTGCTCTTCGTTGCGACGGTGATCTTCTTCTCGCGGCGCTGCGCGAGATCGAACGCGAACTTGAGCACGCGCTCGGAGCCTTTGCGCGTGAAGATCGACTGCTGCATCACGAACTCGCGCTCGGTGCCTTCGAACATCGTGCCGCCCACCGACGAGTATTCGCCCTCGGTGTTCTCGCGCACGATCATGAAGTCGATATCGCCCGCCTTGCGGCCCGCCAGCGGCGACGGCACGCCTTCGAACAGGCGCGCGGGACGCAGGTTGATGTACTGGTCGAACTCGCGGCGGAACTTGAGCAGCGATCCCCACAGCGAGATGTGATCGGGCACGGTGTCGGGCCAGCCGACCGCACCGAACAGCACGGCGTCGACGCCTTCGAGTTGCCGCTTCCAGTCGTCGGGCATCATCTGGCCGTGCTGCGCGTAATAGTCGCAGCTTGCCCATTCGATGTGCTGGTAGTCGAGGCCGATGCCGTAGCGCTTGCTGACGGCGTCGAGCGCGCGCAGCGCTTCGGGCATCACTTCCTTGCCGATGCCGTCACCGGGAATCACTGCGATGCGATAGTTGCGGGTCATATGCGTCTCCTCGTCGGGAAAATGTCGGAAAGGGTTCGGGTCATTCAGGCCCAGCGTTCACTAACGACTAGTCTATTCCTGATTAACCGTCATAAAATCGCGCTTTCGGTTAAGCCACTATGCACGAACTGTGAATAAATCGCCGAACCTCGACGACCTGCGCGTGTTCTGCACGGTCGCCCGCAATGCCAGCTTCAGCGCGGCGGCGGACGCGCTGTCGGTGTCGCCGGCGTATGTGAGCAAGCGGGTGAACATGCTCGAAGCGGACCTGGGCACGCGCCTCTTTCATCGCTCGACGCGCCGCGTCGCGATCACGGAAGCGGGCGAGCGCGTGTATGCGTGGGCCGAAAAGATTCTCGACGACGTCGACCGGCTGGTCGAAGACGTGTCGACCACGCGCCGCGTGCCGCGCGGCACCCTGCGCATTTCGAGCAGCTTCGGCTTTGGGCGCCATGTCGTGGCGCCGGCACTGGTGCGGCTCACCGAGCGCTATCCGCAACTGAGCGTGCGGCTCGACCTGTTCGATCGCATCGTCGATGTGGCGGGCGAGGGCTTCGATCTCGACATTCGTATTGGCGACGACATCGCGCCGCATCTGATCGCGAAACGGCTTGCGGAGAACCATCGCGTGTTGTGCGCGTCGCCGGAATACCTGAAGCGTCACGGCACGCCGCGACAGCTTGCGGAGCTTGGCACGCATCAGTGCCTTGCGATCAAGGAGCGCGACCATCCGTTCGGCATCTGGCGTCTGACGGAGCGCGGCGAGACCGTCTCCGTCAAGGTGACGGGGCCGCTGTCGACCAATCACGGCGAAGTGGCCGTGCAATGGGCGCTGGCGGCGCGCGGCATCGTATTGCGTTCGATGTGGGACGTGCGCGCGCTGCTGGAGTCGGGCGCGCTCGTGCAGGTGCTGCCCGGTGTGACGCAGCCCGCTAACGTGTGGGCCGTGTATCCGGCGCGGCTGGCGTCGTCGGCGAAGGTGCGCGTGTGCGTCGATTTCCTGGCGGACGAGTTCGGCCGCCTCGCCGGGCCGGGCGCGCCTCAGTGATGGTTCTGTGAGAAGAGTGTTTCGAGCGGATAGTGCGTCTTGACGAACGGCGTCTTGATGATCACGTAGCTGAAATACTTTTCGATGCCGATGTCGCGCTCCAGCAGCCCTTCGATGATGCTCTGATAGTGACTGACGCTGCGCGTGATGAACTTGAGCAGATAGTCGTAGCCGCCGCTCGCCAGATGACATTCGACGATCTCGTCGACATCCCTGATGGCGTTGACGAACTTGATGAAGTCTTCGCGGCGATGGTCGGCGAGCGTGACCTCGGTGAAGACGATCTGCACATCGCCGAGCTTTTCGAGCTGGATCTGCGCGCCGTACCCGATGATGTAGCCCGCCTTCTCCAGACGCTTCACGCGGATCAGACAAGGGCTGGGCGACAGCCCGACTGCGTCGGCCAGTTCGACGTTCGTGATGCGTCCTCGCTTTTGCAACTGCGAGAGGATGCGCAGATCGATTCGGTCCAGTTTGCAGTCGGTGCTCATCGTGAGTCGGTCGGTCCCGCATGTCGAAGGGTCGGTCGATGTTATCACGCAGCCGCGCGGCGTTTAAATTCGATCGAACCCTTCAGTGCGGCGCGCACGTCGGCTTGCGCGAGCACGTCGTCGAGCGTCTTTTCGAGGCGCTCGAACAGCAGGTCGAACTCGCTTTCCGTGTAGCAGAGCGCGGGCGCGAAGCCGAGAATGTTGTCGCCGAACGCGCGGAACACGAGACCGTTCGCATACGCGGCCGCGGCGATGCGGTCGGGCAGTTTCAGCGCCGCGTCGAAGCCCTGTTTCGTGTCCTTGTCGGCGACGAGTTCGAGCGCGCCGAGCAGACCGCGATGCCTTGAGTCGCCGACGAGGGGATGCGCGAGCAGCGCGTCGAGCCCTTGCGCGAAGCGCGGCGCACGCGCCATACCGTTCGCGAGCAGGCCACCTTCGTGATAGAGGCGCATCACTTCGAGGCCGATCGCGGCGCTGACGGGGTGGGCCGAATAGGTGTGCCCGTGACCGATCGCCGCCGCGACGTCGCCGCCATCGGCGATGCCCTGATAGATGGCATCGGACATCAGCACTGCGCCCATCGGCGCATAGCCCGCCGTAAGGCCCTTGGCGACCGTCATCAGGTCCGGCTCGACGCCTTCTGCTTCGCAGGCGAACAGTGGCCCGGTGCGGCCAAATCCCGTAATGACTTCGTCGGCGACGAACAGGATGTCCAGCTTGCGGCAGGCTTCGCGCATGGCCTTCAACCAGCCGACAGGCGGCACGATGACGCCGCCCGAGCCCTGGATCGGCTCGCAGAAGAAGGCGGCGACGTTGTCCGCGCCGAGGGCTTCGACTTTCGCTTCGAGCGCGGCGACGGAGGCGGCGATCAGGGCGGCGTCGTCGGCGAAATCGTTGCGGTATGCGTAGGGCGACGGGATGTGATGTTGCGTGGGCAGCGGCACATCGAAGTTGCGATGGAACGCGGGCAGCGCGGTGAGGCCTGCACCGATCGACGACGAGCCGTGATAGCCGCGTTGCAGCGCGATGATGTGCTTCTTCGACGGACGGCCTGTCGCGTTGAAGTAGTGGGTGATGAAGCGCAGCGCGGAGTCGACGGCATCCGATCCACCGAGCGTGAAGTACACGTGCTGCAGCGACGCGGGCGCGAGTTCGACGAGCTTTGCGGCGAGTTCGATGGCGGGCTCGGAGCCGAAGTGGAAATAGCCTGTCGCGTAGGGGAGACGTTGCAGTTGTCGTGTCGCTGCGTCGACGATGCTTTGGTGGCCGTAGCCGGTGTTGACGCACCAGAGACCTGAGAACGCGTCGAGCAGTTCGTTTCCGTCGATATCGCGCAAGTAGACGCCTTGGGCGGAGTCCAGCACGGTGACGCCGCGGGCTTCGTGCGCCCTGTAGCTGACGACGGGGTGGATCAGGTGCTTGCGGTCGGCTTCGATGAGGGATCGGTTTGGCATGAGGTGGGTCTCGGTTCTTTCTTCGCTCTCGCGGGTGCGAGGCGGACCGTTTCATACTACAGAGAGGGGGTTGGCGCTTGATTCGCCAAATAAATCCTTGAATAGCGTGGATGTGGTTTTTTTGGGGGGTGGGGCGGCATTTTGTGCTGAATTGGTTTTTTTTGTCTGCGACGCTGGGTGGGTTGCTGGTGTTTGTGGTGGCTGAGTGAGCGGTTTGGTTTTGCTCGTGCGGTCGCTGGCATCCGCGTTTCGTTACTGGTGCTTCACGCGTTGCCCCTGTGCGGGGCGGCACCTACTTTTCTTTGCCGCCGCAAAGAAAAGTAGGCAAAAGAAAGCGGCTAACACCGCCAGTTCTTGTTCTTATCCACGGGCCCCCCACGTCCCCATGCTCCACGCGGCAGCCTTGCTGTTCGCGTGCGTTGCCAACGCTTTGTATAGAAGCCTCCCCTGCTTCAGGCACCCATACACGGGCGAACGGCAGCGAATGGTATGTGCCGCCCAGGCGGCAAACTATGTGTAGGTTGTCGCGTTGTATAGCGTGGCGCTCATACAGGGTGGAACGCGTGCGCTATCTGTCCGAAGTGAGGCGTGTGAGGTACTACGGCCTACACACAGTTTGCCACCTGGGCGGCAGCGGACGATCTGGCGCCGTGTGCTGTGACGCGGGCACATGAAGCGGGTGAGGCGTGTGAAGTGCTACGGCCTACACACAGTTTGCCACCTGGGCGGCAGTGGACTATCTGGCGCCGTGTGCTGTGACGCGGGGACATGAAGCGGGTGAGGCGTACGGAGAGAACGTTGGCAACAAACGCAAAAAAGCAGGTCGCCGTGTGAAGCGTAAGAACCGTTGGGGGCCCTCAGGCAAACACAAGAACTGGCGGTGTGAGCCGCTTTCTTTTGCCTACTTTTCTTTGCGGCGGCAAAGAAAAGTAGGTGCCGCCCCGCACAGGGGCAACGCTAGCGAACCAATAACATCACGCGGATGCCAACGCAAAGACCAAAACACCACCGACAACGCCTGCGCCGCAAAAGCAAAAACGCCCCAGCGTCGCAGACGAAAAAAACCTAATACCCCCGCCTCCGATCAACCTCCCCAACCATAGTCAATCCCTCACGCCGCCGGCGAATATTCTCCAGCACCACATCAACCGCACTCTCAGGCCGAGTCGCACTAGCAATATGCGGTGTAACCCTGACCCGCGGATGCACCCAGAACGGATGCGACTCCGGCAACGGCTCCGGATCCGTCACATCGAGAATGGCATTCTGCAATTGCCCGCTATCGAGCGCATCGAGCAGATCCTGCTGATTAACCTGCGGACCGCGCCCGACATTGATGAAAGAAGCCCCTTTCGGCAGCATGCCGAACAAACGCCTATCCAGCAGGCCACGCGTGGCATCGGTCAGCGGCAGCAGGCACACGAGCACATCCGTCCGGGCAAGAAACGCATCGAGCGCATCGACCCCAGCAAAACACTCGACACCTTCGAGCCGATGCGCCGACCGACTCCACCCCGCGCAAGGAAACCCAAACACCCGCAAACGCTCCAGCACGGCAGTGCCCAACATGCCAAGCCCCAGCACCCCGACGCGCCGCGTCGAAGCCGCCCGCACGGGCATCTCACGCCAGACCCGCTGTCGCTGCTGCAAAGCGTAATCGAACAGATCGCGATGAATGGTCAGCACAGCATGCGTCACATACTCGACCATGCCTTCGACGATCCCCGGCTCGATCATCCGCACAACGGCAATATGCGGCGGCACCCGCGACAGATCGAACTGATCGATGCCCGCGCCCACCGAAAAGATCACCTCGAGATTCGGCAGCGTGCGCGCCGGGTCCTCGGGTGGCTGCCACGCTGCGAGATAACGCACGGCCGCCGGATCGCCGATGTCCGGCCACAGCCGGAAAGGAATCTCGGGCGCCTTCTGCGCGAAGTGCTGCGCCCATAGCTTGCCGCGTTCGGGATCGGCCTTATAGAGAAGCGTCATGATTTAACCGAGTGCCTGATTGACGATAGCGAACTGCACGACGGCAGGATCGCTTGCCGGTGCGCCGTTGCGGGACATCTTGACGACCGTGTCGACGCATTTGAGGCCGAGTGCTTCGAGCCACGGTGTGAGCCCGCTGTCGCCGGGTGTATCGATGCGGGTGAATGCGCCTGTGTTCGCCGCAAGGCAATGCGAGATCAAGGCTTGCGCAAGGCGCGCCGATTCGTCGGCGACGTGCGCTACGACGACGGGCCCGATCGCATGTCCGCGCCCGAAGGGCCGCAGTAACGCGAAGCCGAGTACAGAGCCATCCCGCTCCAGCACAACGCCCTGCGCAACGTCGAGCAACGCAGGCAGCAGCGCACTGCGATCGAGGCCGCCCGCGCGCGAAGCAAGATCGATCAGACGCGGCGTGTCGGCGGATTGCAAGGAGCGCAGTTGTTCGCCCGGTTTCAGCGCGATCTGCGGCACGCGAAAGTCAGCGGCCTGGTGCTGGTTGATTGTGCCGATCGCGTGGAAGCCGAGCTTTTCGTACAGCGGCTGGCCGGCAGGCGTCGCATGTAGCACCGTGGTTCGCCCGCCGAGCATTTCGAGCAGACGCTCCATCAGCTCGCGTCCGATGCCTCGCCCTTGCTGGTCCGGCGACACGATCACCATGCCGAGCGACGCGCCGTGCTCGCCATACTTCCAGCACAGCGCCGTGCCGACGATGCGATCCCCGCTCAGCGCGACAAAGCCGCCGCCGGCACCGGCGACCAGGCGCCAGTCGTCGGCGCGATGCGGCCACTTCACTTCGAGCGACAGCGCGTGCGCGGCGGCGATGTCGTCGGGCGTGAACGGCCGGAAGGTAATAGTGGAAAGCGCGGAAAAGGCGGAAAGCGGTTCGGGCGTGGACACGAAAGCTCCTCTGGCTGGATACGCCCGTCACTTTGGCATGTCGTGGGTGCAAAGACTAGGACGATCCTGTTGCGACAGGCGCACGCCATTTTGCGCAGCGCCGCAAAGCGCATCGTGCCGGGGTCGTGGTTCGGGCAAACAGCCGCCGCAATGCGGTCTATCATGGAAAGTACAGCATTCATCAGCGCAGGAGCACACCATGCCCTCCGAACCGTCCGCTGAGCCGACCGCCAAACCTCTCGACCCCGCGCAAAACGTATCCGGCAAGCAGCCGGCCAAGCCCGCGAAAGACGACCTTCCCGACGCCGCCGCGGCCGAGCCCGTCCCGCACGAGCATCTTCCGAGCCGAAGCGACGACAACTGACCAACAGCGAAAGCGCCGCTCAATCAAGGCTCGCACCGGTTCAAACCGGAAGGGAGCGAATCATGCAGAACATCCTGGCAGGTTATGACGGGTCGCCGTCCGCGCGGCATGCCGTCGCGTTCGCAGTCGATCTGGCGAAGCGCTTCGATGCGCGCCTGCATGTGCTCGTCGTCGCGCGCGCGCCGGACTGGGGCGCCATCGAGCTCGAAAGAAAGGAAATGGTCGACTACGAGTTGCGTCACGCGAACGAAGTGCTCGACGACATCAAGGCAAAGCTCACGTCATCGAACGATCGCGCCGAGTTCGATCTCGTGATCGGTCAGCCGGCGAAAGAGATCGTGCTCTACGCAGAGCAGCACGACATCGATCATCTCGTGGTCGGGCATCGCGGGCATACGCCGTTCGACCGCTGGCTGATCGGCTCCGTCGCGCGTCAGGTGCTGGCCTATGCGCCGTGCGCCGTGACGATCGTGCGCGATCCGGCGTCGATGAAGAAGCGCTTCGCAAAGAGCGCGCAGCATGCGGTGGACGAAGCGCCGTTCGTGTGAGGCGGGAATCGCAGACGATGCGTGAAGCGCGGGTAAAACACGCGTCACGCGTCAGTTGGCGCAGCATCGTGGCCGAGCTTCTCGGGCCGCGTGCTGAAGCGCGGCTCGTCGATCCATGCCGCGAGCCAGTCGTGAAACTGGCCCCAGTCGTCAGCAAGGTCGAGTTCGCGTGCGCCCGGCTGGCCGCGGGCGCCGTCGCCGATCCATGCGTAGACGGTGCGCGCGCCACCCCACCACGCGATCATGCCGTCCGTCAGTTCGGCGATGGTCCCGTCGGGCAGCGCCCGTAGCAGCCGCGACAGGCGCGCGTCGAATTCGTCGAATCTCATGCCCGGCCCTCAATGCACGACGCCGAAGAACGCAATCGCGCCCTCGGCCGGCGTCAGTCCCGCCTTGAAATACCCTTCGAGCCGGTCGGCTGTCGATTCGTCGAGCGTGAAAGGCGGGTGAACGAGGCCCACCTTGAATGCATGGTCATACCAGTCGCTGATCCACGCGCGCAAATCGATCACGTAAAGCGGCAGTGCGTTCGAAGCGTCGTCATACATATGCGTCTCCCCCATGCCCGATGATCCAATGCTAGGGGCAACGCGATGCAGCGCCAATCGGCAGCGGCGGATTGTGTATTCAGGAAATGCTGATTTGAAGCGTCAGGATTTCCCTGGGCGCGAGCGCGGGAATCGCTGACGTACAAGGGTTTCTACGTATCGGCGGCGGCTTGCGCGCGCGAACCGCGTTAAGGATTTCCTGACACGCGAATCAGGATGTCGCACGCGGGTTTTACAGCCCGTGCTGACTGCGACACACATAATGGCCGCAGATCATCAGGCATCGAAATGCAACATCGAGCCGACGCGTCATGATTGCCTATCTGTCCGAGCGTGAGAATGTCGTGGAGCAGGTCAACTCGCTCTGTCTGCAGCTGTTCGACACATGGTGCGAATCGCGCAGCGTGACGGCGCTGGCGTATCTGATGCACTGCTGGCCTTTGATGGAAAGCACGCCCGCTGCGTTGAGACGGCTCGGCGAAACGATGTGCGAGTTGCGGCGCTATCACGCGGACCAGCTCGACGCGCACGGTTTTCAGGCGCTGTGCGAAATGGCCGACCTGATCGACGAACTCGTCGGGCGGCCGGTGCGCACGGTCAGATTGACGGCGTTTGGCGAACTGCCGGAAGTGGCGGGGTAAAAGGACAGACGTTTCAAGCGCCCGGCCGACTGACCCGGCCCATGGACCGCGCTTTGGCATCGAGTGCAGAATAAGACAACCAGAACGGCGGCACTCGCGGGGTGATATGGCTCTCGACAGGTTCGACGCAGGATGGAGCGGGCTCCGTTACGTGCGGCGCAGCGTAGTGCTGCGGCTGCTCGGGACGGTGCTCGCGTTCAGCTGCGCGATCACGCTGATCCTCACGGCCGTGCAGCTATACCGCGACTATCAGCGCGGCGTCGAGCAGATCCAGAACCGCCTCGTCGATATCGACCGCAGCTATCGCGACAGTCTTGGCGAAGCGCTCTGGCGTCTGGACCAGCCGCAACTCCAGCTCGAACTCGAAGGCATGCTGCGGCTCGCCGATATCCGCGCGGCGGAAGTGCGCGAGCTGCCTTCCGTCAGCTCCGCGATGATCGTGAGCGTGGGGCAACGCATGCCGGGTATGACGATCGCCCGCGAATTTCCAATCATGTACCGCGTGCAGGACAAGGTCGAGCAGATCGGCACGCTGTACGTGGAGGCGACGCTCGCCAACCTCTATCACGACCTGACGCGCACGGCGCTCGTGATACTCGTGAGCCAGGGCGCGAATACGTTTCTCGTCGCGCTGTTCACGTTTTACATTCTGTGGCGGCTCCTCACGCGGCATCTCGCGGCGATTGCGCGCAGCGTCAGCGACTACGACTTTCACGAGCCGCAGCATCCGTTCGTATTGCAACGCAAGCCGCCGCGCGAGCCGGACGAACTCGACCGCGTGGTGTCGGCATTCAACGCAATGGGGATGCGGCTGCATCGCGCGTATCTCGACGAACGCGAAGCGGCCGTCGAGCGCGAAGCGCGGCACCTGGCGGAAGCGGCCAATCGCGCGAAAGGCGAGTTCCTCGCGAACCTGAGCCACGAATTGCGCACGCCGCTCAACGGCATTCTCGGCTATGCGCAGATTCTCCGGCGCGACAGTACGCTCAGTTTGCGTCAGCGCGACGGCGTCGCTGTGATCCAGCAGAGCGGCGAGCAGCTGCTGGCGCTGATCGACGAGACACTCGATTTCGCGAAGGTCGAAGCGGGCAAGCTGCGCATCGAGATTTGCGACGTGCCGCTGGCGGGCCTGGTCGATTCGATCCGCGAGATCATCGGCGTGAAGGCCGGGCAGCGCAAGCTCGCGTTCGACTGCACGGTCGCCGACGACGCACCGGGAGGCGTGCGCGCCGACGAGCACCGTTTGCGGCAGGTACTGCTCAACCTGTTGTCGAACGCCGTGAAGTTCACCGATGCGGGCTGCGTGCGCCTGTTCATCGGGCGCGCAGAAAACGGTGCGGTCCGCTTCGAGGTCCACGACACGGGCATCGGCATTGCGGCCGAGTATCACGAGACAATCTTCCTGCCGTTCGAACAGGCAGGCGGCGCGGAACGCCGCGCGGGCGGCACGGGGCTCGGCCTCGCGATCAGCCGTCAATTCGTGCGTGCAATGGGCGGCGAAGTGAAGGTCGAAAGCACGCCGGAACGCGGCAGTGTCTTCTGGTTCGAGTTGCCGGCCGCGCTCGTCGAGCCGGCTGCCGCTCGTATTGGCGGTGTCATGGGTGCCGCCACGCTCATCACGGGCTACGAAGGTCCGCGCCGCAAAGTGCTCGTGATCGACGACGTGCAGATCAACCGCGCGGTCATCGTCGAGATGCTGACGCGGATCGGCTTCGACACTGTGGAGTCCGCGAGCGGCGCCGACGGCATCGCGCTCGCGCAAACGGAATATCCCGATCTGATCCTCACGGACATCGTGATGCCCGGCATCGACGGTCTGACTGTGACGCGGCGCTTACGCGCAATACCAGCCTTCGCGCACACGCCGATCATCGCGATCTCGGCGTCGCCGTTCGGCGTCGACGGCGCAAGGAGCCTCGAAGCGGGCGCGAACGCGTTCGTCAACAAGCCAGTCGATTTCGACGTGCTGCTCGCGCGGATCGCGGCGCTGCTCGGCATCGAGTGGCTTCGCGAGGCGGTCCAGCAGCACGCCGCCAGATCGCCCATGCCGGCGACCCTGCCCGCCAGCATCCCCGCCGCCGCGATGAACGAACTGCATCAGCTCGCGCGCGACGGCAACATGAGCGGCATCGTGCAATGGGCGGAGCGGATGGCGGCGGGCGACCCGTCGCACGCGGTGTTTGCGGCACGGCTGCATCAACTGGCGCGTGCCTGGCAGTCGAAGGCGATCCTGCAACTGGTGGAGCGCTATCTCGAAGGGAACACGGCATCATGAGCCACGTCGCTGCGTCCGCCGTGCCGTCGGGCACGATCCTGATCGTCGACGATACGCCCGCCAATGTCGGCGTGGTCGTCGACAGTCTCGAGGCGCGCGGCATCCGCGTGCTGGTTGCGCTCGACGGTATGGAGGCGCTCGAACGCGCGGCCTTCGCGCAGCCCGATCTGATTCTGCTCGACGTGAAGATGCCCGGCATCGACGGCTTCGAAACCTGTCGACGGCTCAAGCGCGACGAGCGCACGCGCGATATCGCCGTGATCTTCATGACATCGCTGACGGGCAACGAAGACCGCGTCGAAGGGTTTTCGTCGGGCGGCGTCGATTACGTGACCAAGCCGCTGCGCGTCGACGAGATGCTTGCGCGCGTCGGCGTGCATCTCGAACTGCGCGCGATGCACAAGCAACTCGTTGCGCAGAACCGGCAACTGCTGGCCGAAGTGGCAGTGCGCAAGGAAACGGAAGCGGCGCTCGAACAGGTGCGCGACGATCTCGAACGGCGCGTTGCGTTGCGCACCGAACAACTGGCGCGCGCGAACGCGAACCTGCAGGCGCAGATCGACGAACGCCGCCGCGCGGACGCCCGTTTGCAGGCGAGCGAGGCGCGCTTTCGCGCGATCGTCGAAACGAGCCCCGTGCCGTTGTGCATCACGTCGATGCCGGACGGACGCATCCTGTACACGAACGAGCCGCTGCGCGCGCTGTTCGGCATGGGCGAGGGCATGGCGTTGAACATCGCCAACATCGCGGACTTCTACGCAGACCCGGATGAACGCGAGCGGCTGATCGGGCATCTGCGCACGGAGGGCAGTCTGCGCGATACCGAGGTCTGCTTCCGCCGTCCCGACGGCACGCAATTCTGGGCGATGGCGACCGCGCGGGTCGCGACCTACGACGATTCGCCCGCCATCTATGTCGGCCTGAACGACATTACCGGGCGCAAGCAGATGGAACAGGAACTGGTCGAGTCGCGCGAGGAGCAACGCGAGCTTTCCGCGTACATGGAGGCGATCCGCGAAGAGGAGAGAAAGCGCATCGCGATGGAGATTCACGACGAACTGGGCCAGTTGCTGACCGCGCTGAAGATGGACGTCTCGCTGCTGAAGATGCGCCTCGCGTACGACCCGGAAGCATTGAAAAAGGCCGATGACATGCGCGAGCTGGTCGAAGGCACGATCTGGATGGTGCGCAATGTCGCGAGTCACCTGCGGCCCGCCGCGCTCAACTTCGGGATCGTATCGGCGCTCGAATGGCTCGTCGACGAATTCAACCGGCGCAACGCGATTCCCTGCGAGCTGCGTATCGAGGGGGGCGAGCCCGCGCTGTCGGACGCGCACGCCACGGCGGTGTTCCGCATCGTGCAGGCGTCGCTGACCAACGTGGCGCGTCATGCGAACGCGACGCGTGTCGACGTGTCGCTGATTTCAACGGCAACCCATCTCGAACTGCATGTGCGCGACAACGGCTGCGGCTTCGATCTGCAGGCGGCGCACCGCGATTACTCGTATGGCCTGCTCGGCATGAACGAGCGCGCGCGGCTGATCGGCGCAACGCTGTCGATCGACAGCGCGCAAGGCACCGGCACGACAGTTTCGATTCACATTCCGCTCGATGGCGGGCTCAAACCATGATCAGGATACTCATTGCAGACGATCACGCGATCGTTCGCGGCGGACTCAGGCAGATCATCGCGACGACGAGTGACATGGTCGTCGCGGCGGAAGCGGCGCACGGCGCCGAAGTCGTCGACAAGCTGCGCAGTTGCGCGGTCGACCTGCTGTTGCTCGACATGACGATGCCAGGCATCAGCGGCGTCGATCTGATCCGCCGCGTGCGGGCCGAGCAGCCTGCGTTGCCCGTGCTGGTGCTGAGCATCCACGACGAGGCGCAGGTCGCGTCGCGCGCGCTGCGCGCCGGCGCGACAGGTTATCTGACGAAAGACAGCGATCCCGATGTGCTGCTCGCAGCGATCCGCAAGCTCGCGGACGGCGGACGCTTCATCGATCCGAAGCTCGTCGATGCGATGGTCTTCGAAACGCATCGCGGCGACATGCCGCCTCACGAGGTCCTGTCCGACCGCGAGTTTCAGGTGCTGCAGATGCTGGCGGCGGGCAAGAGCATCAACGACATTGCCGACACCTGTGCGCTCAGTGCAAAAACGATCAGTACACACAAGATGCGGCTGATGCAGAAACTCGGCCTTGCGAACAATGCCGAGGTGATCCGCTACGCGATCCGCCATGGGTTAATCGTCGAATAGGCGCGAAAAACAGGTTTCACATGCTCGAAGTGGTTGAAGGCTTCGAGCAAGTATTGCGTTTGCAATATGTCAACGGGTTTGTCCGAATGTCGATGCCGGCACGCTCCGTGACACGATCTGGGCAAGCCTGATAGCGCAAGATCTGCACGTTCCCGTATTCGTCTCTCGTACTTATGCATCGCAGGCGCTTCCTCTTCGCCGCAGCGAGTGCTGCGGGCGCCTCGCTCGCCGCACGCGCCGCACCGGGCGAGCACTTCGAAATCGTCTATCCACAGATCCGGCCGGGCAGGGACGTGCATGCCGCTTTCGCGCTCGCCACGCTCGATCTCGCGATGAAAGCGGCCAACGCGTCCTATACGACGCGGCAAGTCGAACTCGTGATGGAGCGCGGCCGCGCGCTCGCTGAACTTGCGGCCGGCACGACCATCAATCTGCACTGGACGAGCATGGAAGCGCAGGCCGAGCGCGGCCTGAACGTCGTGCATATTCCGATTCATCGCGGCTTGATCGGGTATCGGGTGTTTCTGATCAGGCAGGACAGGCAGCCCGATTTCGACCGCATCGAAACGCTCGACGATCTGCGTTCGATGACGGGTGTTCAAGGGCTGGGCTGGATCGACACCGAGATCATGCGCAACGCAGGTCTCACCGTGCAGACGACCTCGAGTTACGAAACGATCTTCAAGATGGTCGAAGGCCGGCGCGTCGACTATTTTCCGCGCGGCGTGATCGAAGCGTACCCGGAGATCGAGTCGCGCAAGGACACCGAGCCGAGCCTCGCTGTCGAGAACCGCTTGCTGCTCGCGTATCGCTCGGATTTTGTGTTCTACGTGTCGCCAAATCAGGCGCGGCTCGCGGCGACCATCGCGCGAGGCTTCGCGACGGCCTGGCGCGATGGCTCATATCTGAAGTTGTTCAACACACATCCGTATATCCAGAATGGATTGAAGCGCACGAATCTGGCGAACCGGAAAATCATTCGTCTGGACAATCCGTTTCTATCAAATGAGGATCGCGCGATTCCCGACATGTACTGGATGCATCTTTAGCGCGTCGCTGAAACGTAATCAGCCATGATTTGTATCAACATTTGGGAAATGAGCGCTAAAACCTAGGGTAACTACCTACAAAAGACCATTTATTAATTGTCAAATGATGTGTTTAGAATGACGCTTCAAATTGTGCTTCGCACAACAATCGTTATGCGAACACACATGCTTTTTGCATGACACAGCGCGGCCCCGCTGTGCATGCGGCATGGATCTAATTAGTAAGACTAACGGAGTCGCGTCAATGAACACACGGAATTCCGTAGGTGTCATTTCGGCGTGGGAGCCAGGCATCTCCGCTCTCCACGCATGGGCCAATCCCTTCGTTCGCGAAGGGCAATCCGTCGTTGCGCTTAATCTGCATTTGATTAGCCAGTTGAATGGCGAGGCGCTGAAAACCATGAGCATGATCAGCAGTGCTCAGAGGCCGGATGAATGGGCCGCAATCCAGTGGAATGCGCTCAATACCGGCATGTCGCTATGTGCGGATTACGGCCAGGAATTGGGGCGTATCGTTTCGCAGCTGAATGCAGCGCTTCAGGAAGTCGGACAAACACAAGCGAAAAAGAACGACATCCAGTTGCGCTGCGCCGTCGATGCCATCCAGAGCCGCACGCAAGCAGCGGCATCGGCCATGAAGTCGGCTGTCGCGACGGCGCTTTCCACTGCGCCGACGCCCGAAGCGCTCGCGCAGCAGCAAACCGAAGAGGCGATCGCGCGCGCTGCGAGTCCGCAGGCCGCTACGCGTCCTCACAAAGCGGTTGTCGATTAATCACCTTAAGCACAGGCATACGCCGAACCATCTACCGACACGCGACGTCGCAGGGAATCGCGAAACGCGCGCGCTGCAGTGAGCGGCGACATAAAGGATCAGTCGGGGAGACCAGTCAACGGCTGTATCTGCGAACCAGCCGGTTGACGATCGGGAAGTTTCGCAATGAACGACTGACAGGTGTAAAGGATGACTAATCGAATTGCTGTGGTAACGGGCGGTATGGGTGGTCTGGGCGAGGCTATCAGTGTCCGTTTGCACGACGCCGGCTATCGCGTGGTCGTGACGTGCTCGCCCGGCAACACGTGCTCGGACGAATGGCTGGCCGCGATGGAAGCCTCAGGCCGCGCGTTCTACGCGTATACCGTCGATGTCGCCGACTACGACTCGTGTTACGCCTGCGTGGCGAAGATCACGGCGGAGATCGGTCCCGTCGACATCCTCGTGAACAATGCGGGCATCACGCGCGACATGACGCTGCGCAAGCTCGACAAGGTGAACTGGGACGCCGTCATGCGCACGAATCTCGACTCCGTCTTCAACATGACGAAGCCGGTCTGCGAAATGATGATGGAGCGCGGCTGGGGACGCGTGATCAATATCTCGTCGGTGAATGGATCGAAGGGATCGGTTGGGCAAACCAACTACTCGGCGGCGAAGGCGGGCATGCACGGCTTCACGAAGGCGCTTGCGCTCGAAGTGGCGCGCAAGGGCGTGACCGTCAACACGATTTCGCCGGGTTATCTCGCGACGAAAATGGTCACGGCGATTCCGCAGGAGATCCTCGACACGAAGATCCTGCCGCAGATTCCCGCGGGCCGGCTGGGCAAGCCGGAAGAAGTGGCTGCGCTGGTCACGTTCCTTTGCTCGGACGATGCGGGTTTCATTACGGGCGCGAACCTGGCCGTGAACGGCGGCCAGCATATGAACTGATTTCGTATCGACAATAAACAAGGGCCCACGCAAGTCCAGAGATAGCGGAAAGGGCCTGACAAGGAAGAAGTGGTGGAGACAAAACAACAGCTTTATCAATGCCGGTGCACGAACCAGATCGTCGTCGTGAACCGGACTTTTGGGCCGCGTACGCCTGCGGATCGCGACGCGGGTCGATACCGCGAACTGGTTTTCGAGCAGTGCATGAACTCAGGCAATTGTCCGAAGGCGGGACAGTGCCCGCTCTGAAAACATGGCGCGACATTGCAGGCGTAGCTGTTACAGGGGATGGCAATGAACGAAACATGGATTGTGACTGCTCTCGGGGGATCCGTGCTGTTGATTGCGTTGCTGTCGGTGGTGCAGCACTACCGTCGCGAGCGGTCGCGCGCGGAATTGCTGAAGAATCTCGATCACCATAGCTGGTGCCGCTTCTCACGCGTGCGACGTTGACTTCGACCAGCCAGTAGCCGCGCGGGTCTCCGCGCGGCTTACGCTTCCACCATGCTGATCGTGCGCGCGACGTCGACGACGGCAAGACGTATCGCGTCGATCAACGCCCGCGCGGCCGGGGACGGCGTCCCCGCGCCGCGCATCGTGAGGCCGATTTCGCGCCGCGTGTTGTGCAGCTTTACATCGAGCACGACCAGTTCACCCGACTGACATTCGTAGTGCAGTTGCTGTGCGGACAGTGCCGCGAGCATGTCCGTGCCGAGCAGCAGTCCGCGAATCACCGCGAGGTCCGCCGTTTCGACGGACGGCATGGGCGGCTTCAGTTTGATCCGCTTGAATTGCGCTTCGAACAGCCCGCGTGCCGGCGCGTGGCTGCGCGGCACGATCCATTGCACGTTCTGCAGATCGGCGAGCGTCAGGCCGCGCGCGTTCGCCAGCGGATGCGCGCGCCGCGCGAGCACGACCATATCGTCCGACATCAGGCGCTCGTTCATCAGGCCACTCGATGCATCGTTCTCGCGCAACGCGCCGAGAATGAAATCGATATCGCCGGCGCGCAGTCCCGCGACCAATGTTTCGTATGCGCTCTCGTCGGTGATGATGCGCACGCCCGGATGCTTCGCGCTCATGCTTGCGATCGCTTTCGGCAGGATCAGCGTGCGGCCGAGCGGCAGCGCGCCCACTGTCACTGCGCCCTGAATGTAGCCGTGCAACGCGGCGATATCGTCGGGTACGTGGCGCAGTTCGTTCAGCGCGCGGCGCACGTGCAGCAGGAACGTTTCGCCCTCCGTGGTCAACAGGATGCCGCGCGGATTACGATGGAACAGTTGCAGACCCGAGCCGCTCTCGAGCACGCGAATCGCCGTGCTCACGGCCGGCTGGCTGATGCCGAAAGCCTTTGCCGCGCTCGGCATATGCCGATGACGCGCGAGCGCCGAGAACAGTTGCAGCCGCCGCGTATTGAGCAGGTAGGCGGGCAACGAACCTTCCGCCGCAGGACGGCGGCGCGCCTGACGCGCGGCGCACCATTGCGCGAGTTCTTCCAGCTCCGCGAAGAGCCGTTCGCAGCGATTCAGCACTGCGCGGCCGACGGGCGTCGGCAGCATGCCGGAAGGCTTGCGGTCGAACAGCGGTTCGCCCAGCGCGGCTTCGAGTTCCTGCACCGAACGCGTGACGGCCGACTGCGCACGAAACAGCGCGGAAGCCGCGCGCGTGGCACTGCCCGTATCCGCGACGAGTTTGAACGCGCGCAACTGTGCGATGTTGAGAAGATCTTTGCTGCTCACGGAATAGGCCAGAAGAAAGTACTAAAAGCCGCAATCGCCATCATGCCGCGCCCGCGATCAGATGCAGCGTCGGCAACGACAGATTGAGGCTTTCCTTCGATATATGCGTGTGTTCCTTCATGAGCGCGTCGACGCGCGCGCCTTCGCCATTGACCAGCGCATTGACGATCGCATGATGTTGCCGGTGCGCATACGTGAGCATCGAGAACTGGCGGTCCCGAGCGGATTCGTCGAATGCAATGGTCGATGGCGCGACGAAGGGGATCTTGTCGTTCAGGCTCAATGCAGCGCTGATTGCGGCGTTCTGCGAGGCTTCGATAATCAGCGCGTGAAAACGGCCGTTCATCGCTGCATAGCGCAAGTCGTCGCCATGCTTCAACGCGCCCGCGTTGAAAATCTCGTCGCCCTCGCGCAAACATGTATTCAGCGATGCGGCGAGTGCCGCCGACACGCCATTTTCCGCGACCATCCGCGCAGCGAGACCTTCGAGCACGCCGCGCACGTCGATTGCATTCAGCACGTCGCGCACGCTGAAGCGCCGCACCACGAAACCGCGCGCACCCGAACGTTCGAGCAGTGCTTCACTTGCCAATACGCTCAACGCGTAACGCAGCGGCGTGCGGGATACGCCGAGCCATTGCGCGAGTTGCGCCTCGACGAGACGCTGGCCGGGCGCCAGTTCCCCTGCGAGGATCTTTTCGCGCAACGTGTGAACAATCGCTTGCTGGGTTGTCTCGTTCATGTGTTTCTACTCATCGGCTGGTCAGTATAACGGCGCTCATGATCGCGCAACAACGCCGTTTCAACGCATTGCGACTTGATTCGCTTGCCATCTGTTCTGTTTATCGGCATGTACGACTGCCGATAGCGAAGCGAACCGGCTCACCCACGTCTCGGGATACCACAGAGCCTGATCTGTCGGGCAATCGGGCCGCCTACCACCGGCTCGCGCATCCCGTTCCGCCTTGTCTTACCGAATCTGACCGGCCTTTCATGTGGTTTACCCGCACTACCGGGAGTGGATGCCATTTCTATATCTTTGTATCCCAAGATAGCCGCAAGTTCAGGAAGCAGGAAGACCGCGAGCTATCCGACTGGCGCGCGAGCGCCGCGCAGCGTGAAGTGACGGAAGACATCGAAATGGCAAGGATTATGGGTGGTATCGGAACGTCGAACATGCCGACTGTGACGATCACGAATCTCGGCATGCACACCCGTATGCGGGGCGAAATACGGGAAGCGGTCCTGACGATGCGTCGAGTACCTGAAGCGGTGTAGCGAGCGCCGCCGCTGAATCTTCCGTAGTCGCTTTTCTCCTTCGATACAACAAGACCCCGGGTTCGACAGAAGCCCGGGGCGGGGCACCTTTTTTTCGGAGACATCTATGAAACCAACAGAATCAGTCGACATCAAGGCGTTTATCGACGAACGCAAGATGTCGGCGTACCAGTGGCTCGTGCTCGTGCTGTGCTTCTGGATCGTCACCATGGACGGGCTCGACACGGCCGTCATGGGCTTCGTCGCGCCCGTCATCATGCATGACTGGAACGTGAGCCGCGCCGCCTTCGGGCCCGTGATGAGCGCCGCGATGGTCGGCCTCGCGGTGGGCGCGCTGGTAGCCGGACCGATGGCCGATCGTGTCGGGCGAAAGAAAATATTGATTGGCTCCGTGTTCTGCTTCGGGCTTTTCAGCCTGCTCTGCGCGTTCGCGGAGACACCCACCGCGCTCGTGATCCTGCGCTTTCTGACGGGCCTCGGTCTCGGCGCCGCGATGCCGAACTCGACGACGCTGCTGTCCGAGTACGTGCCGTCGCGCAGCCGTTCGCTGCTGCTGACGATCATGTTCACCGGTTTCAACTTCGGCTCGGGCGCAGGCGGCTTCGTTGCCGCGTGGCTGATTCCGCATTTCGGCTGGCGCGCGGTGTTCATGTTCGGCGGCATTCTGCCCGTCGTCAGCGTGCCGTTGCTGCTGTGGCTGTTGCCCGAGTCCGCGCGACTGCTGCTCGTGCGCAAGGCCGTCACGGAGCGCATTGCGCGCACCTTGGGACGTGTCTGCGGGCACCGCTTCGCTGACGACGTTCGCTTCACCGCGCCGGAACCCGTCGTTGCCGCAAAAGCGCCCGTGCGCATGCTGTTCGCGGACGGCTACGCGATGAGCACGCTGATGCTGTGGGTCACGTACTTCATGGGCCTGCTGATCATCTATCTGCTGACGGGCTGGCTGCCGACGCTCATCAAGGACGCGGGCCTGCCCGTCGAACGCGCAGCGGCAATCACCGGCATGTTCCAGCTGGGCGGCACGGTCGGCGCGGTGGCAGTCGGCTTCGCGATGGACCGGATGGACCGCAATGCCGTCATCGGCTGCTCGTATCTGCTCGGCGGCGCGTTCATTTTCGCGCTCGGCATGGGCACGCTCCAGTCGGGCACGCTGCCCATTCTCGTCGCGTGTGCCGGCTTCTTCATGAGCGGCGCGCAAACGGGCCTCAACGCGCTCGCGCCGAGCTGCTACCCGACCCGTGCGCGTGCCACGGGCGTCAGCTGGATGCTGGGATTTGGCCGGCTGGGCGGGATTCTGGGTTCGCTGGTAGGTGGCGCATTGCTCTCGCTGGGCTTCAGCTTTGCGACGGTGTTCTCGGTGCTCGCCGTGCCTGCCGTGATCGCTGCCATTGCGATCGTGATGAACCGCGTTGCGTTGCGCTTCATCACGAGTCCAGTGGCCGATGTCTGAAGTCAATACGTGAAGTTCGCCGATGGCCATGCGCCATCGGCTTTCGAAATACCCGATGTTTAAACCGGCATGAGGAGACACGAGATGGCTGGCAACTTCAGCATTAGCGGAAAAGAACTCGGCGGCAATGCAGCGCTGAATGCGTCAGGCTGGCCGAGCGTATCCGCGATGCTTCGTGCGGGACTGGCGGCCGGGCTGCTCGGCGCGGTGATCATCTGGATCTACGAAGCCGTCGTATGGGTCGGCATCCAGCATCTGATGCCGCTCGCGGGCATTCCGCGCAACGCGACAGGGCTGGTGTTCGGCAAGGCGGTGCAGGAATCGATCGGCGTGTGGGCGTATGTCGTCGGCACGGGCATTCACTTCGTTTTTGCGCTCGGGTGGGGCGTGCTGTTCGCCGCGATCTGGCCGTACTTTCAACGCCGCGGATACGAAGCGACTTTCGTCGCGCTCTTTTACGCTGTGCTGGCGTGGATCGTCATGCACGTCGCGATCATCGTCGTCTCGGACAACCACCCCGATTACACGAACCCCAATGTCGTGATTGGCGGCTTTATGTCTCATTTCTTCTTTACCGTGCCATTGGCTTTGACGGTGAAGCGGAAGCTGAGCGAGTACAGAACATAACGACACAACGGTTTTAAAGAACTCAAACAGCAGCAAAAACCAGGAAGATGGAGGTCACAAGAATGAAGAGGAGTACCAGTAGCGTCAAGGCGGTTGTCATCGGGGCGGCGATCGTCGGCGGGGCGCCGGCGTTTGCGCAGAGCAGCGTGACGTTGTACGGCATTGTCGATAACGGACTGGCGTATCAGAGCAGTTCGACATCGCTTGGATCGACGAGCGGCGGGCACTCCGTCGTCAAGATGACGCCGGGCGTGTGGGCGGGCAGTCGCTTCGGCCTGAAAGGCGCGGAAGATCTCGGCGGCGGTACGAAAGCGATCTTTCAACTGGAGTCGGGTTTCAATTCGGGGACGGGCGCGCAGCAGTACACCAATGCGATGTTCGGCCGTCTCGCGTATGTCGGCGTGACGAATCCGACCTACGGTACGTTCACGGCAGGCCGCCAGTACGCTTCGTACTATCAGCTGTTGTCGCCGTATAGCCCGACGACCTGGATCACGGGCTTCTACGGCGCGCATCCTGGCGATATCGACGGGCTCGACACGATCTATCGCGCGAACAATACGCTCGAGTACACGTCGCCGAAGCTGTACGGCGTGACGGTGAGCGGCTCGTATTCGCTCGGCGGCGTAGCGGGCAGCGTGAACCAGGGCTCGACATGGGCGACGGCGATCCAGTACGCGCTAGGCCCGATCGGTCTCGCGGTCGGCTTCTCGCGGATCAACAATTCGACCTCGGGCGGCGGCGCGTGGGGCGCGGATTCCACCACGACGAACGGCGGCTCGCAGATCGGCGTATCCGCGTTGACGAACGGCTATCAGACGGCGCGCGCGCAGCAGCGTTTTGCCGTGGGTGGCGGCTATACGTTCAACAGCGCGTGGGACGTCACGGCGACTTACTCGAATGTTCAGTACATTCCCGGCATCAATTCGAAGTTCACCGGTACGGCGATCTTCAATACGGGTGGTGCCGTGCTGCACTGGAAGCCGGCTGTGACGTGGGACTTTGCCGCGGGCTACAGCTATACGCGTGCTACCCGCTCGAATGGCATTACGGATGCCGCGTCGTATCAGCAGTTCAACCTGTCCCAGTACTATTCGCTGTCCAAGCGTACGGGCCTCTATGCACTCGAAGCGTATCAGCACGCGAACGGCAAGACGCTCGGCACGAATGGCGCGGGGCAGATCATCGACGCGACCGCGAGTATCGGCGATGGCTTCAACTCGACGCCTTCGTCGTCGGCCAGTCAGTTTGCGTTTGGCCTTGGTGTGATTCATCGCTTCTGACGTGAAGCGCAAGCCGGACCGGTGAAGCCGGTTCGGCTTGTGGTAGCGTAACGGCATCTGTCCGTTACCGGTATCTCACGTCATGTCCGCATCCTTCAGCAAGGTCCCCCGCGTTCTTCTCACCAACGACGACGGCATCGACGCCCCCGGCCTCGCCGTGCTCGAAGCCGTTGCCAACGAGTTGGCCGACGAAGTATGGGTCGTCGCACCCGAGCACGATCAGAGCGGCACGTCGCATTCGATCAGCCTGCATTCGCCGCTGCGCGTGAGCCGCCAGGGCGAGCGCCGCTTCGGCGTAGTGGGCACGCCCGGCGACTGCGTCGTGATGGCCGTGCGTCATCTGATGCGCGACAGGCGGCCGACGCTCGTCCTGTCCGGCATCAATCGCGGCGGCAATCTCGGCGTCGAGACGATGTTCTCCGGCACCGTCGGCGCGGCGATGACAGGGCTGCTGCTCGGTCTGCCGTCGATTGCCTTGAGTCAGACCTTCCGGGACCGCGAGAACGTGCGCTGGGATACGGCACGCGCGCTCGCGCCGGGCGTGATCCGCCAGTTGCTGGCCATCGAGCACGACGCGCCCGTTTGCCTGAACGTCAATTTCCCCGATGTCGATGCCTCGGCGGCAGGACCGCTGACGCCGACGAAGCAGGGCGTGGGTCTCGTCGAAGGGATCGACGTGCTGCCGCAGGTCGATCCGCGCGGCCTCGAGTATCACTGGCTGCGCTTTCAGCGTGGCCCGCGCGAGAACGCGCCGGATAGCGAAACGGCCGTGGTCGCATCGGGGCGCGTGTCGGTGACGCCGCTTTACTTCGATCGTACGGACGAGAATACCTTTGCGAAGCTGTCGGCGTCGTTGAGCGCTTGAAGCTGGTGAGGCGCCCGGAGCGATGGGTCCGGGCGAAGTCGCCGCGTCACGGGCTGCAGATGCGTCGGCAGCGCGAATCGATGAAGCACCGGGATTACAACGACTGCGCGGAGAACGTGTCGCATTGACGGATATCCCCCGTCGTCATGCCACGCCGTAGCCATCGCTGACGCTGCTCACTCGTGCCATGCGTGAATGCGTCGGGCACGACGCGTCCCTGCGATTGCCGCTGTAGCCGGTCATCGCCGATCGCGGCGGCTGCGTTGAGACCCTGTTCAAAGTCTCCCGGTTCTATCAGCCTCGCATTCTGTTTCTGCGCGACGGCTGCCCACACGCCGGCGAAGCAATCTGCCTGCAATTCCAGGCGCACTGACAAGGCGTTGCCACGTGCCGCAGACATACGCGCACGCGCGGCTTCATACTTATCGGAGATCCCCAGCACGTTCTGAACATGATGGCCGACCTCATGCGCGATCACGTACGCTTGCGCGAAGTCACCGCCCGCACCGAAACGGTCGCGCAATTCGCGGTAGAACGACAGGTCGATATAGACAGTGCGATCGGGCGGGCAATAGAAAGGGCCCATGGCGGACTGACCGGTACCGCACGCGGTACGCGTTGCATCACTGAAAAGTACGAGCTTGGGTGCTGGATAGTCCTGATCGAAACGCGTCCGGAAGATATATTGCCACGTACGTTCAGTGTTGCCGAGCACACGCCGAACGAACTGACTGCCCTGATCCTCGACGGGGCGTGCGCTTGTCGGCGCCTGATGCTGCGGCGCGTTACCTTGGAGCACTTGCGCGCCGTTGATGATCGTCATCGGGTTGATGCCGAAAAAGTAAGAAGCGGCCAGCGCGATGATGATGGTCCCAAGACCAATGCCGCCGCCTACCCGCATCCCGCCGCCTCTGCGGTCTTCGACGTTCTGACTTTCTGCTTCATCATCGAGGCGCATGTTCGTTTCCTCTGAATGGCTCGCGCACTTGCGAGTGGATATCGATCGTCATTGTAAGCAGTTTATATGCCCGTTTCCGCGCGACCAGCGCGAGTCTGGCGAGGCTGTATGACGGCGGCTGCGTAGCGTGGTCTTGCGCGAGAACGGCTTCTACAGCGCGACGGATCCTCAGGCGCAGCGACATGCGTACATGGTAGCTCGCGAAGGGACTGCGTGACGCGCTGACGTGTTGAAACGTGCAGCAATAACTGGCACGGAAACGGGAAGGGCGCTACGAAGCGCGGGGAATGGCGAAGCAAAACGTTGCGGACCTCTCCGATAGAGGTTCGTAACCGGTTCGCTGCTCAGCAGCGTGGGCGTGCGCCGCGATATTTCGCGGCGCACGCTGCAGAAACGATCTGGATATAAAGCAGGTGAAGCAACTACGACAGGTGACGCTGCCCTTACTTCACCTGATCGCGCCAGTAGTACTTCTGCTTCCAGCCGAGCAGGCGCTTGAGCTTCTCGTTGCTCAGCAACGTCTCGAACTCACCGAGCTGCTTCTTCACCGGCACTTCCGGGTAGAACCGCTTCAGCAGTTCCGCGGTCGGCAGATCGGACGATACGTCGTCGGCGGCGATATTCATCACCTCGAAACCGAGGCCGTCTTTCTCGATACCAAGACGCGCCGCTTCAGCGAGATCGCGGCCGTCGATATAACTCCATGCGATGCGCTTGCGCAGCGACGGGTCCTTGTTCCACTGCGTGAACTTCGCGTAGTCTTCCGGATCCAGCACGTTGCCGATCCGGAAGCAGTACAGGTCGGCGCCGGTGCGCGCATGAAACGCTTTCGCGGTCACTTCGTTGATCACCTTCGACGTCGCGTAACTGTCCATCGGGTCGACGGGATACTGCTCGTCGAGCGGGAAGTACTGCGGATTGCGGTGCCGGTGCGCAAACACTACGCCATAGGTGGTTTCGCTCGATGCAACGATCACCTTGCGGATTCCAAGCTTCGACGCAGCGTCCAGAATGTTGTAGGTGCCCATCACGTTGATGCGGAACACCTCGTTGTCGGTAGTGACCATGATGCGCGGAATCGCCGCAAAATGGACGATTGCGTCGATCGGCTTCGGCTCGAGGTCGGGTACGAATTCGGTTGGCGCGGTGCTCGACGCGAGCGCGTTGAACACCTGGCCTGCATCGGTGATATCCGTGATCAGCGTGCGCGCGGTGCGCCTGGGCATCGGCACGCGGTCGAGGTTCAGCACTTCGTAGCCGTGCTCGACCAGATTTTCGACTACCCATTTACCGGCGAGTCCGCTGCCGCCGGTCACAATCACTCGCTTCGTCATACGGTTTGCTCCTTGAAGAATGTAGAGGGGCCGGATGCGTGTCGCGTACCTGGCCGGCGGACCTTGCCAAGAGCTTAATGAACTTGTGCGGCACATTTCTGTGACGGGCGTCATAGTCGGCATCGCCGTGCGGGTTCGATGCGCGATTTGCGGGCCTTCGCAGCATGTTTCGGCGGTTCTTTCGCCGGTTCCTGTCTTGCAGACAGATTGCACGCGCATTGCAGTCACACGTCAATCGCACTGCAGCAATCGCTGATCCCGGGACAACCCCAATAGGTTTGTATGACGCCCGTCACAGTTTTGCGGCGCGCTCTCAACCTATGATCGTCCACGATGTCGAGCGCTCACATGGTAGTGGGCCCGCGGCGATGTTCATGCGCGACACCGAGGAGACCATCCGTTGAGAGCCCTTTCTTCGAAAACCGACGTGCCCGCTTTGCCGATGCCGCTCGCGCTGCTGCGCGCTTGCGTCAGGGTGCGCGAATTCAACATCTTCGCAGTGTTGATTCTGGTCGGCGTGCTGATCAGTCTGTTCTCGCCATACTTCCTGACCACCAACAATCTGATGGGCGTATTCCGCTCGTTTTCGCTCACGGCGATCATGGCAGTGGGGATGATGCTGGTGATCATTACGGGCGGCATCGATCTGTCGGTCGGTTCGGTGATGGGACTGTCGTCGCTGGTGACGGCGCTGTCGTTTCAGCACGGTCTCGGCGCAATGGTTGCCGTTGCAGCGGGACTCGCAACTGGCGTGGTAGTCGGCGCGTTCAATGGCTTTCTCGTCACACGCGTCCAGTTACCGCCGTTCATCGCGACGCTCGGCACGCTATCTATCGGTCGCGGCCTGATGTACATCATCACCAAAGGCGTGCCCGTCACACCGGATGTGCCCGACGGGTTTACGTTCCTCGGCCAGGGTTATCTCGGCTTTATCCCATTCCCTGTCGTGGTGATGGCGCTGCTTGCCGTGTGCTTTTCGATCGTGATGCGGCGCACGCGTTTTGGCCGTCATGTGTATGCGACGGGCGGTAACGAAACCGCTGCGCTGCTGAGCGGCGTACGCACAGCGCGCGTGAAGTTCACCGTCTATGCGCTGTCCGGCGCGATTGCGGCGCTGGCAGGCGTGCTCGCGTTTTCGCGCTTCGTGTCGGCCGAACCGGCCGCGGGCTTCGGCGCGGAACTCGACGTGATCGCGGCCGCCGCGATCGGCGGCGCGAGTCTGTCGGGTGGTGTCGGCAGCGTCGAAGGGGCGATTATCGGCGCGGCGCTGGCGGGCATCATCACCAATGGTGTGGTGCTGCTCAATATCGATACCTATGCGCAGCAAACCATCACGGGCTGCGTGATCCTGATTGCGGTCAGCATCGATATCTGGCGGCTGCGCTTTAAGGGGCGCTAAGGCTGCGAGCGAGGCCTGGCGCATGCGCCGCCAGGCCGTCTTGTGACTTTCCAAATTTCTAAAAATCGACGCATTCTGGAGACGACATCATGCAACGAACCCTGACTCGCGCGGCCCGTACGCGCAGCCTGAACGCATTGCTCGCGGTGTCGGCCGTGGCGGCGCTCTGCGCGCTCCCGGCCGGTAACGCTCACGCGAAAGACGCGAAGGATATTTCGGTCGCAGTGATTCCGAAAGTCGCCGTGCCGTTCTTCGACGATTGCAATAACGGCGCGAAAACTGCCGCGGACAAGTTGTCGGTCAATTACCAATGGGTGGTGCCGCAGAACACCCAGGGTTCGACGCAGGTGCAGATCATCGAAGACCTGATTTCGAAGCACGTCGACGGCATTGCAATTTCGGTGAACGAGCCGAAGTCAGTCGAAAGCGTGATGAAGCGCGCGGAAAAGAGCGGCATCAAGGTGCTGACCTACGATTCGGATTCGCCTAATAGTGGCCGCTCGATGTACATCGGCACCAGCAACGAATCGGCTGGCGAGACGATGGCCGAGACGATGGGCAAGGCATTGAACGGTCAGGGCGATGTCGCGATCGTCACCGGGCAACTGGGCGCGGTGAATCTGAACGAGCGCATCGCCGGCATCAAGAAGGGCCTCGCCAGATATCCGGGTATCAAGGTCGTCGAAACGCAGGGCACTGACGACGATCTGGCGCGCGGCGTTTCAGTGGTCGAGACCACGTTGCGTGCGCATCCTCAATTGAAGGGCATCTTCGGTGTCAGCCAGGTCGGCGGGCCGGCGGTCGCAAAGGTGTTGAACACCAAAGAGTTCGGCGCGATGAAGGGGAAGCTCGAAGTAATTGCGTTCGACGATCTGCCTGACACCGTGAAGGGTGTCCGCGATGGCTCGATCCAGGCAATCATGGTGCAGCGCCCCGTGACGATGGGCAAGCTGGCTGTCGAGCATCTGGTTTCGCAGATCCAGGGCAGCGAGAAGCAGGCGAACGATATCGACACCGGCGTGACCGTGGTGACAAAGAACAATCTCGGCAGCTATACCAAGTAACCGCGCGAAGGAACTGCGCCGCGTAGCCGCGCGGTCCGACCACGCGGTAAGCACGACGCGCCACGCAACCCGACAGAGACCGCCGATGACCCCGTTTCTCGAAGTGCGCGACATCTCGAAGACGTTTCCCGGCGTGCGCGCGTTGAACCGCGTCACGCTCGAGATCGCACGCGGCGAAGTGCTGGCGCTGGCGGGTGAAAACGGCGCGGGCAAGAGCACGTTGATGAAGATTCTCACCGGCGTGCTCGAACCTGACGCCGGCGGCGAAATCCGCATCGAAGGCGAGCCGGTGACATTGCGCGACGGCAATCACGCGCGTGCGTTGGGTATCGGCATCATTTATCAGGAACTGTCGGTCGTCGAAAACCTCAGCATCGCCGAGAACATCTTTCTCGCACGCGAACCGCTGACGCGTTTCGGCATGATCGACCGCGCGCGGATGAACGACGCGGCGCGCACCCTGCTCGAAACGATCGGCATGCATGTCGATCCGCGCGAACAGGTGAGCCACCTGAGCGTCGGGCAGAAACAGATGGTCGAAATCGCCAAGGCGATCTCGTGCGATTCGAAGATCATCATCATGGACGAGCCGACTGCGTCGTTGAGCCATCACGAAACGCGCATTCTGCTCGACCTGATCAAGCGACTGCGGATGCAGAACATCGGCATTGTCTATATTTCACATCGGCTCGAAGAACTGTTCGAACTGGCTGACCGCGTGACGGTGCTGCGCGACGGCGCAACCGTCGGCAGTGCGCCGATGGCAGAGATTACCCGCGAGTGGCTGGTGCGCAAGATGGTCGATCGCGATCTGAACGAACTGTATGCGGTGTCCGCGTCGCATGCGACACGCGAGGTCGTGCTCGAAGTGCGCAATCTGGAGCTTCGCGCACGCAATCGCGTGCCTGGCCGCATTCGCGACATCAGCTTCACTGTGCATCGTGGCGAGATTCTCGGCATTGCGGGGCTGGTCGGCTCGGGGCGCACGGAAATCATGGAGATGATCTTCGGCATGCGGCCGAAGAGCGGTGACGTGCTGATTGCCGGCAAACGCGTGACGATTGACAGTCCGCACGATGCGATTGCCAATGGCATCGGCTTCGTCACCGAAGACCGCAAAGGGCAGGGCCTGATAGCCGGTATGAGCGTGCGCGAGAATTTCAGCCTGACGCACCTCGAAACATACTCGCCGTTTCAGTTCGTGCGGCGCGCGGCCGAAGACGAACACTGCCGCGAATACGTGCGCACGCTTGGCGTTAAAACGCCGACCATCGAACAGAAAGTGATCAACCTGAGCGGCGGCAATCAGCAGAAGGTCGTGCTCGCGAAGTGGGTTGCGCGCAATCCGCGCGTGCTGATCGTCGATGAGCCGACCCGAGGCATCGATATCGGCGCGAAAGCGGAAGTGCATGCGCTGCTCGGGCGGCTTGCCGCGCAGGGCATTGCGATCATCGCGATCTCGTCGGACCTGCAGGAAGTGCTGGCGATCAGCGATCGCATTCTGGTGGTGCGCGAAGGGCGGCTGAACGGTACCTTCGAGTGCGCAGACGCAACCCAGGAGCGGGTGATGGCGGCGGCAACCGCATAACGTCCCGCCGCAAGTCTGTTTATTCAACACGGAGCTTCAATCGAGATGGCCACGATAGTCGTAGTGCACACCGGTCCCGTGACGGTTCAGCCGTTGAAGGATCAATTCGCCGCGCAACTGCCGGATGTGCGGATGATCAATATCGTCGACGACAGCCTGCTGAACGACGTACGCAGCGCCGGACACCTGACGCCCGAAGTCACGGGCCGGCTGTACTCGTATATGTCGAACGCGCAGGCGATGGGCGCGGACTTCATCCTGAACGCGTGTTCGTCGGTCGGCGAAGCGGTCGATACGTTGCGCGGCATGATCCGTACGCCGATCATCAAGATCGACGAAACCATGGCGCAGGAAGCGAGCCGGCTCGGCACGCGGATCGGTGTGGTGGCCACCGTGAAAACCACACTTGAGCCAACGGTACGGCTGATCCGCAAGAAAGCCGTCGAAGCGGGCCGCGAGATCAGCGTGGTCGAGCGCGTGGCCGAAGAAGCGTTCGCCGCGCTGCTGGCTGGCGACGCGGAGCGTCACGACGAAGTGCTCAGGCACACCATCGTCGCACTTGCCGACGAAGTGGACGTGGTGGTGCTCGCGCAGGTGTCGATGGCGCGGCTCGTGCCGTCGCTCGGCCAGACGCGCGTGCCCGTGCTGTCCAGCCCGCAAAGCGGCGTGGCGACGGTCAAGGCTGCGCTGTCAGACGCGCATTAAGTACGGGGCAGGCACGGCACTAGGCACGCACCAGCGGCGCCTTGTACGCATGATGGGTCGCCTGCACGCTGCTGGCGACTGGCTGCGCGGCGCCCGCCGCGGCGAGCGCCGCTGTCATGCCCGGCAGAAATTGCGCGACGAACGCGGGTGTCAGCACGACCTTGCGTTCGTGTGTATCGACGAGGCCTTCGGCTTTCAGATCGCTGAAGTGGCGGTTCACCGATTCGCGCGACGTGCCGATGAATTCCGCCAACTTGTCCTGCGCGATCGACAGATCGATCAGCACCGCGCCGCTCGCGCCGTCATGCACGAACGGTGCGCCGATCTGGTTGGCGAACATCGCGAGAATATTGACGAGGCGCTTGCGCACGTCGTGCAGCGACAGATTCTCGATCAGCTTTTGCGCTTCCTGCCAGCGCTGGTGATGGCTGCGCAACACGAACTGGTTGATCACGTGGTAGCGCTTGAGCAGGTCCTTGAAGTCTGCCTTGCGGATGAAGCAGATGCGGCATGCGGCGAGTGTCTCCGCATAGTGTGAGTAGCTCGCTTCGTTCAGCACGTCGCCGTCGCCGAAGATCATGCCGGCCTTGATAAACGACAGCGTGATTTCCTGGCCTTCCTCGGTGAGCCGATAGAGCCGCACGTGACCGACTTTCAGCAGGTACACGTATTCGCTTCGCTCCTCAGGGCGATAGATCAGTGCGTTCTTGCGCAGGCTGCGGTGATCGCTGAAGGCGGGCATCACCTCTTCGAGGCAGTTGCGTTCGATCAGCGCGAGAAGCTCGCTTTTTCCGACAAACCACATCGCTTGTCTCCTTGTGTCGTGCCGGCATTGCTGCAAAGGCAGAGATGAAGCCGCGACGCGCCGGCGCCTGATTGCCAGATATTCTAACCAGCATATTGTCGCGCCGCTGAGCTTTGCGCGCCGATGCGAGCTGCGCGGTGTAAGTGATATGTCAGGCGTGCCGTGGTGGGACGCGTGCAAGGGCTCAATGAGAAGTGACGCCAGTCGTCATGACGACACGTTCACGCAAGCGGAGGTAAGTGTCGATGCAAACAAACGCGCCCGGAAAGCAATGCTCCGGGCGCGATCGCTACGGCATCAGGCACATGCCGGGTTTTTTCCTGTCAGGCCTGGTCGTTGTTCAACATGCTCCTCGGGATGGACAGGATGAGCGCGCAACTGATGAGCAGGCATGCCCCGAGTGCGTAAGTACCATTGTTGATGTTGCCCGTCAGATCCTTTGCCACACTCGTGATCATCGAACCTGTGAAGCCGGACAGGTTGCCGACGGAGTTGATGAGGGCAATGCCTGCGGCGGCCGCCGTTCCCGACAGAATCTGGCCAGGAAAGGTCCAGAAAATCGGCATCAAGCCGAGGATTGCGCAGGTGGAAATCGTCAGGAAGAGGATGGACAGCGGCACATTGTTCGCGAAGGTGGCGCTGAGGATGAGGCCGACGCCGCCGATGCACGCGGGAATCGCTGCATGCAGGCGGCGCTCGCCTGTCTTGCGTGAGTGGCGCGCATTCCAGATCATCGCGACAACCGCGCTCAGGTACGGAATGGCCGTCAGCAGGCCGATATTCAGCGTGCTCTTGACGCCGGATGCCTTGATGATGGATGGCAGCCAAAACGCGAGACCATAAAAGCCCGTGTTGAAGGTGAGCAGGATGAAAGTCAGCAGCCACACGCGCGGGCTCTTGAGCGCCGCTCCGATGCGGTGGGTCTTCTTCGTGCTTTCCTGCTCGAGATTCCTCTGCAGCAGTGTCTTTTCGGATGCCGTCAGCCATGTCGCCGACTGGATACCGTCGCCCATGCGAAAGAACACGAGGAACGCGACGAGGATCGACGGAATGCCTTCGACCAGCAGCATCCATTGCCAGCCGTCCATGCCAAGCGCGCCATGTGTGTTTTCCATGAGCCAGCCGGAGATGACGCCACCCAACGTCAGGCTCACGGGAATGGCGATCAGGAACCCGGACATGGCGATGCTCTGGCGCCGTGCGGGGAACCAGTAGTTCATGTAGAGGATGATGCCGGGGAAGAAGCCCGCTTCACAGACGCCCAGCAGGAAACGCAGAATGTAGAACATCGTAGACGTTTCGACATGAAAGAAGCTGGCGAGCGGCGAGATGAAAGCGAGTGAGGAGGAGACGATGCCCCACGACACCATGATGCGTGCGATCCAGAACCGTGCGCCGTACCGGTGAAGGAGGAGATTGCTGGGCATCTCGAAGAGAAAGTAGCCCCAGAAGAAGATACTCGCGCCGATAGCGTAGACGGAGTCGCTCAGCCCCAGCGAATCGAGCATCTGCAATTTGGCGAAACCGACGTTCACGCGATCGAGATAAGCCACGACGTAGCACAGCAGAAGCAGCGGCAGAATCCGCTTCAGAACCTTGCGGTATAGCAGTTCTTCGGTCTCATTGACCGCCGCAGGCGAAGCCGCAGTCTGAGCGATTGTTGGCATTGGAATGTCTCCTTTTTGTATGTCTCGAGCGGTATAGCGGTGGGAGTCGCCTGCATGAAATCAGGGTCTGCCCGCAGACGAGCCTCAATCTGTTCACCGTTATCGAACAATCGGGCTCTCTATGTTACCGATAACAAATCGGGGTGCAATTTTATGTGGTGCGGGATGTTATCGGTAACAAAATTAGCACGTTGTACCCTGAAGAGGCAAGCCAGGGGAATCTACCTGGTCCGGGATGGACGTCCCGTCTGGTTGGCGCGGTGGGGCGTTGCGCTTTTTTGTGTTGCGTCACGTTGCGGCGCCAGCGCGATGCTGGCCGCCTGTGGCAACAGATTGAAGCGAAGCTACGCAGCGTGCAGTTCGGCCCGAAGGCCGACGCATCGGCTATTCGTCGAGTCCGGAATACGTTTGCCGCGGTGCCAGGCCGTGCTCCTGGCGAATGGTGTTTTCAGTCAACGGGTAGGCGGCGCTATCGGCATATTGTCCTAAACCGACCACTTTATTCTCGTCGTCGATTTTAGGATCTGCGGGGAGAGAGGTCTTTTGCTGGGCAATCTTGCCCGGTCCTTGCGCGCCCGTATTGGCCGTCGAACCGGAGGGTTTCGAAATCAGACTGGATTCGCCTTTCAGATTGTTGTGCGCGTGGATCATTTCATGAGCGAGCCCGATGAATGGTGGCCGCTTGCCGTCCGGCGTAACGGTTTGCTGCGGGTTCCATTTGACGGACGACGCAGCGCCTTCGCCCGGTGTCGAAGCTTTTTCATCGCTGGCCGATTTGGTGACGTTACCGTCCGCATAGGTCCGCGGCCGCCCGAACAACGTCTGCCGCTTCTCCGAGGCCTGGGGCATGATGGCAACTTTGTACCCAAACTGGTCGTTGCCCTGGTGGTCCCCGATCTCCTGCAGCAACTGTTTGCCCGCCGGTTGGCTTGCGATCTCGTCCAGCGCCGCGTGAACCTGCCCGGGAAATGCCTTTGAATCGCCGGGACGCGTTTTGATCACCACGCCGTTCCATTTTGTTGGCGTCGTTACCATCGGGCCCGTCGGCGGGACAACTGGACGGCTTGTCTTTTCCTTCACCGCCTTCGAGAACGATGACAACGCACTCAATGTGGCGTTGGGAAGCCTGGCTTTGGACGGGCTGGCCGGATTGGCTGCCGGTTTGTCAGGCGATACGGACGGCGCTGATAACGCGTGATCGCTTGACGTACTTCCGCTTCGGCGAATCTGACTGGGCATCGCAACTCTCCTGTGTGCAGCCACCGTGGCTAGCTGTGTGACGGTGGTGAGTCGAAGTATGCGCAACAAGGTGCGGCGTGATGACGAGCATGCGAAGTGATACACGTCGCCGCGCAAAACGATGCTTGTCGGGGCAATTCGGCACGCCATCCCTTCAAGAGCCGAAAGTGAGTTTCATATCGTGAGATTTGCTCCGGGTTTCAGCGCCATCCTCTTTTTGGTACCTGAAAGCATGTTTTACATGGCAAAAAGAGTCGCCTATCTCATTGAAAAATAGGCATAAATAATGTCTTATGTCTTATATAAGACTTGGCTCAAGCGGGTCAAACGGCGCTACTATTTAGTCATGCAGTTCGCTCACGCAGACGGAGCGACACGCCAGATCAGTTAAACGCCCCAGGAGAAAAACATGAGCCAGTATCAAGACGACATCAGCGCAGTTGCCGATTTGAAAGAGACTCACGGCAGCGCGTGGAATGCAATCAGCCCGGAGTACGCCGCCCGCATGCGTGCCCAGAACAAGTTCAAAACGGGCCTGGACATCGCGAAGTACACCGCCAGGATCATGCGCGCTGACATGGCTGCCTACGATGCCGATCCGTCGAAGTACACCCAGTCGCTGGGATGCTGGCACGGCTTCATCGGCCAGCAGAAGATGATCTCCATCAAGAAGCACTTCAACAGCACCGACCGTCGCTACCTTTATCTGTCCGGCTGGATGGTGGCCGCGCTGCGCTCCGAGTTCGGCCCGCTGCCGGACCAGTCGATGCACGAAAAGACCTCGGTCAGCGCGCTCATCCGCGAGCTGTACACATTCCTTCGCCAGGCCGATGCGCGTGAACTGGGAGGCTTGTTCCGCGAGCTCGACGCGGCCGTTGGCTCTGCCAAGGCGGCCATTCAGGAAAAAATCGATAACCACGTCACGCACGTCGTGCCTATCATCGCCGACATCGACGCAGGCTTTGGCAACGCGGAAGCAACCTACCTGCTCGCCAAGCAGTTCATTGAAGCGGGCGCATGCTGCATCCAGATCGAGAACCAGGTGTCCGACGAGAAGCAGTGTGGTCACCAGGATGGCAAGGTCACGGTGCCGCACGAGGATTTCCTGGCCAAGATCCGCGCCATCCGTTACGCGTTCCTCGAACTGGGCGTGGACGACGGCATCATCGTGGCCCGCACCGATTCACTCGGTGCCGGCCTGACCAAGCAGATCGCCGTCACCAGCAGGCCAGGCGATCTGGGCGACCAGTACAACGCCTTCCTCGATTGCGAAGAATTGTCGGCCGACGAACTGGGCAATGGCGACGTCATCATCAAGCGTGACGGCAAGCTGCTGCGTCCGAAGCGCCTGCCGAGCAACCTGTTCCAGTTCCGCGCCGGCACGGGCGAAGCACGCTGCGTGCTGGATTGCGTCACCGCGTTGCAAAACGGCGCTGACCTGCTGTGGATCGAAACCGAAAAACCGCACATCGCTCAGATTGGCGGCATGGTCAGCGAGATTCGCAAAGTCATCCCGAACGCCAAGCTGGTGTACAACAACAGCCCGTCGTTCAACTGGACCCTGAACTTCCGTCAGCAGGCGTATGACGCAATGCAGGCCGAGGGCAAGGATGTGTCGGCATACGACCGCCCGCGACTGATGAGCGTGGAATACGACGAGACCGAACTGGCGAAACTCGCCGACGAGAAGATCCGTACCTTCCAGGCCGACGCATCGCGCGAAGCAGGTATCTTCCACCACCTGATTACGCTGCCGACGTACCATACCGCCGCACTGTCGACCGACAATCTGGCCAGGGAATACTTCGGCGACCAGGGCATGCTGGGTTATGTGGCCGGCGTGCAGCGCAAGGAAATCCGTCAGGGCATCGCGTGCGTCAAGCATCAGAACATGTCCGGTTCGGACATCGGTGACGACCACAAGGAGTATTTCAGCGGCGAAGCGGCGCTGAAAGCGGCGGGTAAAGACAACACCATGAACCAGTTCTGATATCCGTCATACGCCTGGCGAAACGCCAACCCATACGGGTTGGCGTTTTTTTTCGCGCGATAGCGCGTGGGTTCGCTTCAATATTTCCTTGTGCGCGTCCATGCAGAAGCGACATGTGTGGTCGACACGCGGAGGATGACCCGGTGTGTTTTCGGGGAGTCACAGCTTCTGGTCTGGATGTGACACAGCCGTTTGAAGATCTGGCTTCATTTCTGTTGCTGCGTGAGACAACGCATCGCAACTGCAGCGGCTGCCGATCGCGTTTCAACACTGAGCTTGCTGAATACGTGTTCGAGATGCTTGTTAACCGTGCGTGGCGCCATGCCCAGAATGTCGCTGATATCGCGGTTCGTCTTGCCGCGTGAGAGCCAGAGCAACACTTCCGCCTCGCGGCTGGTGAGGCTGAAACGTCCGGCGAGGCTATCAGTTTGCGACGCGTCGTCGAACTCTTCCAGCACGATGAGCCAGTCGCCGTGTTCCGCGCGTCCGATTACGCGTACGCTCTGACGCACGCGGCCGCTCACCGTGTCGAAACTCGCCTGCAGATCGCAGCCGGCTTCGACCCAGCGCATTAGCCACTGATGCAGCAACTCAGGGAGCAACTCAGGGAGCAACTCAGGGAGCAACTCAGGCAGCCCATCACCGGGCGCACTCTCCGCTGCGTAGCGGGGTAGCCGCTCGCGCGCGAGTTCGCTTTGCCAGCGTATCGTGCCGTCTTCCGCAGCGATGAGTGCCGCGCGCATGCCGATCTCCAATGCCGCATCCATATGCCGCTGTTGCCTGGACCGTTGCACGTGTGCGGCGATACGCGCAACCACTTCGCTCGGCTTGACTGGTTTTGGCACATAGTCGATGCCACCAACACGAAAGCCATGCACGACATGTTCGCTTTCTGTCAGCGCGGTCATGAAAATCACGGGCAGGTGTCGATTGCGCGGATCGGCCTTGATGAGCTTGCAAGTCTCGAAGCCGTCCATGCCCGGCATCAGCGCGTCGAGCAGTACGACGTCGGGCGTCACGCGCGCGAGTCGTTGCAGCGCCGATTGGCCGTCCAGCGCGACGAGCACCGCATAGCCAGCGTCGTTCAGCGTATCCGAGAGCAGCGCGAGATTGTCGGGCGTGTCGTCGACGATCAGCACGACTGCGCGGTCATTGGGCAATTCGGGCAGGCTCGCCGTCTCGCTGGGCAGAAGGTGCTGATCGTCATGCATCGGGATTGGTCGGCTGAGGTGGCGCAAGCACGCGCGCGAGTTCGGAAAGCCTGAAGCGCCGCGCCATTGCACGTAGTGGTTCGAGGAGCGAAGAGAGCTCGGGGGCATGATGCTCGGCGGCATCCAGTTGTTCGATGAAGCCCTGCATATAGCCCATCTCCAGCGTTGAGCGCAGATTGTCGAGCAAGGGCGTCGGTAGTGAGGCGATCGCCTGTGGCGAGATGGATGCTTCGGCAGATAGCGGCGCGGGCTCTGTGATCCACTGCAATTCGAGCAGCGTGGCCATCTTGTCGAGCAGCAGCGGCAGATGCACGGGCTTGGCCAGATAATCGTCGCATCCGGCCGCCGCACCTTTTTCGCGGTCGTCGGCGAAGGCGTTTGCCGACAGGATCAGGATCGGCGCGTCCGACAGATGATTGTCACGGATCAACCGGCTCGCCTCGAAACCGTCCATCATCGGCATGGCCACGTCCATCAGAATGAGATCGGCACCGCCCGTCGCAAGCCATTGCAGTGCTTGCGGGCCGCTCCCAACCTCGATCACGTCGAAGCCGAGTGGTACGAGTGTCTGCGTGACGATGCGCCGCTGCTCCGTCAGGTCGTCGACGATCAGCACGGTGCGCCGTTTGCCCAGGTAGCCCCTGATGTTGATCTGACCACCGGAAAACCGCACGGGTGCGCGCACTTCCGATGCGAACAGCTTCACGATGAAGCGCGTGCCTTTACCTACTTCGCTTTGTACCTGCAGGCTGCCGCCCATCAGCTCGGTCAGCAGCCGGCATATGGTGAGACCAAGTCCCGCGCCGTGGTCGTGCTCGCGTGCGGCCGCGCCGCGTTCGAACGGCAGGAACAGGCGTTCCAGTTCGGCGGCAGGGATGCCCGGGCCGGTGTCGGTGATATCGAAGGTCAGCGTTTCCCACGCATATCCGGCGCGCACGTTCACGCGGCCTTGCGACGTGAAACGGATTGCATTGCCGATCAGGTTGATCAGAATCTGCCGCACGCGCTTTTCGTCGATGCGAACCACTTCCGGAATGCGGCCCGTGGTCTGGAAGTCGAACGCGAGGCCCTTGTCGGTCGCCTGTGGTTCGAGCATTGCGCTGAGTTGGGTAACGAAATCCGGCAGCGACACTTCGGTGACGTTCAGTTGAAGCTTGCCCGACTCGATGCGCGCGACATCGAGCAAGCCGTCGACGAGTGCCAGCAGGTGTTCTCCGCTGCGATAGATGGTCGCCGCCGCTTCACGGCGTGCGGGAGGCAACTCGTCGGTCGCTTGCAGAAGCAGTTGCGCATAGCCGAGGATGCTGTTGAGCGGCGTGCGCAGTTCATGGCTCAGCCCCGTCACATAGCGGCTCTTCGCACGGTTCGCCGATTCGGCTGCCGCGCTTGCCTGCTGGAGCGCCGCGTCGGTCTTGCGGTGCGCCTCGATTTCCTGCATCAGCAATTCGGCCTGGCGCTGCAGTTCTTCCTGGGTGACCTTGCGATTTTCGTTCGCGAGCACCAGCCACCACGCAGCAATGCAGCCGACCAGCGCGAGTGCGAAGAACGCTTCCAGATAACCGTGCAGAAGCGCGTCGCGCGCCATCGTGTCGAGATCGGACAGGGCGCTCACGCTCTGATACCACTGGATCGACATGACGCCGCCGAGCAGGACGAGTCCGACAATCAATAAGCCAAGGTATTGCGCGATGCGCAAGCTCGCGCGTCCGAGCTGCAAGCGCGGAAACAGGTTGCGCACGGTTTGCCCTAGTTGTGTGGTCAGGCGGGCGTGTGGCTTGCATAAGTCGTTGCAGCGTGAATCGAGTGAGCAACATAGCGAACAGATCGAACCCGCGTAGGCGGGGCAATGCGCCATGTCTTCACGTTCGAAGGTGTTTTCGCAGATCACGCAGCGCAGGGTCGCACCGGGCGCGAGCGTGCTGTCGTCGCGTGCCAGATAGAAGCGGCCTCGGGTGACGAGCGCAATGAGCGGCGCACACACGAACGCAACCAGCAATGCAATGAACGACGACAGCGCTTCCGCCACCGGCCCGAAAACGCCCGCATGCGAAAGCGCCGCGACGGCGGACGCGACGAACATCGCACCGATGCCGACCGGGTTCACGTCGTACAGATGCGCGCGCTTGAACTCGACATACGACGGGCTGAGCTTGAGCGGCTTGTTGATGACGAGGTCCCCGACGAGCGCCCCGATCCACGCGATCGCCACGTTCGAATACAGCGCGAGCACCTTGCTGATCGCTTCGAATACGCCCATCTCGACCAGCAGCAACGCGATGAGCACGTTGAATACGAGCCATACCACGCGCCCTGGATGACTATGTGTGAGCCGTGCGAAAAAATTCGACCACGCGAGCGAACCGGCGTACGCGTTGGTCACGTTGATCTTGATCTGCGACACGATGACGAACAGGGTCATCGCGGCAAGCGCACCTTCGGGCGAACGGAACAGGTATTGATAGGCGACGAGGTACATCTGCGTCGGCTCGACGGCCTTTGCCGGATCGATTTCGTGCTGGATGGCGAGAAACGCGAGGAATGCACCGCCGAGCATCTTCAGTGCGCCGGGAATGATCCAGCCGGGCCCTGCCGCGATCAACGCAATCCACCAGCGCACGCGGTTCTTGCTCGTGCACGGTGGCAGGAAACGCAGATAGTCGACCTGTTCGCCGATCTGCACGATCATCGACAGCGCCACCGTGCAGCCCGCGCCGAACGCAAACAGATTGAATTTGCGGTCATCGCCCGAGATCCCGGCGAAGGTGAACCAGTCGGCGAGTGCGTGCGGTTCGCGCCATAGCACGGCTGCGTAAGGGACGACGAGCAGCACGATCCACAGCGGCTGCGTCCAGCCCTGCAAGCGGTTGATGAACGTGATGCCGAACGTCACCACGGGGATGATGACGAGCGCACTGATCACATATGCGATGGAGAGCGGTATGCCGAAATACAACTCCACCGCGAGCGACATGATGGCCGCTTCGAGCGCGAAGAACACGAAGGTGAAGACGGCATAGATCAGCGACGTCAGCGTCGAGCCGATATAGCCGAAGCCCGCGCCGCGCGTGAGCAGATCCATATCGACGCCGAAACGCGCGGCGTAGTAACTGATCGGCATACCCGTCAGGAAGATCAGCACCGCGACCGCGAGAATCGCGCACACCGCGTTGGTGAAGCCGTAGTTCACGACGAGCGCGCCGCCGATGGCTTCGAGCGCGAGAAAGGACACGGCGCCCATCGCCGTATTGGCGACGCGCAGTTCCGACCAACGCCGGAAGCCGCGCGGCGTATAGCGCAGCGCGTAGTCCTCCAGCGTTTCATCCGCGACCCATGCGTTGTAGTCGCGGCGAATCTTCACGATACGTTGCGTGCCGCCCATTGCCGGGCGCGACGCCCCGGCTTGGGTCGCTGCGTCGTCAGAGGCGGCAGGCGGTGATTCCCTTTGGTGCATCGATGGCTGGAGTAGGCGGGTTCCGGGCGGATCGGGCTCGCCATGCAAGTAGCATTCCATTCGATGGGGCTTCCTTGAACGTTTGGCTTTGGAACGTCGTGGCGGACGCGATTGTATGAAGCCGTTTTGGGGAGCGCCCTACGTCATATGACGTATTCAATCGCGCAAATTGGCTCCCTACATTTCGCTTCGAAGACGCAAACCGGATACGACCACAAGGGAGATTTCGATGTCGCACGACGATCACAACGACCAGACCATGCCGTCGGCCATGCGCCGCAAACTCTTGATGGGCCTCGCCGCAGCGCCCGCGCTTGCGGTGCCGGCCATCGGCTGGGCGCAGCAATATCCGACCGCAAAGGTCAATACGACCAACCTCGCCGTGACCGATACGGAAGTGACCGTCGGTCAGCTTCACTCGGCGACCGGCACGATGGCGATCTCCGAGACGGGCTCGATTCAGGCCGAGCGTCTCGCAATCGAGCAGATCAACGGGATGGGCGGCATTCTGGGTCGCAAGATCAAGATCATTCAGGAAGACGGTGCGTCCGACTGGCCCACCTTTGCCGAGAAGTCGAAGAAGCTGCTGGAGAACGACCATGTGGCCGCCGTGTTCGGCTGCTGGACCTCGGCATCGCGCAAGGCCGTGTTGCCTATCTTCGAGCGCGACAACGGCCTCCTGTACTACCCGACCTTCTACGAAGGCCTCGAGCAGTCGAAAAACGTCTTCTATACCGGACAGGAAGCGACCCAGCAAATCCTCTGGGGCCTGAACTGGGCGAACCAGACGAAGAAGGCGAAGAGCTTCTTCCTGATTGGCTCCGACTACATCTGGCCGCGCACGTCGAACAAGATTGCGCGCAAGCACATCGAAGGGCACCTGCAGGGCTGCAAGGTCGTCGGCGAAGAGTATTACCCGCTCGGCACCACCAACTTCAATTCGCTCATCAACAAGATCAAGATCGCGAAGCCCGATTGCATCTACGCGATCATCGTCGGTGGCTCGAACGTCGCGTTCTACAAGCAGCTGAAGGCGGCGGGCATTACGGCGGACAAGCAGTTCCTGCTGACCATCTCCGTCACGGAAGACGAGGTGCTGGGTATCGGCGGCGAAAACGTCGCGGGCTTCTATTCGGCCATGAAGTACTTCGAATCGCTCGACAACGAGAACAACAAGAAATTCGTCGCGGCGTTCAAGGCGAAGTATGGGCCGAAATCTGTCATCGGTGACGTCACGCAGGCAGCGTACCTCGGGCCGTGGCTGTGGAAGGCGGCTGTCGAGAAAGCTGGCAGCTTCGACGTCGACAAGGTCGTTGCGGCTTCGCCAGGCATCGAACTGAAGACGGCGCCTGAAGGCTACGTGAAGATCCACGCGAATCACCACTTGTGGAGCCGTACGCGCATCGGCCAGGCGCAGGCGGACGGGCAGTTCAAGGTGGTCGCGGAATCGCCGGATCTGATCGAGCCGAATCCGTTCCCGAAGGGCTATCAGTAAGCGCTGCCATGCCGCTCGTGTCGCGTGACGTGCGTGACGTGAGCGGCTTCATTCGAGGAGGGAAGCATGTCGGCTTCGGACATTCTCAACATCACGCTGATGCAGGGTTTCGCGGGTCTTTCGCTTTTCAGCGTGTTGTTGCTGATGGGCCTTGGGCTAGCGGTGATTTTCGGCCAGATGGGCGTCATCAACATGGCGCACGGCGAATTCATGACAATCGGCGCGTACACCATCTACATGTTCTCGCAGCTCGCGGATAACGTGTGGCCCGGTTTCAGGCCGGTATATTTTCCGCTCGCGATCGTCGTCGCGTTCGTGCTGGCATTCGCAGTGGGCTGGCTCGCAGAGTGGGCGCTGATCCGTCATCTCTACAAGCGCCCGCTCGACACGCTGCTTGCGACGTGGGGCTTGAGCCTCGGCATGCAGCAGGTGTTTCGCTCGACCTTCGGCCCGAAGGAAGTCAGCCCGAATCTTCCCGAATGGCTGATGGGTTCATGGTCGCCGAAGCAGGGCCTCGACATTCCCATCAATGGTCTCTTCGTGATGTCGCTTGCTGCGTTGATGACGGGCGGCCTGTTGCTCGCGCTGTATCGCGCACGCTGGGGCCTGCGTGTGCGAGCCACGGTAGCGAACCGGCAGATGGCGAACGCGGCCGGCATCGACACGAAGATGACGGACCGCGTGACCTTCGCGATCGGTTGCGGCATGGCAGGCGTTGCCGGTGCGGCCTTCACCGCGATCGGTTCGACGGGACCGACGAGCGGCTCGCTCTACATCGTCGATTCGTTTCTGGTGGTCACCTTCGGCGGCGCGGCGAGCCTGCTTGGCACGGTAGCGTCGGCGTTCGGCATCGCGCAGATGCAATCGATCAGCGAGTTCTTCATGACGGGTTCGTCGGCGCGTGTGCTGACGCTGCTCACCATCGTGATCGTGCTGATGCTGCGGCCACAGGGCCTGTTCGCATCGAAGGTGCGCCGTGCGTGAACTGACCCACTCTTCAATCTCTTCGATGCAAGCGGGAGAAACGACCATGAATCCAATCGCCGATGCCCCGGTCGATACGCAACCGCCGCCGGCTGCGGGCTGGCTGCGCCGCATGTTCCTGCATAGCGGCGGGTACGGCAGCTTCATCGTACTGGCGCTGCTGATCCTCGTCGTGTTTCCGCTGACGCTCGACGTGTTCCGCCTCAACCTGATGGGCAAGTACCTGACCTATGCGTTCGTCGCTGTCGGCCTCGTGCTCGCGTGGGGATACGGCGGCGTGCTGAGCCTCGGGCAGGGCGTGTTCTTCGGACTCGGCGGCTATTGCATGGCGATGTTCCTCAAGCTCGAAGCCTCCGATCCCGTCAGCACCAAGATCCAGTCGACGCCGGGCATTCCCGACTTCATGGACTGGAACCAGCTGACTGCGTTGCCGCTCTGGTGGAAACCGTTTCACTCGCTGCCGTTTTCGTTGCTCGCGGTGCTGGTGGTGCCAGGCCTGCTCGCGTTCATTGTCGGTTTCGCCATGTTCAAGCGGCGCGTGGGCGGTGTGTACTTCGCGATCATCACGCAGGCGGTGGCGCTGATCCTGTCGGTGCTGATCATCGGTCAGCAAGGCTATACGGGCGGCGTGAACGGCATCACGGATTTGCGCACGCTGCTCGGCTGGGACATTCGCGGCGATCACGCGAAGCTGATTCTCTACTTCGTCAATGCGGTGCTGTTGCTCGCGGCGATCCTCTTCTGTCGGCGGGTGACGCGCAGCAAGCTCGGTACGTTGCTGCTGGCGATGCGCGACAAGGAAGACCGCGTGCGCTTCTCCGGCTACGACGTGGCGATGTTCAAGGTCTTTTCTTTCTGCCTCGCCGCCGTGCTCGCGGCGATCGGCGGCGCGATGTTCACGTTGCAGGTGGGCTTCATGTCGCCGTCGTTCGTGGGCATCGTGCCGTCGATCGAGATGGTGATCTATGCGGCCGTCGGCGGACGCATGTCGCTGGTCGGCGCAGTGTACGGCGCGATCCTCGTCAATCTCGGCAAGACGTGGTTCTCCGAGAGTTTCCCGAACCTGTGGCTGTTCCTGATGGCGGCGCTCTTCATCGGCGTGGTGATGGCGTTCCCCAACGGGCTCGCGGGCCTCTACGACAGTCATGTGAAGCCCTGGCTCATGCGCCGTGGCGCAAGGAGCACGTCATGAGCAACACCGATTTCGTGCTGGCCGTCGAAGGGCTGTCCGTCGCATTCGACGGCTTCAAGGCGGTCGACGATCTGAGCCTGTATGTGGATCGCGGGGAACTTCGCGTCGTGATCGGACCCAACGGTGCGGGCAAGACCACGCTGCTCGATCTGATCTGCGGCAAGACGCGCGCGAACGCGGGCAGCATCAAGTTCCGCAACGAAGAGATGACGCGTCTGCCGGAATTTCGACGCGTGCGCAAAGGGATCGGGCGCAAGTTTCAGACGCCGTCGATCTACGAGAACCTCACCGTGTTTCAGAACCTCGAAGTGTCGTTCCCGCGCGGACGTGGCGTGTTCGGTGCGCTCGCGTTCAAGCGCACGAGCGACGTGCTGGACCGCGTAAAGAGCGTCGCGCAGGAAATCGGCCTGGAAAAGGAACTCGACCTCGAAGCCGGGCTGTTGTCGCATGGTCAGAAGCAATGGCTCGAAATCGGCATGCTGCTGATGCAGGAGCCGGAACTGCTGATGCTCGACGAGCCGATTGCCGGTATGAGCGTGCGCGAGCGTGAAATTACCGCGGAGTTGCTGAAACGTATCTGCCAGAACCGCTCGATGATCGTGATCGAGCACGACATGGCTTTCGTCGAACAGATCGCGCACAAGGTCACGGTGATGCATCAGGGAAAGATCCTCGCGGAGGGGCCGATGGAGAAGGTGCAATCGGACCAGCGCGTGATCGACGTTTATCTTGGTCACTGAGTTGCCATTGAAAGGAGACCGCACATGCTGAACGTCGACGACGTATTCGTCAGCTACGGCCAGAGCGAGGCACTGCACGGCATCAGCTTCACCGCCCAGAAGAACGAGACGGTGGCGATCATGGGCCGCAATGGCATGGGCAAGACGACATTGTTCAAATCACTGATGGGCATTCTGCCGCTGAAGGGCGGCGCGGTGCGTGTAGATGGCGAGGACGTATCACGCGATGAGAGCTTCAGGCGTGTGAAGAAAGGCATCGCTTATGTACCGCAGGGGCGGCAGATTTTCGGCACGCTGACTGTGGAGGAGAACATTCAGACGGGCCTCGAAAACGCGCGCGAAAAGCGCGTTCCCGAAGAAATCTACGCACTGTTCCCGGTGCTTTACGACATGCGCAGCCGCAAGGGCGGCAATCTGTCGGGCGGCCAGCAGCAGCAACTCGCTATTGCCCGCGCACTCGTCACGCAACCGAAAGTGCTGCTGCTCGATGAACCCACCGAGGGCATTCAGCCGTCGATCATCAAGGACATCGCGCATGCGCTGAACGAGATTCGCAGGCTGCGCGGCATCAGCATCGTGGTGTCGGAACAGGTGCTGAGTTTTGCACTAGATGTGGCAGATCGTCTGTTCGTGATCGAAGGAGGGCGCCTCGTGCACGAAACGCCGCGCGCCGACGCGGACACGGCGAAGATCCGCGAATACCTGTCGGTGTGAGCCGACTGTCCACGCTATTTCAAAGGAGGGTAAGCAATGGCTGAAACACTGATCAAGGTGGACCTCGAACAGTCCGCGTACGACAACGAGCAGGTCCACAACCGCTGGCATCCGGATATCCCGATGGCGTGCTGGGTCAATCCCGGCGACGACTTCATTCTGGAGACGTACGACTGGACGGGCGGCTTCATCAAGAACAACGACAGTGCGGACGACGTGCGCGATATCGATCTGTCGATCGTTCACTTCCTGTCTGGACCCGTGGGCGTGAAGGGCGCGGAGCCGGGTGACCTGCTCGTCGTCGATCTGCTGGATATCGGCACGAAGGCGGACAGCCAGTGGGGTTTCAACGGTTTCTTCTCGAAGCAGAACGGTGGTGGATTCCTGACGGATCACTTTCCTCAAGCGCAAAAATCCATCTGGGATTTCCACGGGCTCTTTACGAGTTCACGCCATATCCCCGGAGTAAGTTTTGCGGGCCTGATTCATCCGGGTCTGATCGGCTGTCTGCCGGATCCTAAGATGCTCGCCACATGGAACGAACGCGAGGCCGCACTGATCGCCACCGATCCGACGCGCGTGCCGGGTCTTGCGAATCCCCCGTTTGCGGCGACGGCACACATGGGCAAGCTCACTGGCGACGCGAAGGCGAAAGCCGCCGCCGATGGCGCGCGCACGGTGCCGCCGCGCGAACATGGCGGCAATTGCGACATCAAGGATCTGTCGCGCGGTTCGAAGGTGTATTTCCCGGTTTATGTCGACGGCGCGGGGCTGTCTGTCGGCGATCTGCACTTCAGTCAGGGTGATGGTGAAATCACCTTCTGCGGCGCGATCGAAATGGCGGGATGGGTTCACATGAAGGTGGAGCTCATCAAAGGCGGCATGGAGAAGTACGGCATCAAGAACCCGATCTTCAAGCCGAGCCCGATCACGCCGAACTACAACGACTATCTGATCTTCGAAGGCATTTCCGTCGATGAGGGCGGCAAGCAGCATTATCTCGACGTGCACATCGCTTATCGCCAGGCGTGTCTCAATGCAATCGAATATCTGAAGAAGTTCGGCTATTCAGGGGCGCAGGCATATTCGATTCTCGGCACGGCTCCCGTGCAAGGGCATATCAGCGGCGTGGTCGACGTGCCGAATGCCTGCGCGACGTTGTGGTTGCCCACGCAGATCTTCGACTTTGATATTCGCCCGGGCGCGGATGGACCTATCAAACACATCAAGGGTGATGTCGATATGCCGCTGTCGCCTGACATCGTCTGATGTCCGAGCCCGCCGGGTCGTGATGCGGCGGGCGATTCGTTCTGGAGCAACCTATGCCGACCTACGATTATCGTTGCGACACGTGCGGCCATTTCGCCGCGCTGCGCCGCATCTCCGAGCGCGATGCCGCGTCGCCTTGTCCGTCATGCGGCAAGCTCGCGCAGCGGACACTGAGTTTGCCCGCATTGTCGCTGATGGCGTCCACGCAACGCGCGGCGCACCAGGTCAACGAGCGTGCTGCGAATGCGCCGCACCGTCACGGACCGGGGTGCGGATGTGGCAGCAGCGCGAAACCCAGGCTGGCCGGCGCAGCGCCAACAGGATTAAAGAGCAATGGCGGTGGACGGCCGTGGATGATCAGTCATTGATCCTATTCCACAAAAGCAGAACCCGGCGGACGTTCCACGCGGGTCGCACATTCGCGCGCCAGCTCTCGGCTAGTAGCGCATGCGCCGCAGAACGCGCCTTCGTTGGTGATCGACGCGGGATGCGACGCAGACCGCTATGAGCGGGACAACACCGCTTGCAGGAACGAGCGTGTGCGGGGTTGCGTCGGCGTCGAGAAAATCTGTGCGGGCGGACCGGCTTCGACGATCTCACCACCGTCCATCACGACGACGACATCGGCGACTTCCTTCGCGAAATTCATTTCGTGCGTGACGACGAGCATCGTCATGCCTTCGGATGCGAGCAGCTTCATCACCTGCAACACTTCGCCGACGAGTTCGGGATCGAGCGCGGACGTGGGTTCATCGAACAACATGACGCGCGGCTGCATCGCCAGCGCACGCGCAATCGCGACGCGCTGTTTCTGGCCGCCCGACAGGCTGGCGGGCATCGCGTGCGCCTTGTGTTCGAGGCCGACTTTCCTGAGCAGCGCGAGCGCGGCGGCTTCGGCGTCGGCTTTCGACGAGTCACGCAGCATGCGTGGCCCGACGGTGATGTTGTGCAGCACCGAAAGATGCGGGAACAGGTTGAACGACTGGAACACCATGCCCACTTCAGTGCGCAGCGCGTTGAGCGCGCGCTCCTTGAGCATCGTGCCGTGATCGACGAGGCGACGTCCGCAGATATCGACAGTTCCACGCTCCGGCCGCTCCAGCCCGTTGCAGCAGCGCAGGAACGTACTTTTGCCGGAACCGCTCGGTCCGATCACGACCACGACCTGGCTTGGCTGGATATCGAAGTCAATGCCGTTCAGGACGCGATGCGTGCCGAACGATTTCGTCAGCTCGCGAATACTGACGATAGGTTGAGCGCTGTTCATTGCACCATCCCTCCTGCGCGCAACCGGCGCTCGACGCGATGAAGCATGTAATTGGTCGTCTGCGTGAGCACGAGATAGACGAGCGCGATGACGAGATACACCTCGAGCGACCGGTACGACACGCTGATGATCTTCTGTCCTTCATGCATCAGGTCGTCGATGGTCAGGAGCGACACCAGCGCCGAGTTCTTGATCAGCGCGATGAACTCGTTGCCGAGTGGCGGAATCATGCGCACGACAGCCTGAGGCAGAATGATTGCGCGCATCGCCTGTCCCGCCGACATGCCGATCGAGCGGGCCGCTTCCATCTGTCCGCGATCCACCGACTGGATCGCACCGCGCACGATCTCCGACACATAAGCCGCCGAATACAGCCCGAGCCCCAGCATGCCGCACACGAAAGCGGGCAACAGAATGTTGAACTGCGGCAAGCCGAAGAACAGCAGAAACAGTTGCACGAGCAGCGGTGTGCCACGGAAGAAGATCAGATAGCCGGTGCAGAAACCGTAGACCAGACGGCGCTGCGGTGAAAGACGGCCGATGCCGATCAGCAGTCCGAGCAGGCACGAGAGCACGAGCGCGGCGGCCGTCACTTCCACCGTGACCAGCGCGCCATGCGCAATATCGGCCCAACCGGCGAAGGCCGGCGTGAAGTCGAGTTGCATGAGTCAGATCCGCCGGATTACTTCGGGTTGGCGGTTGCGGCGGTGCTCGCGCTGAACCACTTCTTCACGATCGCATCGTACGTGCCGTCGGCCTTGATCTTTGCGAGCGCCGCGTTCATCTGGTCGCGCAATTGCGGTTCGTCCTTGCGCACGGCGATGCCGTACGCTTCCGTCGTCAGTTCCTTGTCCAGCACGCGGAAACCCGGACGCGTGCGCACGAACTGCCAGGCAGCCGGCTTGCCGGTCACGGCGGCATCCGCGCGGCCGATGCCGACCAGATCGAACATCTCCTGGTTCTTTTCCACTTCCACGCGCTGCACCTGCGGATAGTTGTCGCGCAGGAAGTTGACCGACTTCGTACCGACCTGCACAGTCACTTTTTTGCCGTTGAGATCGGTGAGCGTCTTGATCGGCGAATCGGCCTTGACGAGCGCAGAGAGGCCGCCCGCGAAGTAGGGCTGCGTGAAGTCGACGACCTGGGCGCGCTCAGGTGTGATGTAGATGGCGGAGATCGCCGCATCGAAACGATGCGCGATCAGGCCGGGGATCAGCCCCTTGAAGTCGATGTCGGTCCACTGGATCTGCTTGCCCATCGCCTTGGCGAGCGCATTCATGATGTCGACGTCGAAGCCGGTGCGCTGGCCCTTGTCGACGAATTCCATGGGCGGGAAGGTTGCGTCGGTCGCGATGTTCAGCACGTTCGCGTCTTGCGCGGCGGCGATGCCGGGCGAACCGGCGATCATCATGGCAATGCCGAGGCTCGCGGCGGAAACAAGGTTCTTCAGTTTCATTGTGTGGGCTCCAGAGGTGTGTGGTCAGTCGTCGAGTTGGATTCAGGAGGCTTGCAGCCGGGCGGAAATGGCGTTGGCGACGCGCACGGTCCGCTCGGCGAGTTGCTGCTCGCGGCCTGCGGCGCGCGAGGACGGCGCCATCAGCGTGATCGATGCGCTGGCGCCAGCGCCGCGCGACGTGCGCCGGAACACGGGGGCGCTGACACCCCACACGCCCGGGTCGACTTCGCTGTCGCTCATCGCATAGCCGCGCGCGCGGATGTTTTCCAGTTCTGCTTCGAAGGCGGCGCGGGCCGTGTCGTTGCCGGCAAACTGCCGTTCGAGCGTTTCGGCGCGCGTCTTGTCGGACATGAACGCCAGCAGCGACTTCGCGGATGCGCCCGCACGCAACGGTACCGCGCGGCCCTTTTCGAACGAGCAGCGCAGCGAGTGGGTGCTCTCGATCATCTCGAGGCAGATCACCTGATCGTTCACGGCGACGATGAGCCCGACGCTTTCCTGCGTCGTGCACGAGAGTTGCATCATGCCGTCGCGGCTCGCTTCGACCAGCATCGAATTGATGTCGAAGCCGAGTGCAAGCTGGAGGCTGACGGGGCCGGGTGCATAGAAACCGGCATCCTCGGTGACAAAGCCCCAGCGTTTGAGCAGCGCGACCTGCCGGTAAAGCGTGCTTTGCGCGAGGCCGGTCGCAGCGAGCATGTCCTTCACGGACATGGCATTGCCGTGGCTGGCGAGCGCGGTCAGCACGAGCAGCAGGCGCTCGGCACCCTTGACGCCTGTTTCCTGTTTCACCGTCATTCCTGGACCGGAAGAGAAGCGATCTCGATGACCAGCAGAATGCCACGCCGCTCCCGCTGGACAAAAATACAATTCCCACTGGATGGGAATGAGGGGTGGGGATTTTCCCGTGATTAGCTGGGTGTGGGGTTGGCGACGGAGGTCTTTTGCGCGGGTGGCGCGTGAGCGCGGCCGGGTTCGATCAGGCGCATCGCCGTGAGTCGCGCGACGTGTTACATGGGCGTGAAACCCGATCGCGCTTTGGCCGTTCGAATCGCTTCGTCGAAGGACGAGGCGGTTGCCACGTGGCGATGGTTCACCGTGACAAGCCATGTGTCGTCACGCAGGCACCTCAAGATCCTGAAAGGGGAGAAGGTACCGCCCAAGTTTGTATTGCCGGCTGTCCGGGTCACGAAGGACAACATTGACTCGATGAAGCCAGCCTGTGAATTGCGAAATCAACGAGCGCGAGCGGTCATTCGCTTTTGCGATCGAGCGTCAGGAGGTCGAGACACGACGCTCGATCGTGTTCAAACGTGAACGTTCGAATGATCAGTAACGGCAGGGCTTCTCAAATACAATCGTCTCAAACAGTTCGTAATCTGCAGTCGCTTTCTGATCCGCACCGGGCGCGTGATAATAGTTCATCGTTATAGACGTACGGCCTCCGCGTTCGCCCGGATCGACATCGAACACAGCGATGCCATATCCCGTCCCGGTATCCCGCTGGGCGGACCAGATCGCGTCTTCGACTGCATCAGGCCCGGGCCGGACGAATGTGCCTGCTGTCGCGCTGGCGACGGGGCGGTTGGGCTTGGTGAAGACCATTGCCTGCGGCAGACCCGTACCCGCATCAACGCCATAGACATCGAGCGGTGCGCTAGTGCCACCACCACCGAGAATCAGATGCACGGTGCCGCGTGAGGTGTCGACGCGATCATTGGCTCGATGCGACGTCACCACAGGCCTTGGCTGGAGGGTATCGACGCGGTCACCGGTGGCCGCATCCCGGCCGGCATTATGATTGCAGCCACGCACAGGATGGCTGCGTTCATAGTCGTGATCGTGGCCGCACACCACGAGATCAACGCCGTATTGGTCAAACAACGGCAGCCACGCCTCGCGGATGCCCTTATCGGAGCCGTTGCCCGTCTTCGACGAACTGAGCGCATCCTGGTGCATCTGCACCACGATCCATTCGATGCCTCCGTCGCGCGAGGCTTCACGCAGCACGCGTTCGAGCCAGCGGGTCTGCTCTCCCTGGCTGTAGCCGCGGACATAGAATGAGGTTCCCGGTTCGATCGGGGGATGGCCGGTGCTCGCGGCCGGTGTCAGCGCCGATGGTCCAGCAACGAAGGCAGCTGCGTCCTGGTAGACGACGTCATCCGCATCGAGCGAGATGAACAGCACGGAGCTCACGCGGAAGCTATACCAGCGGCCCGGAAAGCGCGTGCCGTTGTGCGGCAGCGTATAGCGCGTGAGATACGAATCGAAGCCTTGCGTGCCGTTGTTGAATTCGATTTCGTGATTGCCGGGACACGGCATCCACGGACGATTCGCCGACGACGACTGGTTGTTGTTGCCGAAGTCGCGCCACACGGCCGGTTGGTGCGTCGGGTTCAGGTTTGCGTAGCACAGGTCGCCGTTGAGCAGGTGAAAGAGCGGCTGGAAACGCTCGACCGCCTGCACCGCGAAGCGGCTTTGCGGCGACGACAGCACCCAACTGGTGTTGGGCGTCGCGAGATCGCCGTAGCTCGTGAAGCGGAACGGCGCGCGGCCGCGCGGCGCGGTCTTGAACGACGCGGAGAAGGGTGCGCCCGTATTGCTGTCGTTATCGGCGGTGACTTCGTATTGATACGTGGTATTCGCCTTTAGATCGTGCAGACGCGCGTGATACGTGAACACGACTTCGCCATTCAGGCCGTCCGTGTAGGTGCGTTGAACGGCGTGAACGGTGTCTTTCCTGTCGCCGGCTGCGCCGAAGCGCACGCGCGGATTCGCGGCGGCCGCCATCGATGCCCATGACACCACGACTTCCTTCGTGGGATCTTCGCCCCATGTGAGATGGATCTGTTCGGGCGTGCCGTCGGGTGTCGACGGATCGGCTTTGGCGGAGCCTGCGAACGTGCTCGCTGCCGTCGCGAATCCCGATGCGCCCGCGAGCTTCAGAAAACCACGGCGCGAAAAGATGGCGGACTGTGCGTCGGATTGCATGTTGTCCGGTTCGTCCTGCGTCGTTTCGGGGGAGTTCTTTTTCGACATGTCTTTTGTTCTCGCGTTGGAAGGCAAACGACGCGCGAATCCACAGCGGCGCGGGCGCGTCGGCGCTGGAAAGGAACGGGAAGGAAGCGTCATTCCGGGCAACACGATATTCCCAAACCTGTTACCTCGCTGTGACAGCGCGATCACGACGCATGCGCGTTTGCCGCTGGCGCGGGTGTTGTAATCGCGCACAGTTGAAAACGCGATTGAAGGCCGACGTTACATTTTTTCCCTGCATACGGCGAAGCGCGCCGCGCAATTCACGTTTGCTTACACACGCACACATCTTCCCAGTGCGATTTGCATAGAGTGTCTTCCGAGATCCGAAGCTGGGAGTGCACGATGAAAGCAACAATCACCCTGACGATGCCCGGCCGTTTGCGTCGAAGCGCACTGGCTGGACGCTGCCTGTCATGACGGGCGCATACGAACAATCGTCTGACGGCGACGTGACCGTCAGCGTCGAAGAGCAGCCGTCGTCGAAGGGCACATGCGTGACGGTGCAGTCGAACGGCAAGTCGATGTCGGCGGAGTACAGCGAGCTGACGGGGCAACTGTGCCTGCGACAGGACGGTGTCATGGTGCAGGAATGGTTTCCGCCGCATTCGTG